>CAYLLD010000113.1:8766-9126 GCA_964384315.1 uncultured Rhodobacterales bacterium | reverse complement strand
AACGAACTGGGCAAGAATTGCAGTTGACCCAAAAGTGGATGTTTTGACCCCTTGAGTGAACGCGTTTACCTCGACTGGAATGCCACCGCGCCCCTGCGACCAGAGGCGCGCGCCGCTATGGTTGCGGCGATGGATGTGGTGGGCAACCCGTCGAGCGTTCATGCAGAGGGCCGCGCGGCCAAAGCTTTGGTTGAACAGGCGCGGGCGCAGGTGTCGGATTTGGTAGGCTGCACGCCTGCCGAGGTTGTGTTCACCAGCGGGGCAACCGAGGCGGCGGCTTTGGCGGCATCGGCCTCGCGCGATGGTGGTTTGGTGGCGCAAGACACCTTGCGCCAAGTGTCATTTCGCGATGTCGGTCAT
>CAYLLD010000113.1:0-8756 GCA_964384315.1 uncultured Rhodobacterales bacterium | reverse complement strand
CTCTTGGTTTTGGATGCTGCGTGGCGGCTTGGACAACGCGGCGGGCCCCGTCGCTGCTTGGGCGTGACGGTCAGGTCGATCCTGCGGCGCTTGAGCGGTGGCTTGATATGTTTGAGGCGGGCACGCCGAAGGGCGATGTGCCCTACGGGCCTGATACCCTCGCGCTATCGGCGGCCAATAGTGAGACCGGAATTTGTCACGACGTTATCGAAGAGTTTAAGTGCCATTACCTTACCCACGGGACGCGTTATTTCCGCACCATATGCGATTTGGTGCAGCGGCTTGGTAAGATGCCCGTGACGCCTGAAAAAGTACCGCCATCGTTTCGGTTGGCCTCGGCCCATAAGCTGGGCGGTCCCAAGGGCGTTGGGGCTTTGATCGTGCGCGAGGGTATTGACATCGGGCCAAGGCTGCGTGGCGGCGGCCAAGAGATGGGGCGCCGTTCTGGCACCGAAAACGTCATCGGGATTGCGGGTTTTGGCGCGGCGGCTGCGTCGGCCAAACGCGATCTTGAGGCGGGGGTTTGGGCGCAGGTCGAAAAATTACGCGATATGTTCGAGGACATGGTGGCGAGCGCGCTGCCCGATACTATATTTGTGGGCAAGGATGCGGCGCGGCTGCCCAATACCTCTTGCGTGATTGCGCCCGGCTGGAAGGGCGAGACGCAGGTGATGCAAATGGACCTCGCGGGGTTTGCGATCAGCGCGGGCTCGGCCTGCTCTAGTGGCAAGGTCAAGGAAAGCAGGGTCTTGCGCGCGATGGGGTTTGACGCCATTGAGGCGGCTTCGGCCATCAGGGTGTCTCTGGGCCCCACGACGACCCAAGACGAGATCACGGGCTTTGCCCACACATGGATAAAAGCGCATCGCCGCTGGAAAGAGAAGGCGGCATGACGGAGGAAACGATGGCAGAGGCGGCAGAAGTTCAAGTCAAAGATGGGGTCGATCAGGACACCGTTGATGCGGTGCGTTCCGTTGGTGAGCGCTATAAATACGGCTTTGCGACAGAGATTGAGACGGAATATGCGCCCAAGGGCCTGTCCGAGGACATCGTGCGCCTGATCTCTGAGAAAAACGACGAGCCGCAGTGGATGCTGGATTGGCGTTTGGCGGCTTATAAGCGCTGGCTTGAGATGGAAGAGCCCGAGTGGGCCATGGTGAATTACCCCCAAATCGACTTTCAGGACCAGTATTACTACGCCAAACCGGCCTCGATGCTGGAAAAGCCCAAGTCGCTGGATGAGGTCGATCCCAAGCTTTTAGAGACCTACAAAAAGCTCGGCATCCCGCTCAAAGAGCAGATGATCCTCGCAGGTGTCGAAGGCGCTGAAAGCGCCCCAGCCGAGGGCCGCAAGGTGGCGGTTGATGCGGTGTTTGACAGTGTGTCCGTGGGCACGACCTTTAAGGACGAGCTGGCCGAGGCGGGGGTGATTTTCTGCTCGATTTCTGAGGCGATCAAGGATCATCCGGAACTGGTTCAGAAATATCTGGGCACGGTTGTGCCTCAGTCCGACAACTTTTATGCCACGCTCAATTCGGCGGTCTTCTCGGATGGCTCGTTTGTTTATATCCCCGAAGGCACGAAATGCCCGATGGAGCTATCGACCTATTTTCGGATCAATGCCGAGAACACCGGCCAGTTCGAGCGGACGCTGATCGTCTGCGATAAGGGCGCTTATGTGAGCTATCTCGAAGGCTGCACTGCGCCCCAGCGCGACACCAACCAGCTGCATGCGGCGGTGGTTGAGATTGTGCTGCTTGAGGACGCCGAGGTGAAATACTCGACGGTGCAAAACTGGTTCCCCGGCGATGAAAACGGCGTGGGCGGGATTTACAACTTTGTGACCAAACGGGCGGATTGCCGTGGTGATCGCTCGAAGGTGATGTGGACGCAGGTCGAGACGGGCTCGGCGGTGACGTGGAAATATCCTAGCTGTATTTTGCGCGGCGATGACAGTCAGGGCGAGTTTTACTCCATCGCCATCGCCAACAACCACCAGCAGGCGGACACCGGCACGAAAATGGTGCATCTGGGCAAAAACACCAAGTCGCGGATCGTCTCGAAGGGGATTTCGGCGGGGGTGGCGCAAAACACCTATCGCGGGCTGGTCTCGATGCATCCCAAGGCCAAGAACAGCCGGAATTATACGCAGTGTGACAGTCTGCTGATTGGCGATAAATGCGGGGCGCATACGGTGCCCTATATCGAGTGTAAGAACAATTCGAGCCGCGTCGAGCATGAGGCGACCACCAGCAAAGTGGACGATGATCAGCTGTTCTATTGCCGCCAACGCGGGATGGACGAGGAAGAGGCCGTTGCGCTTGTGGTGAACGGCTTTTGCAAAGAGGTGCTGCAGGCGCTGCCGATGGAGTTCGCGATGGAGGCCCAAAGCCTCGTGGCGATCTCGCTTGAGGGGAGCGTGGGCTAGGGTGCCTGCGCCCACCACGGATAACGCATGACTGCTGACAAAAATATGATCGTCACCACCACACCCTCCGTTGAGGGCAAATCAATCACCGCCTATCACGGCGTCGTCGTGGGCGAGGCGATTTTGGGCGCGAATGTGTTTCGCGACATCTTTGCCTCGATCACTGACATCGTTGGCGGGCGCTCGGGCTCTTACGAAAAAGCACTGGGCGAGGCGCGGGCCACCGCCCTTGGCGAAATGGAAGATCGCGCCAAAGCGGCAGGCGGCAACGCGGTCGTGGGCGTCGATCTGGATTACGAAGTTATCAACAACATGCTGATGGTGTCCGCTTCGGGCACATCGGTGACAATAGGATAAGCACATGCTTGAGATCAAAGGGCTGCACGTCGGGCTGGAAGAAGAAGAAAAGCAAATCCTCAAGGGCGTCGATCTGACCGTTGAGGCGGGTAAAGTGCATGCGATCATGGGCCCCAACGGGTCGGGCAAATCGACGCTGTCATATGTGCTCGCGGGCCGTGAGGGCTATGAGGTCACCGCAGGCAGCGCGACGCTGGGCGGCGCGGATCTGCTGGATCTGGACCCCGAAGAGCGCGCGGCGCAGGGGCTGTTTTTGGCCTTTCAATACCCCGTGGAAATCCCCGGCGTGGGCAATATGACCTTTTTGCGCACAGCGGTGAACGCGCAGCGCAAGGCGCGCGGCGAGGATGAATTGTCGGCGGGCGAGTTCCTGAAGGTCGTGCGCGAAAAGGCCAAGGCGCTGAAAATCGACGCGGATATGCTGAAACGGCCGGTGAATGTCGGTTTTTCGGGCGGCGAGAAAAAGCGCAACGAAATTCTGCAAATGGCCATGCTTGAGCCGCGCATGTGCATCCTTGATGAGACCGATAGCGGTCTGGATGTTGACGCGATGAAACTGGTCTCGGATGGGGTGAACGCCCTGCGCGATGCGGGGCGTGGCTTTCTGGTGATCACCCACTACCAACGGCTTTTGGATCACATCAAACCCGATGTGGTGCATATTCTGGCCAATGGGCGGATCGTGAAAACCGGCGGGCCGGAACTGGCGCTTGAGGTCGAAAACAACGGCTATGCCGATATTCTGGCCGAGGTCGCCTGATGGGTTTGACGGCTGCAAAACAAGCGCTGACCGATGGGTTTTTGGCGCATCTGCCCGCGGATGAGGGCAAGGGCTGGCTGGGCACTGTGCGCCGCGCGGCGCGCGAGCGTGTTGCGGCGCTGGGCCTGCCTTTGGCGCGGGATGAGTATTGGCGCTTTACCAAGCCGGATGGGTTCACGGGCGCTGAGCCTGCTTTCACGACCAAGACAGGTGAGGCGGCCTTTTTCGACGGCGCTGACGCGCTGACCCTGACCTTTGTTGATGGGGTTTTTGACGCAAGCGCTTCGGATGCGCTTGAGCTATCTGGCGCGACCATTGAATTGCTGAGTGCTGCGGGTGCGCTTGATCTGCACCCCGCCCGCGATCTGATGGGGACCCTTGAGGCGGCGGGCCAAGCCCCCGTTGAGCGCGCGCTTGCGGCGCTGACCACGCAGATTGCCTCTGAGGGTGTGCTGATCCACGTCACGGGCACGGCGAACAAGCCGATCCGGCTGCGCTATCTGTCGAACGGCGGGCAGGCAAACCTGCACCATGTGATCCGGCTCGATGAGGGCGCTTCGGTGACGCTTTTGGAAGAGGGTCTGCCTGCGGCGCGCTCCAGCGTGAATATGGAGGTCGAGGTCGCCCCGAGTGCCCAGTTCCACCACATCCGCGTGCAAGGCCCCACAGCCGAGCGCCAAGCCATGACGTCGATTTTTGCCCGTTTGGGCCGCGAGAGCACGTTCAAATCCTTCACCCTTGCCCTCAACGGGGTTTTGACCCGCAACGACGCCGTGGTGGATTTCACCGGCGATGACGCCCATGCGACCATCGCGGGGGCAGCCTATGGCGATGCGGCGTTCCACCATGACGACACGGTTTTTGTGTCCCATGATGCGGTGAATTGTGAAAGCCGTCAGGTGTTTAAAAAGGTGCTGAAAAACGGCGCGACCGGCGTGTTCCAAGGCAAGATTTTGGTGCATCCGGGCGCGCAAAAGACCGATGGGTATCAGATTTCGCAGGGCCTCTTGCTCGATGATGACAGCCAGTTTTTGGTCAAGCCCGAGCTTGAGATTTACGCCGATGATGTGGCCTGTTCCCACGGTTCGACCTGTGGTTCGGTGGATGAGGACCAGTTGTTCTATCTGACCTCGCGCGGGATTCCGGCGGCGGTTGCTGGGAATATGCTGGTGCTGTCGTTCTTGGCCGAGGCGATTGAGGAAATTGCTGATGAGGCTCTGGGGCAGCTTGTCCTGAGCGGCCTTGAGAGTTTTCTTGAGAGCGTTTGATAGGCTCTTTTGATGGCGCGCAAAGCAAATACAACGGGTAAGACGACGGGTAAGACGGGGGCCAGTAAGACGGCCAAAAAGCCGCCCGCAAAGGCGGCCAAGCCCCGTGTGACTAAGCCCCGTGTGACTAAGCCCCGTGCGACCAAGCCCCCTGCAAAGGCGCAACCGAAAGCTAAGGCTAACCTGGCTAAGAGCCCCTCGTTCGTCGGCCAGATTTTCCGCGCCTATGCGGGGCTGCGCCAATCCTTTGCTGGGCAACTTGGCGCAGGCTTCGGCGAAGAACGGCTCTTGGCTTATGCGGCGCTGTTTTGCTTTCTTGCCTTTGTGGCCAGCATACCTGCCGCCCTGCGCACAGACGCGTTTTTCGACGATGGGATGCTCTTGCCGGGCATCGTCATTGGCCGCTTTGTCGGCTTGATGTTTTTTGGGCCGCTGTTTCTTTACGGGGTTGCGGCGGTGAGCCGCCTTGTGGCGGGTTATACCTTTGGCGGCACGGGCACGCATTTTGGCGCGCGGGTCTCGCTGTTTTGGTCGCTCTTGCTGCTTTTGCCCTTGATGCTGGTGCAGGCGCTGATCCTGCAAGCGCTTAGCCTCACGGCCCTATCGCACCTGAGCAATCTGGTTTCGGTGCCTGTGTTCTTGATTTGGCTGTGGATATGGGCCACGGGGATCGCGCAATCCGAGGGGTTTTCGCAAATCGGCGTGTTTCTCTTTCTCATCACCGTGGTTCTCGTGCTTTACGGCTTTACCTTGGTATCGGCGTGATTGGGCATCGGCACGATGGCTGCGCATCGGTTTTCCGTTGCAATCGCGCGCCCAAGGCCAGAAGTAAGAAGACCAACTAGCGTGTTACCTAAGTGGGGGGGCAAATGCTCCAGCTTGTTCTAAATTCCTATCTTAAGCCGCGTGAGGTCATCGCGATGGTCCTGCGCTTTGCGATCGAAGAGCGCACGCTTGTGCTGCTTGCAGCCCTATGCGCCTGCCTACCTGCGATCACTGGCGCGCTGCTTGATATGCTGTTTGTCGGGGACGCCGAGCGGATTGAGCGCGCGCAAGCGGGGTATTTTCATTTTTCCCCTGTGCCCCTCGCGATCATTGGCTTTGTAAGCACAATCGGGACGGCCCTTTGTGTCGGGTTTGTCGGACGGATCATGGGGGGGCGTGGCAGCAATACCGACGCGCTCAAAGCAGTGGTATGGCATAGCTGCATTGCGCTGGTCCCGCTGATCCCACTGCAGGTGCTGGCCGCCATGGACGTGCCCATCGCGTATTTTCTGCTCTTTGTGATGTATGGTGTGCTCTTTGTGGTCTTTGCGATTTTTGTGCAGGTTTTGCATGGGTTTCGAAGCCTGTTCCTGACGATCTTGGGTGTGATGCTTTCCGCCTTTATTTTCCTCTCTGCGCTCCTATCTGTCTTTATGGCACTGGGTTTGGTGCCGACCGTATGAGTAACCATATGAGTGCTGCCATGTTTGATCTTGAGACCATCCGTAAGGATTTCCCGATCCTGTCGCGCGAGGTGAACGGCAAGCCGCTCATCTATCTGGACAATGGGGCCTCGGCGCAAAAGCCCCAAGCGGTGATCGATGCGGTGACCCGCGCCTATGCGGACGAATACGCCAATGTGCACCGCGGGCTGCATTACCTCTCGAACCTCGCCACCGAGAATTACGAGGCCGTGCGCGGCAAGTTGGCGCGGTTTTTGGGCGCGCCCCATGAGGATGAGATCATCTTTACCTCGGGCTCGACCGAGGGGCTCAACCTGATCTCTTACGGCTGGGGCATTCCCAATCTGAAGGCCGGCGATGAGATTATCCTGAGCGTCATGGAGCATCACGCCAATATCGTGCCGTGGCATTTTCTGCGCGAGCGCCAAGGGGTTGTGCTTAAATGGATCGATGTTGAGCCAGACGGCGCGCTTGATCCGGCCAAGGTGATCGAGGCCATGGGGCCAAAGACCAAAATGCTGGCGCTCACCCATATGTCGAACGTGCTGGGCACGGTGGTCGATATCAAAACCATCGCCGCCCAGGCGCGCGCGCGGGGCATCGTCACGGTGATCGACGGCTCGCAGGCGGCGGTGCATATGCCCGTGAATGTCGCCGATCTGGGCGTGGATGTTTACACGGTCACTGGCCACAAGCTCTATGGGCCCTCGGCCTCCGGCGCGCTTTATATCAGCCGCGAGATCATGGCGCAGATGCAGCCCTTTATGGGCGGCGGCGATATGATCCGCGAGGTCGGCAAGGACGCGATCAGCTACAACGATCCGCCCCATAAATTCGAGGCTGGCACGCCGGGGATTGTGCAAATGATCGGGCTGGGCGCGGCGATTGACTATCTTGAGGGTCTTGGCATGGCGAATGTCGCGGCCCATGAGGCTGAGCTGCGCGATTATGCCGCCGATAAATTCAAGGCGCTGAACTGGCTGAACCTGCAAGGCCAAGCCCCGAACAAAGGCGCGATTTTCTCGTTCACCATAGACGGCCACGGCCACCCGCATGATATCTCCACGGTGGTGGATCAGCGGGGCATCGCGGTGCGGGCGGGCCACCACTGCGCTCAACCTCTGATGACCCACCTAGGCGTCAGCGCCACCTGCCGCGCCAGCTTTGGGCTTTATAACACCAAAGCCGAGGTCGATGCTTTTGTCGATGCGCTGGAGCTATGCCGCGAGTTGTTTGCTTGAGGGGCGGCGTTTACCGCCCCACTCGGCCTCACCCAAGCGGCCAGTTTTCAATCCGCTGAGACCGTTTTGCGAATAGCCCAAAAACTGGGCTCAAGACCCCCACCATACGCCCGGTAAATGCGGGCTTTCCGGTTTCGCAAAGTGCCTTGAGGTTGCCGCCGATAAAGCCCTGAGCGCCCGCCATTTCTTTGTAAAGCTTGCCACCTTCAATTGCGTTTTCAATGGTCAAGGTGAACTCAGTTCCGCCTTCTTTTTCATGCAAAGCATAGGTGACCTTGCACGGCGGTTCGTCGATGTTGGTCATCTGAAATGTGTGGGAATAGATGTGGGGCGGATCAAAGGCGATCACCTCGCCCACCACCATTGCGAGTTTTTGGTTTGGGTGCACCATGCGGTAGGATGCCCCCGGCTTTAGACCGTCTTTGGTTTGACAGATCGAGCCAAAAAAGAACGGCAAGGATATGTCAGTGGCCACCAAGGTGGACCAAACGGTTTCAATGGGCGCCTTGATGAAGGTGCGGTTGATATTGGCTTTGGCATAGATCGGTTCAGACATCCTCGTCTCTCCTTTTGGCCTTACGCTCAACGGCCTCGGCCGCGTGTTTGATGATGTTCACCCGCTCGGCCCAATGGGCGGAATAGCTGTCGACCCAACGGTCGCGGATGTCTTGGATGGGCATCGCATTGAGATAAAGCCGCCGGGTGCGCCCGTCTTTCTCAGAGGTGATGAGATTGGCTTTTTCCAAAACTGCCAGATGGTTCATCACCGCAATGCGGCTGACGTCAAAGTTCTTGGCTAGATCGCCGACCGACATGCCCGGCCTATCGCGCAGATAATCCAGCATGGTCCGGCGCGTGTTATGGGCCAGTGCGTGAAAGATTGCGTCCATGTCATCATTAGTAATCATGTAATTACATTATTACATAATTTATGCGAGTCAACTGAAAATTCTCAACTGAAAATCCAAAGACCCGTTCATCTGCCATCAGCGCGTAAAAAAGCAGCGCCAGTTTTCGCCAGCGCTGCTCCAATTCTTAGGGGGCCTCTTTGCCGCGCGTGCCGCGAATTGGATCAGCGAGGGCCGAGGCTTTGGGGCCTAGCGTAATCGATTGCCGATCGGGCGCCTGTCTTGCGCGGCTAATTCTCTGGAACAAGCTTGGTCACGCCCACGCTGCCACCACGGGCGAGGATTGGGCTGAGGGTCATGGGGATGTATTCCCCGCGCCGCCATAGCTGGGCTTGATCGTCGTAAT
>CAYLLD010000112.1:0-9321 GCA_964384315.1 uncultured Rhodobacterales bacterium | reverse complement strand
GTCCGGCGGGGCCAGCGCGTCTTTGGCCCGTTTGGGATTGGCGCGGCGGATATAGAGGATCAACTCGCTGGGGGCGTTTTGCGCCTCGGGCCGCATCGGGCCGCCGGTTGCAGTCGCGATCAAAAGCCCGTCGCAACTACAGGTCATCTGCTCAAAGTCACCGGCGCGCGAGCCATTGCCCAAAACGGGGATCGCCTCGCCCTCTTCAAGGGCGAAGCCCGCGGTTTTCAGCGCGCCCAGCACCTTTTGCCCCGAAGGCGTGCCATTGGCCAGCGTGGCGATGGTTGCCTCGGGCCGCCCATGCCCTTGTCGGCCCAGCATGGCCGCATCCGAGCGGCGATTGGGGGCGAAAAACACCAATTCGCCCTGTTGCAACCCCTCTTTGTCGAGCAGGCTGATTTCATCCCCCGCGAAAAGTTCAACCACCCGCGACCCACCGCCGGGGATCGGATGACGCTCGACCCCTATAGGCAGGATCGGCAGACCGGGGGTGCGAATGCCGTTGCGTTCCCACGGATGTTCAAAAGGATGCTCATAGATCGCCCCCATCAGGCCAGCCCCAATGCAGCTTTGCGCCGCCGCGCCCATGCCAGAATGACCGCGTCAAAGCTCAGGGCCATGAGCGAGACATTGAGGCCCAGCACAAAATTCTTGCCCAAATCCGTGCCCGCCAGTGTGCGCTGTAGCTCTTGGCCCAAATCCTGCGTGCCGATGAAGGCGGCGATGATGACCATGAAAAACGCGAACATGATCGCCTGATTGAACCCCACCGCCATGGTCGGCAGGGCGAGGGGCAGGCGCACGTGGGTCAAAAGCTGGCGGCGCGAGGTGCCGGACATCTCTGCCGCCTCGATGATCTCGGGGGGGACCGCGCGCAGGCCCTCGATGGTGTAGCGGGTCAGGGGCACGGTGGTGAAGATGAAAATCGCGAAAACGACGGCAACATCCGTGACCCCAAAGAGCATGATCGCGGGGATCAGGTAGATAAAGCTGGGGAAGGTTTGCGCGGTGTCGCAAATCAGCAGAACGCGGCTGGACCAGCGCGGGGAGCGGGCGGCGGCTATGCCAAGGGGGATGCCGATCAGCATCGAGAGGATCACCGCCGAGATCACCGCGTAAAGCGTGATGACCGAGCGGTCCCACCAGCCGGACAGGGCGACGATGGCGAAGAAAATCGCCGCGAGAATTGCGGGGCGTTTGCCGCCGATGCGCCACGCGAGGGCGGTCACCAGCAGGATGAAAGCGGGGGTGGGGATCCACAAAAGCGCGTTGCGAAACGGGATCAGGACTTGGACGTTAAGAAAGACGCGCATGGCATCGGTGGTGTCGCGCACGAGGGGCCTTGCGAGGACGTCCTTGATGATCTTGTCGATCTCGCGGCCCTGCGAGAGGGATTCTTTGCGGTGGACCTCGTCGAAAACACCTATGAGCCACTGGGGGAGGTTCGCGCCTGACAGCGGCCAAAACGAGGGCGCGACAGGCTTCATCCCCGAGACGGCCCAAGCGATCAGGCAACTGGCGACAAAAAGCGCCAAAGCGATCAGCAGATGGCGGTGTTTGCGCCACCAAGGCGTGCCGCGCGGCACATGCGTGGGCTGGCGGATCACCCATGCCTTGGACATCCGATCAAGCAGGATCGCGATCAGCACGATGGTGATGCCGATCTCGAAAGAGCGGCCCAGTTTGAAGCTGCCCATGTTGGATAGCAGCTTCGCCCCAAGACCCGGCATGCCGATAAAGGCGGTCAGGACCACCATGGCGAGGCTGAGCATGATGACCTGATTGACGCCGACCAGCACTTCGGAGCGCGCGGCGGGCAGGTAGACACGCGTCATCATTTGCAGGCGGTTCGCGCCGGACATTTTGCCTGCCTCAACAATATCGGGGCTGACTTTCTTGAGGCCAAGGGTCGTCATCAGGATCATCGGCGGTATGGCGTAGAAAAACGTGGCCATGGCACCGGCGGTGGGCCCGACTTTGAAGAAGATAACCGCCGGCAAGAGGTAGGTGAAAAACGGCAGGGTTTGCAGGAGCGCGAGCAGGGGGTGCAGCAGGCGTTCGACGCGAGCGGTGCGCCATGCCAGATAGCCAAGCGCCAGCCCCGCGATCATGGCCAGAGGGGCGGCGACTATGATGACCGAGAGGGTCTGCATGGCTTGTTCCCACTGGCCCACAAGCGCGGTCCACAGGCAGGTCACCACCGCCAAAAGCGCCAGCCGCCAGCCGCCCAAAACATAGGCCATGACCGCCACAGGCCCCGCGATGGCGGGCCACGGGATCGGGCCTAGATGCGGCCAGCGGTTTTTGCCCTCAAGCAGATTGGCCACAGTATCGAGGGCGAATTTCAGCGGGCCTTCGGCGAAGGCGCGGGTGAGGTGGATGAGGCCCAAATCATTTTGCACGTATGAAAACGCCGCATCAAGCGCGGGGGCGGTCGGGGGGATCATGCTGTCGGGCAGGCGGTTGAGCCAAGCGGGCAGGGCACCGGCGGCCTTGAAAGCGCAAAGGGCGAGGGCGGCGCTCAGGAGCACCCAAAGCACTTGCCGCGCGCCTAGCTGCGCGAGGCTTTGGGGTTCATCACCACGGGCCTCATCAAGGTGGGCCTCATCACCGTGGGCCTGATCGCTTTGAGAAATGGCTGTCATCGCGCCCCTATCGCTGCCGCCGCAATCATGGCGCATCCAGCAAAATATCAAGCCCGCGCGCACGGGGCAGTGCGCCGATGATCTTGCCGTCCTTGGCCACGGGAATTTGTGTGCGTTCATCCTCGATCAAGAGCCGCGCCAACTCGCGGATCGTGGCCGCGGCCTCTACGGGCGTGCCCGCGCCCGCCGCCCCCGCATCCGCCAAAGCACCGGCGCGAATGACCCGCGCCTTGTCGATCTCTTGGGTGAACTTGCGCACATAATCCGTCGCCGGATGCAGCACGATCTGATCGGGGGTGTCGCATTGCTCAATCGCCCCGTCCTTCATAATCGCGATCCGGTCCGCCAACCGCAGCGCCTCGTCAAAATCATGGGTGATAAAGGCGATGGTTTTGCCCAGCATCCCTTGCAAGCGCAAAAACTCGTCCTGCATTTCGCGGCGAATGAGCGGATCGAGGGCCGAGAAGGGCTCATCGAGGAACCAGATATCCGGCTCAATGGCCAGCGAGCGGGCGATGCCGACGCGCTGCTGTTGCCCGCCGGATAATTCGCGCGGAAAATAATCCTCGCGCCCCTTCAGGCCCACCAGCTCGATCACCTCAAGGGCACGGGTGCGGCGGGCGTGGCGCTCTTGGCCGCGCATCTCAAGGGGAAAGGCCACGTTATCGAGCACCGTGCGGTGGGGCAGCAGGCCGAAGGATTGAAAGACCATGCCCATCTTTTCGCGGCGCAGTTCGATCAGTTGCTTTTCCTTGAGCGTGGCCAGATCCACGCCGTCCACTTTGATGGTGCCGCCGGTGATGTCATGCAGCCGCGAGAAACAGCGCACCAGCGTGGATTTACCCGAGCCCGAGAGGCCCATGATCACCAGCATCTCGCCGCGATGAACCTTAAGGCTCACATCGCGCACCCCCGCGATATAGCCATCGGCGCGCATCGCCTCAAAGGGGCGCGCGGGGTCAAGATCGGCCAGATACCCCTTTGGATTGGGTCCAAAAAGTTTCCATGCCTTGTGGGCTTCGATGACGGGGCGATCGGTCATGGCAATTTTCAGCTTGTTGAGACCCCGCTGGACGTGCCAGCGAGGCCTAGGGTTGAAATCAGGATTAGGACGGGCTGCCGACCCAAGGTTTCCAGACGTCTTCATTGGCCTCAAGCCAGACCTCAGCGGCCTCTTCAGGCTCTAGCTCATCGGTATCCACAAGCTTGGCCATTTCCGCGATCTGGGCATTGGTGAAAGAGATTTTGTTGAGCACCGCAAAAGCATCGGGCCATTTCTCTTGCATCCCGTCCCAAGCGGCCTTTTTCAGATAGCCACTGGCAGGATTGCCGCAATCGAACAGCGCATCGGGGTTCGGGCCGACGCTGGGGTCCGTATCGCAGCCCTCAACCCACTCAGGGAACTCGACAAACTCACCGGGCCAGACGGCCTCGGCGAAATTGGGCGTCCAGTTAAAGACCAGAATTGGCTTTTTATCCGCCTCAGCCGCGCCAATTTCGGCCCAAAGCGCTGCCGCCGAGCCCGCATTGATGACCGTGTAGTTCAGACCAAGGGCCGCGGCGCGTTCTTGGCCATGTTTGAGCCAGTCAACGGGGCCATCAAGATAGCGGCCCTTATCGCCGGTCTCGGGGGTGGCAAAAACCGCCGCGCAATCGTTGAGCGCCTCCCAGCTTGGCAGACCGGGGCAGGCTTCTTTGGTCCACATGGGATACCACCAATCCTCGCGGGTGACCGCATCGTGATCGCCCACATCGACGATCCCGCCCTTGTCCAAAGCCGCGCGGAACGAGGCGCCAAACGCGCCCTCCCAAACCTCAAGCTCAAGGGTCACATCCCCAAGGCGCACCGACTCGTAAACCGCCTGACTGTCCGTGGTCACATATTCGACGCTCAGGCCCATCTCTTCGTAGATCTGGCCAACCACATTCGACATCACAATCTGCGAGGACCAGTTGTGGATCGGGATCACAATCGGATCGCTACTATCCGCCATGACGGGGGCACCGGCCAAAAGGGCCAAACTACTGGTTACAGTGAGCATAAATCGGGTCATTTTCTTACTCCTGTTGATGCGGACATGCCGCTTTTCGCGCGCACCCGCGCGGTTAGACCTTGAGATAATCCTCAAGGCTGTCGTCCAGCGCCTCGGCCCAAGGCGTGTGATGTGCAGGTGCTTTGGTGCCGGTCATCGGGCTGGTGTAGCCATGATCGCGAAACGCCATGATCCCCTTTTTCTTGTGCTTTTTCCATTCGTAGAAGGCCGCATTCGCCGCCTCGATGTCAAAGCTGGGATAGTCCGTCTCGTCGATCAATTCCTTCGTGTAAGCGCCTTGATAGGCGATGCAGCCATAGTCATCGGCCAGCGCATCCTCATCCGCTTGCCGCGCTTGCCAATCCGCGGTCATCGCCGCTGTGTCCGGCAATTCAATCCGCCCCATAATCACGTCGCGCACCCACCACGCCTGCGCGTCGAACATGTTGAAGGTGTACCACTGGTCCTGCATCCCGAGGTAAAACAGATCGGAGTTCGCGGTGTAAACCACGCCCTTATAGAGATCGCTCGCCGCCAGCCGATTGGCGGTCTTTAGCCGCAGATCATCGGGCAAGAAGGGGAAATGGTGCTTGTAGCCGGTGCACAGAATGATCGCGTCGACGGTTTTGCTGGTGCCATCGATAAAATGCGCGGTCCTGCCCTCGACGCGGTCCAGTTTGGGCACCTCGGTCCAATTCTCCGGCCAGTCATAGCCCATGGGCGCGGTGCGATGGGCCACGGTGACCGATGTGCAGCCGTATTTCCAGCATTGCGAACCGATGTCCTCGGCGGAATATGAAGTGCCGAGAATCAAGACGTCCTTGCCTGTGAACTCGCGGGCATCGCGGAAATCATGGGCGTGCAGGATGCGGCCGTTAAAGGCGTCAAAGCCCGGATATTCGGGCACATTTGGCACCGAAAAATGGCCCGAGGCCACGATCACCTGATCGAAAATCTCGCGGGTCTCGCTGTCTGAAATCGCATCGCGGGCGGTGACCTCAAAGCCGGTCTCGAGCGCGCGCACATCCCGCACGATTGTGTCAAACTTGATCCAATCGCGCACAGCGGCCTTTTCGACGCGGCCCTTGATATAGTCGAACAGTACCGCGCGCGGCGGATAGGACGCGATGGCTTTGCCAAAATGCTCTTCGAAGGTGTAATCGGCGAATTCCAGACCCTCTTTGGGCCCGTTTGACCACAAATAGCGGTACATAGAGCCGTGGCAGGGGTTGCCATGCTCGTCGATGCCGGTGCGCCACGTATAGCGCCAAAGCCCGCCCCAATCGGGCTGTTTTTCGTAGCAGGTAATCTCGGGGATGTCCGCGCCCTTATCCGCCGCAGATTTAAAGGCCCGCAGCGCCGCCAAACCCGACGGCCCCGCCCCGATCACGCAAATTCTCTTGGTCATCTTTTTCCCCTCATGCCGCGGCGCTCTCCAGCGCAAAGGCCTTCCAGTTGTTGTAAAACTGCCGCGCGGTGGCGTTAAAAACACCCATTTGCGCCGCAACCTCGCGCTCAAGCGCGGGCACTGCCCCCGCGCCCAGCGCGGCCTCAAGCGCCTTGGCATAGGCCGGAATTTTTGCCCAATTCGCCACCGTGTCGCTCTCGGTCTCAAGGTGAAACTGCATGGTCAGCGCGTGGGATTTATAGCTGAGCGCTTGCACCGCGCAGGCGGGCGAGCGGGCCAGCACCTGCGCCCCGTCAGGCACCTGCGTCACCTCAGCGCCGTGCCATTGCAGCGTGGGAAAACTTGGCGCGATCCCTGCAAAGGCCCGCGCGGCGCTGGCATTTTTCGCCTGCGTGACATCCATCACCCCAATCTCGGGGGTCTGCGCAGGACCAGTGCGCCCGCCCAGAGCCTCGGCTAGCAATTGATGCCCAAGGCAAAGCCCCAAAAACGGCATCTGCGCCTCAACAACCGCATGGCGGATAAAGGCGATTTCATCCGTAAGCCACGGAAACTCATCGGTTTGCCAAACATCCTGCGGCCCGCCCATCACCCACAAAGCGTCATAGCCACCCAGCGCGGGCAAAGCCGCGCCGCGCTGCAATTCCACCGCGTCATAGCTGATGCCATCCTCGGCCAAGAATTGGCGAAAAATGCCCGGATGCTCGACGGTTTCATGCTGTAGCACGAGGTATTTGTGGCCCGCACTCATGCGCTGCGCCCCTCCATATGCGCCGCGATCAGATCAGCGCCCTTGGTGCCGATCATGATCGAGGCGGCGTTGGTGTTCCCGCTCACAAGCTGGGGCATGACCGAACTGTCGGCGGCGTAGAGCCCCGCGACCCCGTTCACCGCCATGGTGCGGGCATCGACCACCGCATCCGCATCCGCGCCCATCCGCGCCGTGCCCACGGGGTGGTAAATCGATTCCGCACTCGCGCGAATATAGCCATCCAGATCATCGTCCGAGGTGATTTGGGGGCCGGGCAACAGCTCTGCGCCGCAGATTTTCTGCAAGGCGGGCTGCGTGCAAAGATCACGCAGACGCTTAAGCCCGTCGCGCATCAAACGGCGATCGGTGTCGGTGCTCAGATAATTCGGATCAATCAGCGGTTTTTGCGCCGGATCGGGCGAGCCAAGCGTCAGCGCGCCGCGACTTTCGGGGCGGGTTTGCGTGGTATCAATGGCAAAGCCGTGCCCGCGATCCGCCGCGCTCGCCCCATCGAATGCCAGCGCATTAATAAAGTGCATCTGCGTGTCGCAAGCCGGTGCATCCGCGTCGATTGAGTAAAACGCCCCCGCCTCAAGCCCCTGCTGCCGCCCTGCGCCTTGGCCCGAAATCAGGTAGCGCAGCCCCGTCATCAGATAGTTGGGAAACTTGGCGTGGGACCACATGGACAACGGTTCGGTCATGCGGAATTTCACCTTCACCTCAAGATGATCCTGCAGGTTCTGGCCGACCTCTTGGCGATCCGCAACCACCTCGATGCCCAGCGCTTTTAGGTGATCGGCTGGCCCAATGCCCGAGAGCATCAAAAGATGCGGCGTGCCAATGGAGCCTGCCGCTAGCACGACCTTATCGGCGTATAATTCCGTCAGTCCGCGCCCCGCACCGCTCACCCGAACCCCCGAGACGCTTTGGCCGTTAAGCACCAGCCCTGTGACGTGCGCATCGGTCCTGACATCAAGGTTTTTGCGCCCAAGCGACGGCTTCAAGAACGCATCCGCCGCGCTCCAGCGCCGCCCGTCTTTGATGTTGAGCTGAAACGGCCCAAAACCCTCTTGGGTCGGGCCGTTGAAATCGAGGTTTTCGGGATAACCAAGCTGCGTGCCCGCTTTGATAAAGGCCCGAAAGGCAGGGTTGGCGGATTCAGGGTTCGAGACCACCAGCGGGCCGTCGCCGCCGTGATAGGGGCCCGCGCCAAAGGCATTGGCCTCGACCTCGCGAAAATAGGGCAGCACGTCATTATAGGCCCAGCCCGCGCAGCCCAGCGCCGCCCAATTGTCGTAATCCCACCGATTGCCGCGAATATAAACCAGCGCATTGATCGACGACGAGCCGCCCAATGTTTTGCCGCGCGGCGTGGTCAATTGGCGGTGGTTCAGATGCTTTTGCGGCACCGTCTCATAGTGCCAGTTTAACCGCCGCGAGCCGATGGCCTTGGCCACCCCCGCAGGCATTTTGATAAAGGGGTGATTGTCGCGCGGGCCCGCTTCGAGCAGCAGAACTTTGCGCGCGGGGTTGCGGCTGAGGCGTTCGGCCAAAACGCAGCCCGCGCTACCAGCCCCCACGATGATGACATCGGGGTTGATATCGGGGGGGTTGATACCGGGGGGGTTGCTCACGAGAGCAAATCCTTGAGCGCCGCGTCGATCACCGCAGTGTCCTCGGCCACGCGCCCGCCCCCTGCGTAATGCCCCCAAATGCTATCGATCACCCGCACCTCGGCCTTGGGCATCATCGCGGCCTCGGCGATATTATCCTCAGGCGGGAAATAGAGATCCGTACGACCGGGCAAGATGATCGAACGGGCTTTGATCGCGCCATAGGCCGCCTTTTGATCGCCGCCGTAGACCGGATTTTGGCCCAGATCGGCGGCCTGCCATGTGGCGATCAGCGATAATAGGTCATTGGCATCGCGGCCAAAGTAAATCTCGTCCCAATAGCCCGTCAAATAGGCCTCAAGGCTGTCAAAACCCTGCGCCTCCCACATGCGTGCGCGGTACCATTCTTGGCTCAGCGCCCAGCCTGCCCAAACGCGGCCCTTGGCGGTGAGGCCCTGCCACGGCTGGGTGTCGTAGCGGCCCGCTTGCCACGCGGGGTCGTTGATGATCCCCTGTTTGACCCCTTCGAGGAACACATATGTATGGGGCGCGGTGGTGCCTTGGCCGCAAAAACAGGCCATTGCCGCCACGCGGTTCGGAAAAAGTGAGGCCCATTGGAACGCCTGCTGCCCGCCCATGGACCAGCCACAGACCAGCGCGACGCTCTCGATGCCAAATTGCTCGCGGATCAGCCGCTCTTGCAAGGTGACATTGTCGAATTGGGTCACAAGCGGAAAGTCCGGACCCGCAAAGGGCGCGGGGGTGTTCGAGGGTGACGAGGACAGGCCGCTGCCCAGCATATTGATGCAGATGATGAAGTATTTCGACGGGTCCAGCGCCATGCCCGCGCCGATCAGATAGGTCTGATCCG
>CAYLLD010000111.1:3263-9357 GCA_964384315.1 uncultured Rhodobacterales bacterium | reverse complement strand
CGCCATCCCGTCGTGCGCGGCGGTGGCGAGGCGGGTGCATTGCGGTTTGCTCAGGGGCGCATCGGTGGCCACGATGGCGATGGTTGTGTTCGCGCCTTGGGTCATATCCAGTTTGGTCGTCGAGGTGCCGTCCGCCAGCCCCGTGCGGGTGTCGACCCCAAGGCCGCCGAACTCATCGCCCACCTCGAAAGGGGCCGCCCAAAACTTGCGGCTGCTGGGGGTTGTGACCGCGCCCAAAGGGTTCACCGCCACGAGGGCGCCGACGGTATAGCCTTGGGGCAGCACGAAACTTGCAGAGCCCAAACCGCCCTTTAGCTGCGCGGCGGTTGCGCCAGTGCCCGCGCCCGCGCTGCCCAGATCAAACAGCAGATCAGCCGCCTCAAGGGCCGCGCGCCCCAGCGCGGGGTAGGGGCTGGTGGTCCAAGATTTATCGCCGCCATTGAGCAGGTCAAAGAGGATCGCCGCCGGAACAATCGGCACTTTCGCATCGCCAACCGCAAAGCCGCGCCCCGCCGCGCGCAGCCCCTCAACCACACCGCTGGCCGCATCAAGACCAAAGGCCGAGCCGCCCGAAAGCACCACCGCATCGACCTGCGACACCAGCCGGTCGGGGGCCAGCATATCCGTCTCGCGGGTGCCCGGCGCGCCGCCCATCACATGCACGCCAGCGGTCATCGGCACATCGCCCAAAAGCACCGTTGTGCCGGATTTCAGCTCTTGGTTTTGGGCGTTGCCAACCTTTAGGCCGATGACATCGGTGATCAGATTGCGGGGGCCGGGGTGCATGTGCTCTGCCTTGTAAAGCGGGGTTAATCCGCGCTGGTGTCGAAATTCTCGCCGGGAAAATACTTGCGCAGCCGCGCGTCGCCTGCGCGGGCGTGGGCCTCCATGCCCTCAAGGCGCGAAATCCGCGCGGCCACCTGCCCCAGCTCACGGTTCGCCTCGGGGGTCATGCGCTGGGTCGTGACGACTTTCATGAACTTATGCACGCTCAAGCCGCCGGTGTAATGCGCCGCCCCTTTGGTGGGCAAAATATGGTTCGTGCCTGAGCATTTATCGCCATAACTCACGGTTGTTTCCTCGCCCACAAAAAGCGAGCCGTAATTGCGTAGCCGCTCTTGATACCACGGGTTTTGCGCGGTCATGATCTCGAGGTGCTCGGCGGCGTAGTCATCGGAAACCGCCGCCGCCTCTTCGTCGGTATCGCAGAGGATAATCTCGCCGTAATCCGCCCAAGCCGCCGTGGCAGCATCCCGCGCAGTTTCGGGCAGGGCCGCGATCAAGCTGGGCATCAGCGTGCTCACCTGATCCGCCAAAGCGCGCGAGGTGGTGATGAGCCACGCGGGGCTGTCCGGCCCATGCTCGGCCTGTGAGACAAGATCCTCAGCGACCAGTTGCGGATCGGCTGTGGCGTCGGCGATGATCGCGATTTCCGTCGGCCCCGCGATCATATCGATGCCAAGACGGCCAAAGAGTTGCCGCTTGCTTTCGGCCACAAATCGATTGCCCGGCCCCGCCAAAAAGCGCGCAGGTTTGCCCGTGAAGAGCCCAAAGGCCATGGCCGCAATGCCCTGAACCCCGCCAAGGGCCAGAATGCTATCGGCGCCGCACAGGTCCATCGTGTAGATGATCGCGGGGTGCGGCCCGTCGTTATTATAGGGGGCGGAGGTCGCGGTGACGTGATCCACACCTGCAACCTTGGCGGTGCCCACGGACATGATCGCGCTGGCCACATGGGCATAGCGTCCGCCCGGAACATAGCAGCCCACGGTCTCCATGGGGATCAGTTTTTGACCGGCAAAAACACCGGGGCTCAGCTCAGTTTCGAACTCTTGGATCGAGGCCTTTTGCGCCTCGGCAAAGCCGCGCACGCGGTCATAGGCCCAGCGAATATCGTCCTTTAGCCGCTGGGACACCTGCGCCCCTGCCGCCGCGATGGCCTCTTGGTCAATGATGATCGAGCCGGTATAGCCATCGAGATCGCGGGCGAATTGCGCGGCCTGATCTTCGCCTCCGGTCTCAATTTTTGCAAGCATCTCAGAGACGATCTGCGCGGTTTCGGCAGCCCCTGTAAGCGGGGTTTTCTGAGCGGTTTTCAGCTTTTGTACAGCCATGGTGTAAACTCCCCGAACGAGTGGCGGTTTTTACGATTGCAAAACCGCCGTGCATAAGCTTCGCTGATCTTGGCGGCGGTTGCAATGACCGTGCTGGCGGCGCGTGGGCGTCTGTGCAAAGACGGGTAAAGAGGGTGCGATGTCGGAACTTTTGCTGGCTTTGAATTGCGGCAGTTCGTCGCTGAAATTTCAGGTGGCGCAGGTGGGTGATCTGGATGCGCCAGTGCTGGCTGGCCGGATTGAGCGCATTGGCGCGGATGATGCTTGTCTGGTGCGTGAGGGCGGCGAGGCGGCGCAGATGCAGATCGACGCGCCGGACCACGGGGCGGCAATCGATCACGTGAAGGCGCTGATTAATACGGTTTGCGCGGGTCAAAATTTGGCCGCAGCGGGGCACAGAATCGTGCATGGGCGCGATTTTTCGCAGGCGATGCGGGTGGATGCGGATGTTTTTGCGGCGCTAGAGGCGGCGGTGACCCTTGCGCCTTTGCATCAGCCTCACGGGCTGGCAGCGATCCGCGCGGTTGAGGCGGCGTTTCCGGATGCGGTCAACGTGGCGGTCTTTGACACCGCGTTTCACGCGCGCAAACCCTTCGTCAACGACGCCTATGCTTTGCCGCAGAAATATTTTGATCATGGCCTGCGCCGCTATGGCTTTCACGGCATTTCCTGCCAGTCGATCACCCGCAGTTTGCAGGCGCAGGGCGTCGATTTGGCCGCTCGAAATTTGGTGATTGCGCATCTGGGCAACGGGTGTTCGGTGACGGCGGTGAAGGGCGGTGTGGGCCATGCGAATTCCATGGGATTTTCGACCCTCGACGGTCTGGCCATGGGCACGCGCACGGGGGGGATTGATCCGGGGGTACTGTTGCATTTGATGGACCCAAACGGGCCGCATGGTCTCAGTTTTGGGGCGCTTGAGGCGCTGCTTTACAAAGAGGCGGGGCTTTTGGGGCTATCGGGGCGCTCGAACGATATGCGTGATCTTGAGGACGCGGGGGATGAGGCCTCAACGGGCGCGATTGAGTATTTTGTGGCGCGCGCCTCTGAAGAGATTGCGCGGATGGGGGCCAGCATGGGTGGGCTTGATACGGTGGTGTTTTGCGGCGGGATTGGCGAGAACGCCCCCGCGATCCGAGACCGCATTATGGCGCCCCTTGGCTTTATGCGGCGTGCGGATGGCGCGCCCATCGAGCAGCGCGTCATCGCGACCCGCGAAGAACACGAGATTCTCTGCGCCACCCGCGCGCTTTTGTAGCTAGCAGAACCGCTCAACCGCGTTGATCAGCGTGTTTGAATAGCGGTCCCCGTGGGCAAAGCCGGGGGGCATAATCCGGTCGATCTCGGTGGCGATTTGCGCCGTGATCTCGAAATCGCTGGCCGCCGCCAATTCGCGCAGATGTGCCGCCGAGCGCGTGCCGGGGATCGGGATGTTCAGGGGCGATTTGGCCAGCACCCACGCGATGGCGAGGGTCGCGGCGGAGGTGTTCAGATCAGCGGCCAGCGCGCGAAACGCGTCGAAATGCACCATATTCGCGGTGAAATTCTCTCCGGTAAAGCGCGGGTTGCCGTTGCGAATGTCGTTATCGCTGAAGGTGCTGGGATCAATCGGCGTGGTGCCGAACATGCCCCGCGCCAGCGGCGAGAAGGGCACAAAGGCCGCGCCGACCTCTTGGCAGGCGCGCAAAAGGCCCAGATCGGCGTTGCGGGTCCAAAGCGAGTATTCGGATTGCACGGCGGCCACGGGGCCCACAGCTGCGGCGCGGCGCAAGGTTGAGGGGGCGATTTCCGAAAAGCCGATGCTGCCGATTTTGCCCTCATCGCGAAAGGCCATGAGCGTCTCCATGACCTCTTCGACAGGGCGGGATTGCTCGCGGCGGTGCATATAATAAAGCGCGATGTGCTCGACGCCGAGCCGTTTGAGCGTGGCTTCCAGCTCGCTGCGCAGATAATCGCGCGAATTATCGGGGGCCATCTCGCCATTGGCACCGCGTTTGATCCCCGCCTTTGAGGCGATCACAAACTCATGGCGGCGCGCCTTGATGAAACTGCCGATCACCGTCTCGGACAGGCCCATGCCGTAGATATTGGCGGTGTCCAGATGGGTCACCCCCAGATCGAGCGCGGCGCTTAGGGTGTCGTGGCTCTCGGCCTCGGTGGTGGGGCCGTAAAAGCCGGTGAAGGACATGCAGCCAAGGCCGATCTCGCCCACCAGCGGGCCGTTTTGGCCTAAATTTCGCTGTTTCATCTTGGGTTTATCCTGTTCTTAGAAAATAGCGGGCTCATCGATCGGCGCGCCGAAACCTGTTTCCAGATAATCGAAATCGCAGCCGTCGTTGGCCTGTTTGATATGACGCGAGAACATCCAGCCGAAGCCCCGTTCGAATTTGGGTTGGGGCGGCGTCCAATGCATTTTGCGCTCGTCGAGGGTCGCTTGATCGACGTCGATGTTCAGGCTGCGATCAGGCACCGAGAGCTTGACGATGTCGCCGTTTTTCACCAGCGCCAGCGGGCCGCCAATGGCCGCCTCGGGCGCGGCGTGTAAAATACAGGCCCCATAAGACGTCCCGGACATGCGCGCGTCGGAAATCCGCACCATGTCGCGCACCCCTGCTTTCACGAGCTTGACCGGCAGGGGCAGCATCCCCCACTCGGGCATCCCCGGCCCGCCAATCGGCCCGGCATTGCGAAAAATCATCACATGCTCGGGGGTCCAATCGATGCTCTCATCCTCAACAGCCGCTTTCATTTCGGGATAGCTGTCAAAGACCATCGCCGGGCCTTCGTGGGTCAAAAACTGCGCCTCCATCGCTGCGGGTTTGATGACGGCCCCGTCAGGCGCGATGTTCCCGGTCAGCACCGCCAGCGAGCCCTCGGCGTAGATCGGATTGTCCAAGGGGCGAATGACATCCGGGTGATAGACCTTTGCGCCCTTTAGGTTTTCGCCCAAGCTTTTGCCCCCCACGGTGATCACGCTCTGGTCGAGGTGGTCGCCCATTTGCGCCATCAAGGCCCGCAGGCCGCCTGCGTAGTAAAAGTCCTCCATCAGGTATTTATCCCCCGAGGGACGGATATTGGCGATCACGGGGACGCGCCGCCCGGCTTGATCCAGATCATCCATCGACAGGGGCACGCCGGCGCGCCGGGCCATAGCGACCAGATGAATGATCGCATTGGTGGAGCAGCCTGTCGCCATTGCCACGGCCATGGCGTTCTCAACCGCCTTGCGGGTGATGATGTCGGTTGGCTTAAGATCCTCCCAGACCATATCGACCACGCGCCGCCCGGTGCTGGCGGCCATGCGGATATGATTGCTGTCCGGGGCAGGGATCGACGAGGCCCCGGCCAGACACATGCCCAAGCCTTCGGCAATCGCGGTCATGGTCGAGGCGGTGCCCATGGTCATGCAATGCCCGTAAGAGCGCGCGATCCCGGCCTCGACGCCTTGCCATTCCTCGGCGTCGATATTGCCCGCGCGCCGCTCGTCCCAATATTTCCACGTATCCGCCCCCGAGCCCAGTTGCTCGCCCGCGTAATTGCCCCGCAGCATCGGTCCGGCAGGCATG
Source organism: uncultured Rhodobacterales bacterium (assembly GCA_964384315.1). Taxonomy (GTDB): domain Bacteria; phylum Pseudomonadota; class Alphaproteobacteria; order Rhodobacterales; family Rhodobacteraceae; genus CAYLLD01. Next base: position 3,677 of record CAYLLD010000111.1, on the reverse strand, counting down.
AAAATCGCCGGAATATTCATCGAAATTGCGCCCATCAAGAGCCCCGGCGTGGTCTTGTCGCAGCCGCCCATCAGAACCGCGCCATCCACCGGATGCGAGCGCAACAGTTCTTCGGTCTCCATGGCTAGAAAATTGCGATAGAGCATGGTGGTTGGTTTGACGAATTGCTCCGAGAGCGAAATCGCGGGCAATTCGAGCGGGAAGCCCCCGGCTTGTAGAATGCCGCGCCGCACATCCTCGGCCCTTTGGCGGAAATGGGCGTGGCACATGTTGATGTCGGACCAAGTGTTAATGATCGCGATGATCGGCTTATCGGCCCAATCCTCCGGGGCATAACCCATCTGCATGGCGCGCGAGCGGTGCCCAAAAGAGCGCAGATCATCGGGGGCAAACCAGCGCGCGGATCGCAGGTCG
>CAYLLD010000111.1:0-3163 GCA_964384315.1 uncultured Rhodobacterales bacterium | reverse complement strand
TTTCGCGTCTTTTTTGGTGGGCGCTTTTTCGTTCGATGACGTCTTTGGTGATGTCTTTGGTGACGTGGTCATGTCTGGCCTCCCAGCGTTTTTAAACCGATCATCAACCGCAACATCTGGTGGTGCAAGCGCGAATTATATGCCCAATCGCTTGCGGCCCCGCCAAAGTTGTATACACAATGGCAACAGTTTGAGGGGTAGCAAGCTGCCGTAACGTAAATTTGTAGAGCACATGGAAGTTGTGTTTTGCCGAATCGCGTAAGATGTGCAGTATCTACGGTCTAACCGGGGGGTTATACTTATGATTATCAGAGTGAAACACGTTGTGTTGGCTGGTGTTTTTTTGGCTGCGGCTTGCTCTTGGGCCATGGTACGGCCGATGGCGGATGATCAAGGCGCGATGCCTGGCAGCCTTGAGGTCGAAATCGCGGCGAGCTAGCGGCTGGCCTTGAACGCGGCGCAGGCCTGAGGGTTGCGCCCAGTCGTTTTAGCGCGCCTTCGCATTTTTAACCTTGTGGTCTCATTCTTGTGGTCTCACTGTGGCTAAATCCAATCAGGTTTGGCAGGCTATTATGATCAGTGGCGTTTACGCAGCAACCCCGACCCCTTTGAACCCCGATAGTACGGCTGATGTGCCCGCGCTGGCCGCCCATGCCACAGCGCTGTTGCGCGAGGGTTGCAACGGGCTTGCGCCTTTGGGCACGACTGGTGAGGCGGTGTCTTTTACCGCCCACGAGCGTCAAACGATCCTAGCGGGTTTGGTTGAACATGGGCTTGCGCCGGATGCGCTTTTGCCCGGTGTTGGTGCAGCGGCGCTCGAAGATGTTGCCGCCTTGTGCCGTCACGCCTTGTCGCTTGGGATCAACCAAGTGCTGATGCTGCCGCCCTTTTACTACAAACCGCTCACGAACGACGCGCTCTTCGCCGCTTTTGCCAGCGTGGTTGAGGCGGTTGGCGATGCCCGGCTCAAGGTTTTGCTCTATCATATCCCCCATATCAGCGGTGTGGCGGTGACACATGACGTGATCGCGCGGCTGCGCGCGGCCTATCCGGGGGTGTTTATCGGTATCAAAGACAGTTCCGGCGATTGGGATAATCTGGCGGCCATGAAGGCGCGGTTCGAGACGGATTTTGCGATTATGACCGGGGCGGACCCGCTTTTGGGGCGGCTTTTGGACATTGGCGGTGCGGGGTGTATCACCGGAGCGGCCAATGTGATGCCGGGGTTGCTGCGGCGGCGCTTTGATGGCGATGCCAGTGTGCAGCCGGGCATTGATGCGGTGCGCGCGCTGAGTACGCGGCAGGCGCAAATTCCGACGCTCAAAACGCTGGTCGGGCATCTGCGCGGCGCGCCTGCTTGGGCCAAAGCGCGGGTGCCGTTGCTGCCGCTTGACGCGGTTGTGGCAGATGGGCTTGGGGCTGAGCTGGACGCTATTCTAGCCGAGCATGCGGGTTAGGCCGATCGCCGCTAGGCCCATCAAGAGCAGCAGGCAAAACAGGCGGTAGAATGGCTCAAGACCGGGCCTGAACAGACGGGTGCCCAGCCAAACGCCCAAGATGATGATGGGTAAAAACACTGCGGCCCGCGCAAGCGCATCGGGGGTGAATAGCCCGTAGGTGGTGTAAGTGATCCCCGATGTGAACATGCCCATGAACAGGAACATCACCATAGAGCCGCGCATTTGGCGGGGGGCTTTGTTCGAGGCCAGCACGTAAAGCGCCACGACCATGCCGCCGACCCCCGCAAGGCCGGTTGTGATCCCCGCGATCAGGCCGGTGGCGTAGAGCCCCGTGCGGGTGCCCAGAAAAGCAGGCGCGGCGCGGAACAGTTGCAGCCCTGTGAGCAAGAGGATCAGGGTCAGCGCGATGGTTTTCGAGGTGGCGACGGGCATGGCGAGGGTGGCATACATGCCGATGGGAACGCCGATGGCCGAAAAGATGGCGAGGCCCAAGACGATGCGCATATCGGCCTCTTTGATGCCGCCGCGCAGCATGGCAAGCGAGGCTGCGCCTTCTAGGACGAACGCCACGGGGATCAGGTCTTTGGGCGGGATGATGACCGCGAGGGCGGCCATGAGGACCGCCGATAGGCCAAAGCCTGAAAAGCCGCGCACCAGACCCGCAAGCAGCACCGCACCGCAGGCGACGAGCAACTCACCGCTTGATAACTGGGCCGCTTGGCTAAGGGTGTGTAGCAAGGTCAGAACAAGGTCTGGGCCGAGCGCCCCGCGCCTTAGCGCGTGTTTTCGAGCAGGCGGCGTTTGACGTAGGATTGCACCGAGCCGATCATATGATCCATGCCAGGGTCAAAGAAATGACCCGCGTCCTCGATCACTTCGTGGTCGATGGTGATGCCCTTTTGCTGCTGCAATTTGCCCACCAGCGTCTCGATTTCGCTGGGCGGCACCACACGGTCGCCGGTGCCGTTGATCACGAGGCCGGACGAGGGGCAGGGGGCCAAAAACGAAAAGTCGTACATATTTGCAGGCGGGGCCACCGAGACGAAGCCCTGAATTTCAGGGCGGCGCATCAAAAGCTGCATGCCGATCCATGCGCCAAAGGAAAACCCTGCGACCCAGCAATTCTTGGCATTGGGGTTTTTCGATTGCAGATAATCCAGCGCAGAGGCCGCGTCGGACAATTCGCCGACGCCTTGATCGTACTCACCCTGCGAGCGACCAACACCGCGGAAATTGAACCGCAGGCAGGTGAAGCCCATGTTGAAGAAAGCATAATGCAGGTTGTAGACCACCTTGTTGTTCATCGTGCCGCCGAACTGTGGGTGCGGGTGCAAAATGATCGCAATCGGCGCGTCTTTGGCCGGTTGTGGGTGGTAACGGCCTTCGAGGCGTCCGTCTGGTCCTGGGAAAATCACCTCAGGCATGTGTGGCTCCTCTTTTTTGGGCCGACCTGTGCTTGAAGTTCACGCTCAGGTAGTCTAGAATCATTCTAAGTTAAAGGCGTGATCTTGACGCTTCAATAGGCTGAACGGTCACGTAAACTCTGCGGCGGCAATCGTCAACCGATTGGCGCTTGATGGCTTTGGCATAGCGGATAGGCAGTTAAATCCGTCGTGTAGATACGCCGTGTAATAAAACGAATAACTACAACGAACTGGGCAAGAATTGCAGTTGACCCAAAAGTGGATGTTTTGACCCCTTGA
>CAYLLD010000110.1:0-9515 GCA_964384315.1 uncultured Rhodobacterales bacterium | reverse complement strand
GAGAACTCTACTCTATTCATACGCCCGATGCCCTGCCACAGGCGAGCGTTTTGTCGGCCCGTGCCCGTTTGGCCGCTGGCAGTTCATCCGAGCCATTGGCCCCGCAAAACCCAAGCCTTTCTGACCAAGACACATCTGTAGGACCTGCGCCTTCGGAACTGGCGAGCAGCGTTCCGAACCAAGGCCCTGCGGTTTTGAGCATGCCCAAGCGCGCCGCTGATGAAATTGCGATTTTGAAGGATGCGGATACCTCTGCGCCGACACGGATCGCGGCTTTGGCGTCCCCGCCTGCGGGGGTTGGTTCGCTGCGTGCACCTGTGGTTCTTAAAGCCCCTCGGGCACGTCCCGAAAATGTCTCAACGGCCATCGCACTTGCCGTTGATGATGCTTTGGCAACGGCTTTGGCTGAGGCGGCTGCACCAGCGGCCCAGACCACGCGGGTCCAGACTACACCAGCCCAAACTGCAACTACACGGGTTGCCTCAACCAACAACACAAACACTGCAACCGCCCCTGCTGCGGCGCCAGTTATGGCGAGCGATTTGTCGACCATTCCTCTGCCTGTGGGCACGCGGATGATCCAGCTTGGTGCTTTTGACAGCGCGCAAACTGCCCAGACCGAATGGGCGCGGTTTTCGCAGCAGCATTCGGATTTGCTCGGCAGCAAGCGCAGCTATATCCAGCGCATCGACAACTCGGGCCGTGTGTTTTATCGGCTGCGCGTTGCAGGCTACGATAATCTTTCGCAAACGCGCGCTGCCTGTGCGGCCCTATCTGCGCGCGGTTTGCCCTGTATCACGGCAACTTTGCGCTAGTCGTTTCGTCAAACCTTTCCTAACGACCTGATCTAAAACGGCGTTCCCCTTCATTGGGGTGCGCCGTTTTTATGACGTCATGTACATATATCCGCTAATTCGCCTCAGACCTACTAGATGTGGTAGACATCTTTGCCTGTTTCCGTCATTCTAGTGTGCACCACCAAGGGATGTGGTTTACTGGCCGCCAAACGGACAAACCGCCCCTTGTTAACACCTGTTACCGCCTGCGATCAGAACCGCTGCGGCAACATCTAAGGAGCGCGCAATGCCGGACGACGGTCTATCCCAAATTGAGCCAACTTCGGTGGACACCGTTGATGTGGCCGAGCGGCTGGCGAATGAGACACTGATTGTCGATCTTGATGGCTATGAGGGCCCGCTCGACATTCTGCTGGTCATGGCGCGCACCCAAAAGGTCGACATGCGCAACATCTCGGTGCTGGCGCTGGCCGAGCAATATATGGCCTTTGTCGAGCATGCAAAAGTGCTGCGTATCGAGCTTGCGGCGGATTATCTGGTCATGGCCGCTTGGCTCGCGTTTTTGAAATCGCGGCTGCTCTTGCCCGCTGATCCTGCGGATGAAGGCCCCTCGGGCGAGGAACTGGCGGCGCATTTGGCCTTTCAGCTTGAGCGGCTTGAGGCCATGCGCAGGGTGGCGGCGCAATTGATGTCCCGCGATCAAAAGGGCCGCGATTTTTTCGTGCGCGGCGATACCCAAGCGGTTGAGATGAAAAAGAAGACCCAGTGGAATGCCTCGCTGATGGATTTGATGCAGGCCTATGCGCGGGTTAAGACCAAAGAGAGCTTTACGCCGCTGGCGCTGGGGCGTGGTCCGGTGATGACCATGGAGACCGCGCTTGAGACCCTGCGCGGGGTGATCGGTGCGACGGTGGATTGGGCGAGTTTGGTGTCGTTTTTGCCCGAGGGCTGGCAGGTCGATCCAAAGCGGCGGCGCTCGGCGGTGGCCTCTACCTTTGCGGCGACCCTTGAGATGGTCAAACGCGGCGAGATTGAGTTGAAGCAGACCGAGAGCTTTGCACCGGTGATGATTAAGAAGAAGGCGACGGCCCATGTCTGAAAAGGTGTCTGAAGAGGTGTCTGAAAAGGTGTCTGAGGGAGTATCAGAAGAGGTGTCCGAAGACGTTGTTGTGGCCGATGTTGTGGCCGATGTTGATGGTGTGGATGAGGCATCTGTTGAGGCGCAAATCGACGAAAGCCTTTTCACCGCCCCGCCTATGGGCGAGCAAGAGCGGATGGTCGAGGCGATGCTTTTTGCAGCCTCTGAACCCATGAGCACCGCCGAGATGAGCAAGCGCATGCCCCATGGTTCGGATGCGGCTGAGGCGCTGGTGCATCTGCGCAAACGCTACGAAGGCCGCGGTGTCACCTTGAGCAAAATCGGCGATGCTTGGGCGTTCCGCACGGCCCATGATCTTGGGTTTTTAATGAACAAAGAGCGCATCGAGACCCGCAAGCTGAGCCGCGCCGCCATCGAGACCCTCGCGATTATCGCCTATCACCAGCCAGTCACCCGCGCTGAGATCGAGGAAATTCGCGGCGTGTCGGTCTCGCGCGGGACCATCGATTTGCTGATCGAGCTGGACTGGATCAAGTTTGGCCGCCGCCGCATGACCCCGGGGCGTCCAGTGACCTTTGTGGTGACCCAAGAGTTTCTCGACCACTTCGGTCTGGCCTCTGCGCGCGATCTGCCGGGGATCAAAGAGCTGCGCGCCACGGGGCTTTTGGATAATCGGCCGCCCCCCGGTGATGATCCGGCGGGTGCGGATGATGAGGACGACGACGAGTTCGATGATGATGAAGATCAGGACGAGTTGTTCGACGAAGAGGCCGCGCCTTAGGCGTCAGCTCAGGGCATAAGCTGAGGACGTCAACTCAGGCCGTCACCCCAGGACGTGGATCCAAATCGGCACGGTCAAAATGGCCAGTGGCGTCAGGATCAGCACCGAGGCCGAGGCCGCCCCCACCGCGCGGTTATACAGCGCCGCAAAGATATAAGCATTGACCCCCGGCGCCATGGCCGCTGTCAGCACCGCCGCGCGCAAGGGGGCATCCGCCAGATCAAAAACCTGTGTGCCGATGACCCAAGCGATGCCCGGATGCACAAAAAGCGACAGCGCGCCGATCAAGGCCACCTGCGGCAGTTTATCCCCAATCCGGTAGCTCGTCAGCGTGCCCCCAAGGGCGAAAATCGCCGCAGGCAGGGCTGAGGCGATCACCATATCCAGCGCGTCTTCGACCACCACTGGCAGGCTTATCTGCGTCAGGTTCGCCGCAAAGCCGAGGCACACGCCGATCATCAGCGGGTTCGATAGCGCCGCCTTCACAATGGCGCGCAGGGTGGCGAAAACCGTGCGGCCATCACCGCGCAAGGCCTCCATCATGGTGATCCCGAGGATGTAGCAAAACGGCGCGTGGATCGAGATGATGGTAAAGGTGTATTGCAGGGTTTCGGGGCCATAGGCGCGGTCGACGATGGCGATCCCCAGAAGCACGGTGTTCGAGAAAAGCGCGGCAAAGCCGATGGCCACCGCCTCGCCGGGGCGGCGTTTGAAGATGAAGCGCGCGGCCAAAATGCCGATGAAAAAGCAGCTGGCGGCGCCGGTGTAGAACGAGATCAGCACCCCCGGCTCGAAATCTTGCGCCAGATCGAGCCGCATAACCGCGCGGAATAGCAGGCAGGGGATAGCGAAGCCGAGGGTGTATTTTGTGAGCGCTGTGACAATTTCGAGGGGAAAATAACGCAGTTTGACGGCGATAAAGCCGGCACCGATCACGAGGAACACCGGTGCGATGACCTCGAAAATGGTGCCAATCATAAGGCGGGCAATTCGATGGTCATGCCGTTATAGGCGGCGCGGATATGGGCAGGGGTTTCGCGCTCAAGGGTCGCGTAATCCACGTCGTTGTGCAGATTGGTCAGCACCGCCTGCTTAGGGGCTGCGCGCGCGATCCACTCAAGGGATTTGTCCACGTGCAAATGGCTGGGATGCGGGGTGTAGCGCAGGGCGTCGAGCACCCAGACATCGAGGCCCGCGACCATCTCCCACGCCTCTGGTCCCATGTCCGAGACATCCGGCAGATAGGCAAGCCCGTGGATGCGAAACCCAAGGGCGATGATCCGGCCATGCTGAACCTCGAAGGGCTCAAAGACGATGGTGCCGCCTTTGCCGGTGATCTTGACGGGGCCATCGATGCGGTTCAGGTCCAAAATCGGCGGATAATCCGAGCCTTCGGGCTGCTCAAAGGCGTAGCCGAACCGCGTTTGCAGCGAGTGCGTGGTCTTGTCGTCGGCCCAAACCGGCAGCTTTTCACGGCGGTTGATCACCACCATGCGCAGATCGTCGATGCCGTGGGTGTGGTCGGCGTGTTCATGGGTAAAAATCACCGCATCCAGATGGCCGACCCCCGCATCCAGCAGTTGATCGCGCAAATCCGGCGAGGCGTCGATGAGCACCCGCGTGGCATGATCGCCGTCAAAGCGTTCAACCAACATCGAGCAGCGGCGGCGGTAGTTTTTCGGGTTTTTGGGATCGCAGGCCCCCCAATCGCCGCCCAAACGCGGCACGCCCCCCGAAGAGCCGCAGCCAAGGATCGTGTATCGCAGATGTGCCATCAGGGCGCCGATTTTGCGGCGGCAGCTTTGGTGAAAAGCCGCTCAAAATTCGCGCAGGTCTGCGCCGCGAAGGCCTCATAGGGCATCTCGAACAGATCGGCCCCAACGGCGGCGGTGAGCGCGGTATAGGCGGGCTCGTTGCGCTTGCCGCGATGGGGCGGCGGGGCCAGATAGGGCGCATCGGTTTCGGTCAGGATGCGATCGATTGGGGCGGTTTTGAAAATATCGCGCAGGGCTTGCGAGTTCTTGAAGGCCGCGATGCCGCTCATGGACAGGTAAAACCCCAGATCGAGCGCGGCCTGCGCCAATTCGGCGCTCGATGAAAAGCAGTGCATCACGCAAGAATAGGCGCCTTTGGCATGTTCCTCGCGCAAAATCGCCACCATGTCGTCATCGGCGTCGCGGGCGTGGATGATCAGAGGCAGGCCGCTTTGGCGCGCGGCGTCGATGTGAATGCGCAGCGAGGTGATCTGCGCCTCTTTGCTATCCGCCGTATAGTGATAATCAAGGCCGGTCTCGCCGATCCCCACCATTTTGGGATGGGCCGTGAGCGCCAATAGCTCGTCCAGGCTGACCATCGGCTCGCTCGCGGCGTTCATCGGATGAGTGCCAGCGGCGAAAAACACCTCTTCGTAGGTCTCGGCGATGGTCTGGACCTGCTGCAATGCGCTCAGCTTGGTGCAAATGGTGACCATCCGCGTGACACCTGCCGCCCGCGCCTGCGCGATGATCGCATCAAGCTGGCCCTCGAAATCGGGGAAATCGAGGTGGCAGTGGCTGTCAACAATGGGGAAAATCGGCGTTTGGGTCATATGGCTCGTCTTTGGGGGAAATCTAGGCGCTTTGGGCCGCGGTTTCTATCGCCAGAAAGGTATCTAGGATGACATGGGCGGGGTCAAGATTAACCGCATGGGCGGCCATGGCGCGGGCGCGCAAATCGCTGGCCAGACCCGCCCAGACCCGCGCTTGGGGCAGGCTGGCGACGAGCTGGGTCATGATTTTGGTCTCTTGGGGCAAGAGCGTGGTGGCCTCAGATGTTGCCCCAGCGCGGGCGACCCGTGCCAAAGCGCGCTCTAAAAGCGTGACGATGGTGGTGAAGTTTTGCGGGGCTTTGCGGTCCGCGGCGCGGGTGCATAGGGCGTTGATCTTGGCGCGGTCCATCGAACGCGCATCGCCCAGCACGTCCAGAATTTGCGTGTAAATCGCCATGCCATCGTTTTGCGACAGGCTGATCGCCTCGCCCACGGAACCGTCGCAGAGCGCTTGGACCTCAGGGGCGAGGTCGAGGTTCTGCTGGGCCAGCGCCGCTTGCAGATCATCCCCCGAAAGACCCGCACAGGGCAGGGCGCGGGTGCGCGAGCGGACGGTGGGCAGGAGGCGGCTTGGCTGATGGGCGATGAGTAAAATGACGCAGCGCTCGGGGGGCTCTTCGAGAGATTTCAGCAGCGCATTGGCGGCGTTTGTGTTCATTTCATCGGCGGCGTCAATGATCGCCACGCGCCAACCTCCGTCTGCCGCGCTGAGGGAAAAGAACGAGCGCAGGGCGCGCACATCCTCGACGCGGATTTGCGCACGAAGGCGCTTGCGGTCGTGATCGTAGCTGCGCCTGACCACCGCGAGGCGCGGCTCGGCTTGGGCAGAAATGCGGCGAAACACCGGATCATCGACGGGCATTTGCAGGCTGCGGGCCGTCTCTGAGTTTGGGCCAGAGCTTGTGGCCTCGCCGTCGGCGATCAAATGACGGGCGATGCGATAGGCGAGGGTGGCTTTGCCGATGCCCTTTGGACCGGCGATGAGCCAAGCGTGGTGAAGCCGCGTGGCGGACATGGCCTCGAGAAACCGCGCCTCAGCTTGGCTTTGGCCATATAGGTTTAGGGTGTCGCGGGGGTGCTGCGCGCCGTCCAGCTGATCTGCCTCGGGGAGCGTGTCATCGGGCGCGGTTGCCATTAGCCCAGCCGTTCTTGGTAGGTGGCCCAAATGCTGCGCGCGACCTCGTCTTGGCTGGTGTTGCCGTCCACCAGCGCCACCCGTTCGGGGAATTCCTCCGCGAGGGCCAAAAACCCTTTGCGCAGCTCGATTTGAAACCCGAGCCCCATCTCTTCGAACCGGTCCTCGCCCGAACCGCGCGCCAGCCCGCGGGTCAAAGCCGCCTTGGGGTCCATGTCGATGACGATGGTCAGGTCGGGCTCATGTGCGATCATCAGATCGTGCAGCGCATCGACGGTACCGCGCATGGCCGCCCGCGCCGCGCCTTGGTAGACGCGGGTGGAATCCGCGAAGCGGGCGGGGATGATCGTGGTGCCAGCCTCAAGCGCGGGCAGGATTTTGCGCTCTAGGTGGTCGCGTCTTGCGGCGGTGAACAGGAGTGTCTCGGTTTGTGGCGACCAGCGACCCGGATCGCCTTCAACCAAAAGGCGGCGGATGTCCTCGGCCCCTTGCGAGCCGCCGGGCTCGCGGGTCAGGGTCACGGGTTTGCCTTGTGTCTCTAGTTGTTCTGCAAGCTCGCGCGCTTGCGTCGATTTTCCTGCGCCATCTATGCCCTCGATAGAAATGAAAGCGCCGCGCGTCTTGGGAGTGTCTTTGGTCATTGCGCTGTGGAAGTGGCCGCGTCCAGCACCCGCTGGCTTAGGATTTGTGCGGCCGCCAAAAACCGTCCCACAAAGCCGCCCTTTTCCACGGTCGCGCCTGCCACGAGGGGCAGCGAAACATCCGAAATGCCCGGCACGCTGATCACGAGTTTGCCGATGGGCGCGCCCTTTTCGACAGGGGCTTCAATCGGGCCATCGTAGTGGACTTCGGCGGTCAACTGGTCGCGGGTGGTATAGGGGACAATGATTTCAACCGGGGCCGCTGGCACCAAATCCACCATCTTGCTCGCGCCCAGCCATACATCAGCCGTGGCTATGACCTCGTCCTTTTCGAATAGCACTTCGTTAGAAAACTCACGAAAGGCCCAAGAGACCAGACGTTGGGTTTCCTGCGCCCGTTCCGCCGCAGAGCTAAGCCCTGAAATCATGAAGACAATCCGCCGCTCGTTCTGGATTGCCGAGCCAACGAGGCCATAGCCTGCCTCTTCGGTGTGGCCGGTTTTTAGCCCATCTGCGCCAATATCAGCGGCCAGCAGCGGGTTGCGATTTTCTTGCTCGATGCCTTCCCATGTGAAAGAGCGCTCGGCGAAATAAGAGTAATACTCAGGAAAATCACGGATCATAAGATTGGCTAGGGTCACCAAATCCGCCGCCGACATGCGGTGATCGGGGTTCGGCCAGCCTGTGGAATTGGCGAAGGTCGAGTTTTCCAGTCCAATTTGCCGCGCGCGCATGGTCATGCGGTTGGCAAATTCCGCCTCGGAGCCCGCCAGCCCTTCGGCCACCACGATACAAGCGTCATTGCCTGACTGGACAATGATGCCGCGCAAAAGGTTCTCAATCGAGACATTATCCCCCTCGCGCAGAAACATTTTTGACCCGCCCATCTGCCAAGCTTTGGTCGAGACAGGGAAGGTCTGGGTCAGGCCCAGCCGTCCATCTTTGAGCGCCTCGAACAGCATGTAGAGCGTCATGAGTTTTGACATTGAGGCCGGGGGCAGGGCGGTTTGTGCGTTCTTTTCCAAAAGCACGACGCCTGTCTCGTAGTCGATCACGTAAAGCGCGCGCGCCTTGCTGTCGAATGCCGCCGCGCTCAGCGGCACAAGATAGATCAAAGCGGCAATCAAAAACTTGCGCATAGGGGGGTCTCCTTGGCGGCGGTGCAATGTGCCACGCGCATTGTGCCGGCTTCTGGCATCGGGGCGCGGGTCAAAGCCATGTCTCGTCTTTTGTTCCTAGGCGCTTGTGGCTTAGTTGGCCACAGCGAATGCGTCGGTAAAGCCCAACCCGACGACCCGCGCCATCAAGGCTGCATGTGCGTCGGCCGATGCGGCTGGCCCCACCACGACTTTGTGAAGGACGCGCCCGTTTTGGGTTGTCTCGCGGCGCACGTCCGCACTCACGCCATCGCGTGCCAAAATCGCCGTGAGGCTTTGGGCGTTTTCAGCGGACAAAAACGTGCCGACCTGAATAAATGGTTTTGCGATTTGGCTCGGCGCAGCCGCGCTCTGCGCAGGCGCCGCTGTGTCCGGAGCCGAGGCAATTGCAGCACCGATAACGGCGGTGTTGATCGTGCCTGTGGCGGGTGTTCCCGACACAGGGTTCAGCGATGTTGTGGCCACGACACCCGGCGTGGCGCTTGGGTTGATCGCGGGGGTTGTGTCAACGGTTTCACGGCGCAGGGCGACTATCTTGATCCTGCTTGATTTATTGGGCGTCACGCCCAGCGCGCTTGCGGCGTCGGAGGACAATTCAATGGGCGGCCCAAGGGTGTCGATCTCGCGTTTGAACAAAGCGCCAACGGTGGATTGGCCTGTGTCGACGTTGATGATCCGCACGCGCTCGGGCTGAACATTGCCCGGCACCGCAGCCCAAACACCGCCAAAGGACGGGCGGCCATCCCAAAAGGCCAGATCGGTTTGCTCAAACACCGCAGGCGCCTCAACATCGCGCTCTTCGATCTGCAAGGTCGCGGCCCCGGCGGTGACGTCATCGGGCAAAGCCGAGCCGCCAATGCTGCCGTTGAACATGGAGCCTACGTTAGAGATATTATCTCGCACCCGCTCGCAGCCGCTCAAGGTCAGCGCGGCGAGTGTCGTAAGCGCCAGAACATTTACGATCTTGGAATTTTGCCGATTTTTAATCATGAATGCCGTCCCTGTAATTGGCCCCGAAGTTTGGCCCAGTCATTTGGCCCAATAGCATGGCCTTGTTTGCTTGGCCCGGATGTTAGGGGGCCAAGATGATTGAGGGGCATGTTTTTATTGGTTTTGTCACTGCCCCACCGCTCTGCCTCAGATCGCGACCTTTGGCCACAAAATCAACTTAAGCCAATTTAGGCAATCGCGGGGCGTAAGAAAACCCCCGTTGGGCGAAATTCTGCGGTGGACCGCCCGCGATTTGGTCGCTAAACGGGGCGCGCCGGAGGAGTGGCAGAGTGGTCGAATGCACTGGTCTTGAAAACCAGCGAAGGTG
>CAYLLD010000109.1:0-9553 GCA_964384315.1 uncultured Rhodobacterales bacterium | reverse complement strand
GAGGTCCTCGTTCACCCTAGTTTGGCGAATATGGGCGCATTGCGGCGCGATTGCCAGTCACTCGTTGAGCAGGCGCGCTTTTTCACCGCGATCCGCAGGCGCGTTCATGGCGGCGGCCAGTTCTTCAAGGGAGGCGATGGAATGGGCCGCGCGGAAACTGTCCACATGGGGCAAAAGCGCACGGATACCGCCCGCGCGGGCGGTGAACCCGTCCCAGCGCAACAGCGGGTTGAGCCAGATCAGTTTGCGCGCCGAGCGGCGCAGGCGGGCGGCCTCTTGGGCAAGCTGGGCGGTATCGCCGCGCTCTAGCCCGTCGGTGATCAGCAAAACGACCGCGCCTTGGCCCAGCACCCGCCGCGACCAGTCGCGGTTGAACTGATAGAGACTTTGGCCGATGCTGGTGCCCCCCTCCCAATCCGCCGCCGCGCGCCCCGCCAATGCCAGCGCCTCATCGACGTCGCGCCGTGCCAAAGCGCGGGTGATATTGGTCAGCTGGGTGCCAAAGGCAAAGGCATGGACCTTGGCCCAACCCGCCCCGCGCGCATTCGAAGCGGCGTGCAGAAAATGCAGCAAGAGCCGCGAATAGCCGGACATGGAGCCCGAGATATCGCAGAGCACCACCAGATTTGGCGGGGACTGCCGCCGCGCGCGCCGCGCAAGTTTGTGCATCTCACCGCCGCTGCGCAGCGCGCCTTGCATGGTGCCGCGCCAGTCAACGAGGGGGCCGTTTGCGCGCGACACGGTGCGGCGCGAGGTGAGCGGGGGCAGGGGTAGCTTGATGGCTGCCAAGGCACGTTTGGCATCGGCGATTTCCGCCAGCGACATCTGCTCAAAATCCTTGTGCCGCAGGGATTTTTCGCGCGAGGCCGTGAGCGCCGCATCAATCGTCCGCTGGATTGTCTCGTCCGCTGTCTCTTCGGGCAGGGCCAAAAGCGCCTCAGCCGCCCGCTTTTGCCCCGCTTGGTCGCCCGCATCAGAGCCCCCCGTAACAGACCCCTGCGGCCCATGTGAAAGCATCAAGCGCTCAAGAAACTGCGGATCGCGCCAAAACAGGGCAAAGCTCTGGGCAAAGAGCGTCAGATGCTCGGGGCGCGAGACGAAACAGGCCTGCAGGGTCAGGAAAAAATCGCCGCGCCGCGAAAAGCCTGCCGCCTCAACCGCGCGGATGGCGTTGAGCACGCGGTCCGTGCCGATGGGCAGGCCCGCCTTGCGCAGGGCGCGGGCGAAATGGGTGATATTTTGAACGAGGGTAGGCCCCGTGGCCCCGTCCAGAGCCACAATTTCACTCACCGCTCTGGCTCCATGTCTCGATCAGCGCGGCGGCTTGTTGGGGGCTTTGCGTCGTGACGTCAATCACCTTGCCGCCCTCGGGCACGAACAGACGATCGCGCGCGCGAATGTTGCGCAGAATATCTGGGTCAGTGAGTTTTGACCGTCCGTGGCGGCTCGGATCGGTCAGGCGGCGCAGATTTTCGTCGATACTCAGATCCAGAACCACCGCCAAAAGCCGCGCTCCGCGCGCCTTGGCCAAATCTTTGGTGGGTTGAAACAGGGGGTCGGCGGCAGGCTCATCGGCCAAAGCATCCGTTAGCACGATGGGAACCTGCGCGGGCAGGGCCTTGGCGTGGGCAAAGACCGCCGCGCGGACCTCGGCGCGCAATTGGCCATGCCCCAGCGCGCCGCGATCATAAACGGCGTTTGCCGGATCGAGCATCAGGTGATTGTGCAACAGCCGCGCGCCAAGCCGCTGCGCTAGCGCTTTGGCGACCGTGAGCTTGCCAGCCCCCGGCCACCCCCCGATGTGGATCACCGGCGCTGCGGTCATTGCTGGGATGGCTCAGAAGCGATGTCGCTGAGCAGGCGCGCGACCTGCGTGCTGTCCAGCTTGGCGATATCGTCCTGATATTTCAGGATCGCCCCCAGCGTGTCGGTGATCAGCTCGGGGCTGAGCGCCACCGCATCGAGGGCCACGAGGCAATTTGCCCAGTCAATCGTCTCGGCCACGCCGGGTTTTTTGAACAGGTCTTCCTCGCGCAGGCGCTGGACAAAGGCCACAACTTCGCGGCTGAGGCTTTCGCTGGCGGCGGGGGCTTTGGCGCGCACGACCTCCATTTCACGCTCGAAACTGGGATAGTCGACCCAGTGGTAGAGGCAGCGGCGCTTGAGCGCGTCATGGACCTCGCGGGTGCGGTTCGAGGTGACGATCACGATGGGCGGCGTGGGGGCTTTGATGGTGCCAAGCTCGGGGATGGTGACCTGAAAATCGCTCAGGGCCTCTAGCAGGAAGGCCTCGAAGGGCTCGTCGGTGCGGTCCAACTCGTCGATCAGCAGCACCGGCGCACCACCCTCTTGGGGGCTCATGGCCTCAAGGAGCGGGCGGCGGATGAGGTAATCCTCAGAGAATAGTTGGGTTTGCAAATCGCCGGTTTGGCCCGTGGCCTCGGCGGCGCGGATCGCGACCATTTGGGCGGCGAAATTCCATTCATAGACCGCCGATGCGGCATCCAAGCCCTCGTAGCATTGCAAGCGGATCAGCTTGCGGCCCAAAAGCGCGGCCAAGGCTTTGGCAATCTCGGTTTTGCCCACGCCGGCCTCGCCTTCAAGAAAGAGCGGACGGCCCAGTTTCAGCGATAAAAACACCACCGTTGCCAGCGCGCGGCTGCACACATAGCCGACCTCGCCCAAGGCGGTTTGGGTGGCGTCGATTGAGGTGGGCAGGGATGGTGTCATGTCGGTTCAAATCTGTTGATCGGCGTGTGATCGGCAAAGCTTATGACCAAACTAAAGGGGTTGAAACGGTTTTTAATGCGGGTGCGTTAGCGGCACTTATAACAGCAAGAAAGACGCCAGCCCCAAAAACAGCAAAAACCCGACCACATCGGTGACCGTTGTCACAAAAGCCCCGGCGGCCAAGGCCGGATCGACCCCGAAGCGGTTCAGGATTACGGGGATCAGGATGCCCGAGAGGCCCGCGACGACCATAGTGCCGACCACGGCGATGGCGAGGACCACCCCCAGCATCGCGCTGCCGTAAATCAGATAGCCGGTGATGCCGATGATCACCGCAAAGCCTAAGCCGTTTAGCAGGCCAACCGCACCTTCGCGGATTACAACGCGCCATGCGTTGGCTTGGGTCAAATCGCGGGTCGCCAGCGCGCGCACGGCCACGGTCAGGGATTGGGTGCCGCCATTGCCGCCCATGGAGGCGACGATGGGCATCAAAACCGCGAGGGCCACGATGGCCTCGATGGTCTGGGCGAAAAGCGCGATCACCACTGAGGCGGTCACCGCCGTTGCCAGATTGATCAAGAGCCACGGAAAGCGCTGCCGCGTGGTTTCCCAAATCGAATCCGTCAGCCCCTCTTCCTTGCCGACCCCCGCCAGCGCCATCATATCCTCACGGCTCTCGCTTTCCATCGCATCCACCGCATCGTCGATGGTGATGATCCCCACGAGACGGCCATCGTCATCCACCACCGGCGCAGAGACCAAATGGTACTGGGCAAAGGCATAGGCCACATCCTCGCGGGGCTGGCGGGCCTTGAGCGAGAAAAATTCCTTATCCATCAGGGTCGTGATTTTCACGTCGCGCGGCTTGGCCATAACCTTGGACAGGGGCACGGTGCCCACCGGTGTCAGGCGCGGATCGGTGATGATGATGTCGTAGAACACATCGGGCAGCTCGGGGGTTGCTCGCATGAAATCGATGGCGTGGCCGACGGTCCAATGGGTGGGCGCCATGACCAGCTCGCGCTGCATCATCCGGCCCGCGCTGCCCTCGGGGAATTGCAGCGAGGACAAAACGGCGGCACGATCCGCCTCGTCCAAACCGCCCAAAACGCGGTCCTGTTCGGGTTTGTCCAAATCCTCGACGACATAGACGATCTCGTCCGAGTCCATCTCTTTGACCGCGTCATCGAGAATGGGCTTCGGCAGATGTTCGAGAATATCGTCGCGCACGCCCTCTTCGGCCTCAAGCAGGACCTCAGGGTCGAAATCGCGGTCCCAAAGCTGGATCAGCGCCGCCCGCTCGCGCTCGGGGATTTGCTCGAGCATATCGGCCATATCGGCTGCATGCAGGGGCTCGATCAGGCGCAAGAGCTTGCTCTTATCTGCCATCTCAACCGCTTGGACCACAGCCTCAACCGCCGCCTTATCCAGCGCATAGGCGTCGTCGCTATCGATCAAACGAGGCTCTGGTTTATTTGTCATGGCTTTTGGTGTCCCAAGAGTGCCGCCTGTGGGCACGGCGATACCAGTCGCTCATGAGATAGCGCAGGCAGGGGCAGGGGGGAACTGAATAATCCTCACCCCATGAGGGCGTGCATCAAGCCGCGCGCCTCTTGGGCAAGCGCCCGCCCATCCGTGCGGCACAACTGCCCATCTTGGAGGATCGCGCGGCCCTCGACGTAAACCGAATGGGCGCGGTGCGGCCCGCTAAGCACCAGCGCGGCGATAGGATCCCAAGTGCCGGCAAAGGGCAGGGCGTCCAAATCCCACAGCACGAAATCCGCGCGTTTCCCGATCTGAAGCGCGCCCAGATCATCGCGGTTCAGCACCTCAGCCCCGCCGCGCGTCGCAAGGCGCAAGGCTTGGCGCGCCGAAAGCGCCCCCGCGCCGTTTTGCACCCGCTGCATCAACATCGCCTGCCGCGCCTCGGAAATCAGATCACCCGCATCGCTGGAGGCCGAGCCATCGACCCCAAGGCCGACGGGCACCCCCGCATCCAGCATGGCACGCAGAGGCGCGATGCCTGAGCCAAGGCGGCAGTTTGAACAGGGACAATGGGCCACGCCGGTCTTGGTGGCGGCAAACAGATCGATTTCAGCCGCCTCAAGCTGCACGCAATGGGCGTGCCAGACATCCGCGCCGGTCCAGCCCAAGGATTGCGCGTATTCACCGGGGCGCATCCCGAAATTCTCCAGCGAATAGCGCACATCATCTGCGTCCTCGGCCAAATGCGTGTGCAGCATCACGCCTTTTTCCCGCGCCAGCAGCGCCGCGTCACGCATCAAGCCGCGACTGACCGAAAAAGGCGAACAAGGCGCAATCCCAACCTGCAACATCGCGCCCGCTGCGGGGTCGTGAAACCGGTCCACCACATCGGCGCTATCGCGCAAAATCGCCGCCTCATCCTCGACCAGCGCATCGGGGGGCAGCCCGCCTTGGCTCTCGCCGATGCTCATGGAGCCGCGCGTGGGGTGAAATCGCAGCCCGATCTGCTGCGCGCCCTCGATGGTATCGGACAGATGCGCGCCGTTTGGGAAGACGTAGCAGTGATCCGTAGACAAAGTGCAGCCCGAGGCGACCAGCTCGCCCAGCCCAAGCGCCGCCGAAACCCGCATCTCATCCGGGCCAAAGCGCGACCAGATCGGGTAGAGCGCCTTTAGCCAGCCAAACAGCGAGGCGTCCTGCCCTGCGGGGACAGCGCGGGTCAGGCTCTGGAACAGATGATGGTGGGTGTTGATCAGGCCGGGGGTGACCAGATAACGACCTGCGTCGATGACCTCATCAGCGCTTGTGGGGCAATCCGCACCTATGGCCTCGATCACGCCGTCGCGGGCAAAGAGCGAGGTGTTTTCAAGCTCGCTGCCTGCGTCATCTAAAGTGGCAAGCCACCTCGCGTTTTTGATCAGAAGCCCGGGCACTTGGCGCTACTGCACCATCGAATAGGCGTCGATGTAACCTTTGGTGCGCAGCTGCTTGAGCGCCGTGCGCCGCGCGATTTGGGTTTCGAAGGGGCCGATTACAACGCGGTGAAAATTGGCGTTCTGCGCATCGGGCAAAATCGCCCCATAGCCATCGGCGCGCAGATTTTTGGCCGTGTCGCGCGCATTTGCGGCGGACCTGAAGGTGGCCGCTTGGATGTAAAGCGCGCCAGGATTGAGTGGCGCGTTATGGGTCACCTCTGGCTCTGGCTCAGGCGAGGGTTCAGGTGTGGGCTCGGGCTCTGGTTCTGGATCAGGCTTCGGGGCCAGCGCAGGCGGTGCCCGTTCAAGGTCGTTGATTGTCACCGCATTGCCTTCAATGTTTGCGGCCTGTGTATCCGCAGCCGTCGTTTCGGCTTTTAGACTTGTATCGATACGAGGCGGGGCATCAGCTGATTGACGCAGGGCCGTTTTGCTGGCGCCCTTGGGCTCGCAGTCGGCGCGATACCCCGGCACCCGTTCCCACTGCAGGCCGCTTGGCTTTGAGACAACCCACCATCGGCAGCCCTTCAGGTCAACAAGCTCTTGATTGGGGTCGTTGGGTGCTGGTGCGCCGTCGGGGCCGGAATTTCCCGCGCCCGCGGCCAAAGTGGATGTGTTGCTGCTTGGGTCACAAGCCGTCAGGCTGAGCGCGCCCAAGCCCATGATCAATGCCAGTTGAAATTTCATTTAGTTGCGCTCCCCGCAATTCTTTTTGTTCTGGTTCGACTTGGTTCTAATACGAAAACGCGTCGTCATGGCCGCGCTCAATAGCGGTCGCTAGCGCATCATCCAACGCGCTTTTGACCATGAAAGGTCCAAGGACGATCTTAACAGGCCGCCCTGGTTCAGGCAGTGTCTCACCGCCGAGCATCGGAAAGCCCAAGCCTGCCAGCTCTTGCCAAGCCGCCACGCCCGCGACGTAATCATCGAAAGTGCCGACCTCAACATAGCTTTGCCGGATGTTCACAGGCGCTAATATTTCCGTGCGTAGCCCGGTTTCAGGGTCGATCGAAACGCTCGGCGTGGTCGGCGCTCGTGGTTCGGGCTCGGCGATCACTTCACCTGCTTGGCTCGCGTCGCAAATCGGCTTGCGGTTATTATCGACCTGCGGCAGCCATTCGGCCTCGCCGGTGCGAATGAAAATGCAGCCCTTGCGGTCCACCCAATACTCGCCTTCATAATTCGAAGGCGGTAAATTTGCTGGCCCTTTGAGGGCGCTGCCGGTGCGGCCGAGCAAATCAAATAGGGTGAACCCTTCTAGCTGCTGTGAGCAGCCGCTTACGGCCAAGACCAATGGCAAGGGCAAGAGCGCTAGGGCTAAGACCTTTTTATTTCGTGCCATACATCCGGTCCCCCGCATCGCCCAGACCGGGCAAAATATATCCCAGCTCGTTAAGCCGCTCATCCATTGCCGCCGTGACGATTTGCACATCAGGATGCGCCGCCTGCATCTTGGCCACACCCTCAGGCGAGGCCAAAAGGCACAAGAAGCTGATGTCTGTGGCCCCGGCCTCTTTGAGCAGGTCAATCGCCTTGGCCGAGGAATTTCCCGTGGCCAGCATCGGATCAACCGCAATGACTTTGCGCTGATTAATATCGCCGGGCACTTTGAAATAATATTGCACGGGTTGCAGCGTCTCGTGATCTCGGTAGAGGCCCACAAATCCGACCCTTGCGCTAGGGATCAGTTCTAGCACACCATCCAGCAGCCCGTTGCCCGCGCGCAAGATCGAAATCAGGGCAAGTTTTTTGCCCGCAAGCACTGGCGCGTCCATCTGGGTGAGAGGCGTTTCAATCGAGCGGGTGGTCATGGCCAGATCGCGGGTGACTTCGTAAGCCAACAAAAGGGAAATCTCGCGCAAAAGCTGCCGAAACACCGCTGTTGGTGTGGATTTGTCGCGCATGATGCTCAACTTGTGCTGCACCAGTGGATGATCGACCACCACCGTTTTTTTCATAATCCCATCCGCCGCGTTGTTCGTGTGTTTGCCAATTGTTAAAATGGTATCGCGTTAAGCGGGGCGGGGCAATCTATGACCGCGCTAAATGAGCGGCCAAGCGGGGCAGTTCATAAAAGACTTGTCCCCGGCCCCCGCATCGGTAGCCCCAGATGTGCGGCAACGCTGGCCGCCACATCCGCAAAGTCGCAAATTCCAACGTCTCGGGGTGCAATTTTCGGACCAGTGGCCAAGAGGGGTACGCGCTCGCGGGTGTGATCGGTGCCGTGCCACGTCGGATCATTGCCGTGATCGGCGGTGATGATCAGCAGGTCATCGGGCTGCAAGGCGCTTAGAATTTCGGGCAAGCGCCGATCAAAGGCCTCGAGGTTGCGCGCATAGCCTGCCACATCGCGGGGGTGGCCGTAATTCGTGTCGAAATCCACCAGATTTGCAAAAATCAAATCGCCCGAGCGCGCCTGTTTGGCGGTATCGAGTATCATCGAGATATGCTCGTCGTCCGTTGCGCCCTTTTGGCTGCGGCTGATCCCTGAGTGGGCAAAAATATCCGAGATTTTGCCGATGCCCCAAGTCTGTGCCCCCGCCGCTTCAACCCAATTGCACAGGGTTGGCGCAGGGGGGGTAACCGCGTAGTCGCAGCGATTTTTGGTGCGGGTAAATCCGGATTGCGGATCGCCGACAAAGGGGCGGGCAATGACGCGCCCAACTTTAATCGGGTGCAAAATCGACGCGACGAATTCGCAAAGCTCATAGAGGCGCGCAAGGCCGAACCGCTCTTCGTGAGCCGCGATTTGGAACACGCTATCCACGGAGGTGTAGCAAATCGGCATGCCGGTTTCGTAGCTCTGCGCACCAAGCCGATCGACGATGGCGATGCCCGGTGCGTGGCAATTCCCAAGGATGCCCTCAAGTGCGAATTTTGTGGTGATCTGTTCGATCAGATCCGCGGGAAAGGACGGCTCTTGGCCAAAATAATGCCAAGCCCAAGGCACCGGCAGACCTGCAAGCTCCCAATGACCCGAAGGCGTGTCCTTGCCGATGGATTTTTCAGTGGCTGCTGCCCAAATGCCAGAGGGCGTGGCCGCCAGCCCCGGTGTTGCGATGCCTGTTGAGGCGCGGATTGCCGCCCCAAGGCCGAGGGTGTCGAGATGGGGCACCGCAAGGGGGCCTGTTCGGCCCTCGTCCGCGCGCCCATCCGCGCAAGCCGCGATGATATGGCCCAGCGTATTTGCACCCTCGTCGCCAAAATCCGCCGCATCCGGCGCACCGCCGCAGCCGACGCTATCAAGCACAATGACGAACGCGCGGCTCACGGGGCGATCTCTGAGACGATGAGGGGCGGCTCGGGCGGGACCCGATCTGAAATAGTGAAGGCGCGTTTAACGGAGGCAACGGCTTGAGCTGCCGCCTCTGGATTTGGGGCATGCACCCGCGCCAAGGGCGTGTCCGGCTCGACGCTTAGGCCAATCCCCGCGACCCAATCGACCCCCACGCTATAATCAAGCGGGGCATCTGCCCGCAGCCGCCCGCCGCCCAAAGCAACCACCGCGCGGCCCAGCGTCTGCGTCTCAAGATGTGAGACAAAGCCAGCTTCGTCGGGCAAGACCTCTTCGATGATGGGCGCGTGGGGTAGGTGCTGCTCGAATTCGTCCAGAAAGGTGCGCGGCCCGCCCAGCCCCGCAACCATTTCGCCAAATTTCGCTGCCGCAGCCCCGCTTTGCAGGGCCTCGGTGATGCGCGCGCGGGCCTCAAGCGGCGTTCCCGCCAGCCCGCTTTGCATAAGCACCACACCGCCCAGATGAACGGTCACATCCCACAAACGGGCGTCGATCTCATCGCCGCGCAACAGCTTCATGCAATTCGCGACTTCAAGGGCATTGCCTGCCGCACTCGCCAGCGGCTCGT
>CAYLLD010000108.1:0-9555 GCA_964384315.1 uncultured Rhodobacterales bacterium | reverse complement strand
TTAATTTAGCTAAGTGGTTACAATTTTTTCGACGTAAGATTTGGCAGGGTTGTTTTTTATTGAGGACCAATTTTTATGAGCAACCTTCTTTTTGTCACGATTGATGATCTTTTTTCACTGTCTGCTTGGCCAATTTACAATGATATTGTTCAGACACCGCACCTAGACGCACTGGCGCAATCTTCAACGGTGTTTGACAACGCGCATGCGGATGTTGCGGTGTGTTCGCCCTCTCGTGCAGCGATCATGACAGGCCAGTTGCCATGGGAGTCTGGCGTTCTTTTTTTGGATCAAACGCTCTCGAACCACGTTGATCTGGCGAGCCAGACTATTCCGGGAATTTTGAAGACTGGGGGGTATACGACCTATCTAAGCGGCAAAGTCTTTCACACTCTGCGCAACGAAGACCGAGAGGCGGTTGCGAGCACCTATCTCGATGCTTCGGGTCTGCGATCGTCAACCGACCCCCAGTATCAAAACGTGGACGCGACCTATTATGGCGCAACCACCGACGTTTTGGCGGACGACCGGGTTGTCGAGGGGGCCGTTGAGGCCCTCAATGACATGCCGCCGGACGAATTGTTCGCCATGTTCCTTGGTATTTTTCGCCCGCACACCAGCTGGATTGTGCCGCAGGAATACATCGACCTTTATGACGGCGTTGAAATTCCGATCCCCGATTTCGTGGATGATGCCGAGCGGGCCGAGTTTGGCAGCGCTTTGGCCCCCTATTATATCCATGACAAAGTTCTTGAGCAGGACGCTTGGCAGGACATGGTCAAACATTACTTGGCCAGTGTCAGCTATGCCGACGCCAAGCTGGGCGAATTGCTAGCAGGGCTAGAGGCGTCTGGGCAGGCTGATGACACGATTATCATGGTGATGTCGGATCACGGCTATCATTTGGGCGATGCGGCGTTCTGGCATAAATTCACGCTTTATGAGCAAGCGGCACGGGCGCCGTTGATGATCAAAGTGCCGGGGCAAGAGGGGGCGGTGGTGACCGCGCCTGTTAATCTCTCTGCTGCGGCCGCCACGGCGCTTGAACTCTTGGATATTGCTCCAACGAGTGAGATGCAGCCGTCGCTAAAGCCCTTGATTGATGGTATTGCGCCCACTGGCAATGAGGTTGCTGTCACTTGGATGAGCGGCAGCATTTCGCTGCGGACCGAACAGCACCGCTACACGCTCTACGAGAACGGCGATGAAGAGCTTTTCGATTTGGATGCGGATATATTTTCCACCACTAATCTGATTGATGACGACCCTGCGCTTGCGGCGCAGATGCGGCTGTTGGCCGAGGCGGAATTCTCGAATATCGCCATTAATCCAGATGCATCGATCACAGGCACGACGGAAAATGACAACTATCATCTATCTGGCGCACCGGTAGGGATCACCGATCCGGGCGGGGATGACACGGTCTGGGTGAATTTTGACTACGCTTTGCCCGATGGCTTGGAAAATCTATCGGCCATCGCCCGTTCGCCTGTTGTAACACTGACCGGGAACGCAGCGGATAATCGGATTTCCGGCTCAAGCTTTAGGGATGCGATCAATGGGCTTTCGGGCGATGATCGCATTTTTGGGGCTTACGGCAACGACACTCTCTTAGGCGAAGATGGTGACGATAAAATCCTCGGCGGCTCTGGCTCGGATCGGATGGAAGGTGGCACTGGTGACGACAGTCTGAACGGTGACTTTGGTAATGATTTGCTGATGGGCGGTGATGGAAGTGACGCGCTGCGCGGCGGCAATAACAGTGACACGATTTTTGGCGGGGCTGGTGCTGACTGGATTGACGGCGGTCTGGGCAATGACACGCTGCAAGGCGAAGCGGGCGATGACTTTTTGGTCGCAAGCAACGGGGCTGACGCGGTGTTTGGCGGGGATGGCTTTGACACGTTGCAATTTCAAAACGGGATTTTTGACTACTACGTTTTGTCGAATGGTCCAGATGAGATGTTCCTGCGCAGTCCAGACGGCACCATCACTCTGAGTGGGATCGAGGCGTTCAAATTCAACGATGCCGAGGTCTCGCTTGAGGAGTATCGCGCGGCGGTTGGGCTAATCCCAATCGAGGGCAGCGGCGGCAATGGCGTGATCTCGTTGGTCGATGGAACTCAGCTTAGCGAAAGCGTCGTCGCGCTGCGTCAAGATGGCGGAAGTCTGACCATAGAGACCCCCGGCGATCTGGAATTCACCGTCTCTCACAACGGCTGGAAAGCCTTTGATCTGGATTACGACGTCACCCAAGATACGGTGCTTAGCTTTGATTTTAAACGCGAAGCGCTCGGCGAATTGCACGTGGTTGGCTTTGCGAACAACGGCGCTTTGAGCTCAACGAATTTCTTCAAACTTGACGGTGTTCAAAATTACGGGTTTTCCGGCGATTGGGCCTATACCCAGCCCCCCGGCAGCTATCAAAGCATCGAGATTAACGTCGGCGATTATGTGCAAGGGCCGTTTAATCAGTTGGTTTTTGCCACGGATAACGACGCCACTGGCGCGGGTAACAGCATCTATCGCAACGTGGCGCTGCGCGAGGATGTCGAGGTTCAGGTGAATGGATTGGGCTATCTTGTCTCGGGGTTTGCAAGAAGTCAGGATCAAGGCGATGTGACCGCAAGCACCGGGCCAGATGGTGCGCCACAGATGACCCTGACCAACAACGCGTGGAAAGCCGTCGAGCTTGAGACGCTGGTCACCCAAAACACGGTTCTAAGTTTTGAGTTCATGAGCGAAGTGAAAGGGGAAATCCACGCTATTGGTTTTGCCAAAGACGGCGCGTTTGGCCCTGATACCATGTTTCAAATCGACGGTAGCCAAAGTTATGGCATCGCCGGGGCTGACTGGGCCTATACCGCCGAGCGGGGGACGTCTCAGTCCATGTCGATCAACGTCGGTCAGTACATCCAAGGCGATTATGATCAGATGTTCTTTGTTATGGATGATGACGCAGGACGCGGCGCGGATGGCAGGTTTAGCAACATCAGCATCATGGATGACCCTAATCTGGGCCAGACCCTCTTTGAGCTAAATGGTCTCAGCGTGCCGGTTTTGTCCTTTAATGGCGTGCAGGATCTAGGCGACGCGGCTATCACGACCTCGCGCGAGGGTGATCCAGAGCTGACGCTTTCAAACAACGCTTGGAAAACCATGGCGCTTGATACGACAATCACGGCAGACACCGTTGTGACCTTTGAGTTCATGAGCACTGTCGAGGGCGAAGTCCATGCCATCGGTTTTGCCAGCAATGGCATTCAAAAGGCTGAAAATTTCTTTCAATTCGATGGCACCCAGAGCATCGGAAACTCGGACATCGCTTGGGCCTACACCGCAGCGCCCGGTGAGTTCCAAACGATTTCCATTGATGTCGGGGCGTATATCCAAGGCGATTTCGACAATATCGTCTTTGTGATGGATGATGACGCCGGGGTGGGCGCGAACGGGACGTTTAGGAACGTCCAGATCGCTCAGAACCCTGACTTTGCCAAGGATTTGTTCGCAGTGAACGGCCAGCAAAAACCAGTGCTCTCTTTTGGCGCCGCTCAAGACAAAGGCGAGGCTACGATCACCACCAGCCCTGATGGGGACGCCGAGCTGACCCTTACCAATAACTCGTGGAAGACCGTCGATCTGGATGCGCCAATCGGGGCCGATACGGTTCTAAGTTTCGATTTCAAAAGCGCGGTTGAGGGCGAAGTGCATGGGATCGGCTTTTCCAATGACGGCAGTCAAATCGCTGATCATTTTTTCCAGCTTGATGGCATTCAACGCTATGGCAATCGCGACGCAAGCTGGGCCTATACCCAAGAGCCGGGGGTCTATCAGTCGATGTCGATTGATGTTGGCCAATACGTCCAAGGTGATTTCGACAAGCTGGTTTTTGTGATGGACGATGATGCTGGTCGGGGTGCTGACGGGACGTTTTCAAATGTTCAGATTTTTGATGATCTTAACGCGGGTTAGACTTTTTTAAACCCTAGCGGCGCGTTAGCAAAGCCATGGCCGCCGCATGAATGGTGGCCAGACGGCGCTCCATATCTTCGGCGGTCTGGGCGCCGGTTTTTGAGTTCTTGCTGGTGGCATAGATGAATTCTGCGGCCCCAAACAGATCGCAATCCGCCGCCAGCTCACTGCGATGCTGGCCCAGCAAATCCACCAGCGCGGCGATCCAATTGGCCTCAAGCTCGGCCAGCTCAACCACCGCCTCTTTGCTGACCCCATCCATCAAATTGGCCCAATCAGGGGCAAGGCGCATGGCCTTATACCACGCCAAAGGCCCAAGTCGTTGAAACGCCGCCAGCTTGCTCGACAGATCGCTTTGCGCCGCCCAAGCCTCTTGCACCTCGGCCAAAGAAGTCGCGCCCGCATCCTTGACCACCGCCCGCAAAATCTCTTCTTTGCTCTCAAAGGCGTTGTACACGGTCTGCCGCGCAACCCCTGCCTCGGCGGCAATATCGGACATGGTCGTCTTGGCATAACCGTAGCGGGCGAACATCGCGAAAGCGGATAGCAGGATATGTTTGGTCTTGGCGTCCATCGATCTCATTTGACTAGCACGGCCGCGCATGTCAAATAGACTGAAATCGACAATTTGTCCAATTTGGTCAAACTTTAACCCAAAGGAGTGCCCAATGAAGCTGTTGGTGAATGGCGAGGTTCGTGAGGTTGATGTCGAGGATGACATGCCTTTGCTTTGGATTTTGCGCGATGAATTGGGGCTGACCGGAACGAAATTTGGCTGCGGCATTGCCCAATGCGGGGCTTGCACCGTGCATATGGACGGCCAAGCGGTGCGCAGTTGTCAGGTCGCAGCTAGCACGGCGGCGGATAAAACCATCACCACGATCGAGGGGCTGGGCACGCCCGAGGCGCTGCATGCAGTGCAAGAGGCGTGGGTTGCCCATCAGGTCGCGCAATGCGGCTACTGCCAGTCGGGCCAGATCATGCAGGCAGCGGCCTTTCTCGATCTGAACCCCGCGCCCACCGACGAGGACATCGACATCGTCCTAAGCGGCAATCTGTGTCGCTGCGGCACCTACCCCCGCATCCGCGCCGCTGTGCACACCGCCGCCAAAACCTTGCAGGAGAGCTGAGCCATGGGACGCGTTAGAACGATTGCACGGCGGACGTTTCTGGTCGGCTCTACGGCGGTGCTCGGCGGGGTGGCCTTTGGCACTTATATGATGCAACGCCCCGCAGCGAACCCCTTGGCGGCGAACCTGCCTGAGGGGGCGGCCAGCTTTAACCCTTGGGTGGTGATCGACGCCGAAAAGATCACGCTGATCACGCCCCATGGCGATAAGGGGCAAGGCATCCTGTCCGCGCAGGCCGCTTTGATCGCCGAGGAGCTGGACGTTGAGTTTGGCCAGTTCGAGACCAGTTTTGGCGAGCCTTCGGCAGCCTATTGGAACACGGGCATGGCCGAAGAGGGTGTGCCTTTCAAAGCCACCGATGAGGGCTATGCCGCCGAGAGCATGCGCGCCTTTGCGGGGGGTATGATCAAGCTGTTTCAACTGCAAGGCACGGGCGGGTCGACCTCGGTGCCGGACAGTTGGGTGAAACTGCGCGAAGCGGGGGCGGTGGCGCGTGAGACCCTCAAGATGGCAGCGGCGCAACAAACCGGCGTGCCGCTGGATCAGCTAAAAACCGCAAATGGCGCGGTGCTGCTGCCCGATGACAGCGCGCTGAAATATACCGAGCTGGCCAGCCTCGCGGCCACGATCACCCCGCCGCGCCACGTGAAACTGCGCGATCCAAGCGACTGGCGGCTAATCGGCAAACCGATGCAGCGGCTCGATATTCTGGGCAAATCCACCGGCACGCTACCCTATGGCATTGATGTGGCAATCGAGGGCATGGTCCACGCCACGGTGCGCAGCAATCCGCGTCAGTTCGGCGGGATCAACAGCTTCGATGCGGCCTCGGCGCGGCTGATGCGGGGGGTGAAATCCGTGCTTGAGATCACTGGCGGCGTGGCGGTTGTGGCGGATAACACGTGGCGGGCCATTCAGGCGGCCAATGCCATTGAGATCAACTGGGCCGACGCGCCTTATCCGCCCGAGCAAGACGCGCATTGGGCGGCGCTGGGCGAGAGTTTTTCGGGCGATAAGCTCGACAGCATGTGGCGCGATGACGGCAATGTGGATGAGGTGATAACTGGCGCGGGCCAAATCGAGGCCGAGTACCGCTCGCCCTATGTCGCCCACGCGCCCTTGGAGCCATTAAACGCGATTGTGCGTGTGACGGATGACGCCGTTGAGGTTTGGACGGGGCATCAGATGCCGATTATGCTGCAACAGCAGGTGGCGGCGGTGACCGGCCATACGCCGGATCAAGTGGTGTTTCACAACCAATATATGGGCGGCAGCTTCGGCCACCGTTTGGAGTTTGAACATATCAAACAGGCCGCTGAAATCGCCGATCAGATGCGCGGTGTGCCCGTGAAACTGACCTATAGCCGCGAAGAGGATTTCGCTCATGATTTCCCCCGCCATATCGCTTTGGGGCGCTGTCGCGGCACGGTTAAGGACGGGGCGATTGAGGCCATAGATGTGGCGATTGCCGCCCCTTCGGTCATCGGCTCGCAAATGGGCCGCATCGGCCTGACTGTGCCGGGGCCGGATGCACAAATCGCGGCGGGCGCGTGGAACAACCCCTATAATTTCGCCAATTACCGCATGTGCGCCTTTCGCGCGCCCGAGCTTGCGCCGGTGTCAAGCTGGCGCTCGGTTGGCGCGCCGGGGGCGGGGTTCATCTTTGACACCTTCGTCGATGAGCTGTGCCACGCCGCCGGTGCCGATCCCATGGAAGAGCGCCTGCGTCTGATCGATCACGACGCCTCGCGCAAAGTGCTTGAGGCGGTGGCTCAGATGTCAAACTGGGGCTCTGATCTTGGGGCGGGGCGGGGTCGCGGGGTTGCCTTTGTCGAGAGTTTTGGCGTGCCCACCGCCGAGGTGGTCGAGGTGAGCATGACCGATGATGGCATCAAGCTGGATGCGGTCTATGTGGCTTGCGATGTGGGGCGGGTGGTCGATCCGATCAACTTTGAGAACCTCGTGCAAGGCGGTGTGATCTACGGGCTGGGCCATGCGATCAACTGCGAGATCACCTATGCGGATGGGATGGCCGAGCAGTCCAATTACCACGCCCATGAGGGGATGCGGATGCATCAATGCCCGCCGATCATGGTCAAAGGCTTGGAAAACGGCACCAAGGTGCGTGGCATTGGTGAGCCGCCGGTGCCCCCCGCGGCCCCTGCCCTTGGCAATGCCATTTTTGCGGCCACGGGCCAGCGGCTGCGCGAGATGCCGTTTAACAAACATATCGATTTTGTGTGAGGCGGCGCCATGAAAATGACGCTGAGACTTATGGCTATCATGGCCGCCTCCACCGCCGCCCAGCCCGCCATGGCCGAGACCGTCACCATCGACCCGCCCGCCCAAGTCAGCCGCCAAGACGGTTTGGCCGCATGGGATCGCATCTATGAGGTGACCTCGCATCCGCGCTGCGCCAATTGCCATGTCGGCCCAAGCAACAAGCCGATGTGGTCCGGCCCCGCCTATGGGCGCACGCGGGTGCATGGGATGAATATCAACGCGGGCGAGAGCCGGATCGGCGCGGAATATGTGCTGTGCTCGACCTGTCATGCCTATCGCGAGGGCGGGAATGATATGCCCCATGCCGCGCCCCAAGTGGCGATGAATTGGCAGCTCGCGCCGGTTGAGGCCGCATGGTTTGGCAAGTCCTCCGATGAGATTTGCAACCAGCTGCGCGATCCAGATCGCAATGGGGGGCGCGACTTTTTGGAGATCGCGGGGCATCTTGATCACGACCTGATCCTGCATTGGGCTTGGCATCCGGGCGGTGGGCGTGACCCTGCGCCCTATTCGCTGCAGACCCATGTAAACGACGTGCTGGCTTGGGGCGTGGCGGGGCAGCCTTGTGCAAATGACTAGGAGAAATTGAATGTCGACATATTTTCGCTGGGCGGTGATTTTCCTGATAGTGTCTGCGGCGCTTTACGTCCTCGCCGTGATCCCCATCCTGTTGCAAGGCGGCAGCTTTGACGGCGAGGCCATAACGCGCGTGGTGGTCGGCCTGTGCTACGCCGTCCTCGCGCTGGCCCTCTCGCGCGGTTGGCGCTGGATCGGCTATATCGCGTTTTTCGTGAGTTTCATCGGCGGTATCGTCGCGATCAGCGGCATCTGGGCGGCCAGCCCGATCCCAAGCTGGTGGTATCTCGCGATCCTCATTGCCAACTGGCTTTGCGCCGCCGCACTGTTTCTGGGGCTTTGGAGCAAGCCAGACCCCGCCAAACTCACCACCTCTTAGGTACGCCTTATAGTCACGCCTCTCGGGCCAAAAGATCGGCATTTCCCCCCGCCGCTGTGGTGTCGATGCACACCACATGTTCGACGGTCAGATCGCTCTTTAGATCGCGCGTTGTGGCAAGTCTCGCGATCTGCCCCTCGCGCGCGGCTAGGGCTTTGCGCCAAGCCGGTGTTACGTCATCCCAGCGGATCACAACGCTCAGCTCCCTTGCCGTTTCAACGTCGCGCGGGGTCGCATCGGGCGCAATCACAACGTCTTTGCAGCCAAAGCTCTCGGCAACCCGCGCCTGCTCCGCCGCATGGCTTTGACCCGGCCCCGTGCATAGAACATGCGCTCTGGGATGGATCGCATAGGTGTTTTCCTCACCCGTAGGGCCGCGCAGCTGCTGCGGGCTGTCCAGTTTGCGCGGCAATGTCGTCTTGCTAAAGGCGCTCAAATAGCGCGGCCCGCCCGCCTTTGGCCCTGTGCCCGACAGGCCATGCCCGCCAAAGGGTTGCACGCCCACGACCGCGCCGATTTGATTGCGATTGACGTAAATATTGCCCACATCCACGCGGTCCACCACATGCTGCACGCGGGCATCCATCCGCGTGTGCAAACCAAAAGTCAGCCCAAAGCCCGTCGCATTCACCGCCTCAATCACCCCGTCCAATTCATCGGCCTCAAAGGTGGCGATATGCAGAACCGGCCCGAAAATCTCTTGGGTCACATCCGCAATCGAGGTCACGGAAACGACCGCCGGGCCAACAAAAATGCCGCCCCTTGGCGCATCGATTTGTTTCAAAAGCCGACCCTCGCCCGCAACTTTCGCGATATATCCATCGATCTTGGCCTTGGCCTGCGCGTCAATCACCGGACCGATATCAGTGGCGGGGTCCATCGGGTCACCAAGGCGCAGCACATCCATCGCGCCAAAGAGCATCTGCGTGAGCGCCTCGGCAATGTCGGTCTGGACATAGAGCACGCGCAGGGCTGAGCAGCGCTGGCCCGCGGATTGAAACGCCGAAGCGATGATATCGTCGACCGCTTGCTCTAGCAGCGCCGATGAATCCACGATCATCGCGTTGATGCCGCCGGTTTCAGCCACCAGCCGCACATCGGTTTGCCCACGGCTTTGGTCACGGGCGGCAAGGGCGCGATTGATCGCTTGTCCGGTTTGGGTCGAGCCGGTGAAGGCCACCCCAGCAATGCTGTCGTGCGCACAAAGCGCTGGTC
>CAYLLD010000107.1:0-9981 GCA_964384315.1 uncultured Rhodobacterales bacterium | reverse complement strand
GTTTACAAAGTTGATGCGCTAGATTTGCAAGAGCGTATGGGACTGAGATCTAACAACGTCCGCTGGGCGGTCGCTCACAAATTCGCGGCGGAGCTTGCGACAACAACGCTTTTGGGCATCGATATTCAAGTCGGTCGCACCGGCGCTTTGTCTCCGGTTGCGCGCTTGAAACCTGTAACCGTTGGCGGCGTCGTTGTTTCAAACGCCACCCTCCATAACCAAGACTACATTGAAGGACGGGACGGTAGCGGTTCTCCAATCCGCGACGGACGCGACATTCGCATTGGCGACACGGTTATTATTTACCGCGCTGGTGATGTCATTCCAAAAATTAAGGATGTTGAGCTGAGCCGACGACCCGCCGAAGCAGTGCCCTATATATTTCCAATGGTCTGCCCAGAGTGTGGTTCTGATGTTGCCCAAGATGCTGGGGATTCTGTTGCTCGTTGCACCGGCGGCCTAATTTGCCCCGCTCAAAAAGTCGAAAAACTCAAACATTTTGTGTCCAGACATGCGTTTGATATTGAAGGCTTCGGCGACAAACAGGCGGAAGCTTTCTTTGAAAGCGGCTGGGTCACAGAGCCTTCTGAAATCTTTACGCTGCAAGATCGCCATGGCCCAGGGTCCGAGCAACCTTTGCAAGATTTGGAGGGATGGGGAAAGAAATCGGCGCTAAACCTGTTTTCTGCAATCGAGACCCGTCGACAGATCGTGCTTAATCGCCTGATATTCGCCCTTGGCATTCGCCATGTTGGTGAAAGTTCCGCAACATTATTGGCCCGAAATTATGCGACGTGGGATGAGTTTTTGGCAGCCATGCACGAAGCCCATGAGCGCCAGGGCGATGCATGGGAGGCGTTGAATAATATCGACGGGGTCGGCGAGGTGATGGCGGGCGCTTTGGTGGATTATGTTCATGCGCCCGATGCACTAGCGGCCTTAACTAGGCTAACCGAAGAATTGGACATCACTCCGATTGAGGCGCTGAACGTTGGTTCATCGCCAGTTGCGGGCAAAACGGTGGTCTTTACAGGTTCGCTCGAAAAAATGACCCGAGCCGAGGCTAAAGCCCGTGCCGAAAGCTTAGGTGCCAAGGTTGCAGGATCAGTTTCGGCCAAAACAGACATTGTTGTGGCCGGGCCGGGCGCTGGCTCGAAACTAGCCAAAGCCGAAAGTCTTGGTCTTCAAGTCTATGACGAAGATCAATGGCTCGCTTTGATTTCTTAGACGGGCTAGGCGCAAAATGAGCCAGCGACCAGAAACTTTGTTTCCTTTGTTCGGTGACTTGACCAATCTTAAAGGTGTCGGGCCAAAAATTGCTGCTCTGTTGAGCAAGGCAGAGCTGCAGTTCCCGAAAGATCTTCTGTTTCATCTGCCTCATGGGGTAATTGACCGCCGGTTGCGTAATACGATCCAAGGTCTGTCACCGCCTGTGATTGCGACGGTTGAGATCGAGGTTGGGATGCATCAACCTGCTGCGCGCAAAGGGCAGCCGTATCGGATTTTTGTGCATGATGCCCAGACCGAGTTTCTGCTGGTTTATTTCAATGCATCCAAAGAGTGGTTAACCAAGACGTTTCCCGCAGGGCAAAGGCGCGTGGTTTCAGGGCGGTTGGAAACGTTTGATGGGCTGTTGCAAATGCCTCATCCTGATTATGCGTTGCCACCGCATATGGCGAAAGAAATACCGCAGTTTGAGCCGCAATATGCGCTGACAAGTTCCGTCACAAGCCGGGTTATGCGCCGGGCGATAGACGCAAGTGTTGAATTGGCACCAGAGCTAGAGGAATGGATTGATCCCAATTTGCGGCAATCCAAGAATTGGCCCGATTGGAACGCCGCTGTCCAAAAGGCCCATCAGCCAAACGCGGTCGGTGATGCCGCGCCGTCGCATCCTGCCCGTGAACGGCTGGCGTATGATGAATTTTTTTCCCATCAGCTGACATTGGCTTTGGCCCGAGCCCATACGCGAAAACAGGGGGGGCGGGCGACTTTAGGCACCGGTGAGTTGCAAGAGCAGGTTTTGAACAATTTGCCTTTCTCACCAACTGGCGCGCAGAGGCGTGCGGTTGCTGAAATTGCGGATGATTTGGCGAGCGCCACGCGGATGAACCGACTTTTGCAAGGGGATGTCGGTGCGGGAAAAACTCTCGTGGCATTGTTGTCAGCTTTGATCGTGGTTGAGGCAGGCGGGCAGGTGGCCTTGATGGCCCCGACGGAAGTTTTGGCGCGGCAGCATTTAATTGGGCTGTTGCCGCTTTTAGAAAACACTGGCGTGAATATAGAGATTTTGACCGGGCGCACCAAATCCGCGGCGAGAGCAGAGCTTTTGGGGCGCCTGGAAAACGGTGACACCCAAATTCTTGTTGGCACTCATGCTTTGTTTCAAGAGGACGTAAAATTTGCCGATCTGCGTCTTGCGATTGTTGATGAGCAGCACCGTTTTGGGGTGCATCAACGTATGGCTCTTGGCCAAAAAGGCGCGGCGGTTGATGTTTTGGTGATGACCGCAACGCCAATCCCACGCTCGCTTGAGATGTCGCATTACGGCCATATGGATGTTTCGGTGCTCGATGAAAAACCGCCCGGACGCCAACCGGTTGAGACGGTGTTAATCGCGGCGGAGCGTCTGGATCAAGTTGTCGATCGGCTCAAAGCCGCGATCGAGGGCGGGCGACAGGCCTATTGGGTGTGTCCGTTGGTTGCAGAAAGTGAAACCAAAGAGGCCACCGCTGCCGAAGTTCGGTTTCAGGATTTGCGCGCTAAGCTTGGGGATGATGTCGTGGATTTGGTGCATGGGCAAATGCCGCCCAGTGACAAAGATACAGCGATGCGGCGGTTCAAAGCTGGCGAGCGGCGGTTGCTTGTGGCCACCACGATCATCGAGGTTGGTGTGGATGTGCCCAAGGCCTCGATCATGGTAATTGAAGGGGCACAGTCCTTTGGTCTTGCGCAGTTGCATCAGTTGCGCGGCAGGGTTGGGCGCGGATCAGAGGCGTCGAGTTGCCTGTTGATCTACGATGCGCCGTTGTCCCAAACCGCCACAGCACGGCTTGAGATTATGCGCGAAACCGAGGACGGGTTTCGGATTGCTGAAGAAGATTTGAAAATTCGCGGTGCCGGGGATGTGCTGGGGGTTGCCCAATCTGGGTTGCCACGGTTCAAAATTGGCGATCCTGAGGCGCAGGCTGCTTTGATGAAAACAGCCCGTAAGGACGCGCAGAAGTTAATAGCTGAGGACCCAAAATTGACCTCGCCCCGGGGAAAAGCGGCGCGTGTTCTGCTGCATCTTATGGAAAGAGAAAAATCTTTTTCAATGTTTTCAGTGGGTTAAAAGAGTTATCCACAAAATCCAAAGATGTTCACAAAATGTTCTTGACGGCTGGGGATAAAAATAGAACATTAAGGAAACAAAAGAGCATAAGCTTTGGAGCAGGACCCATGATGACCCCCGTGTTTACCAACGAACCCACAAGCAAGTACCAGATCGCCTTGAACATCGCCGAAGACGTCGCCGGTCTTGCCGCGATTGGCCTGTTGTTTTTTGCAGGTCTTGGTCTGCCCTATATCGTTTAATTCACATTCAAACTCGTACTCAGATGTCGCCTGTCTTTGGCATGCGGCGCTTTGGACCTCGCGCTGGCGCATTAGTCGTCCCCATGTCTCGACCGGACAATGCCTTCTAAATGTCATCGGTTGCGCGTCGGCGTAGAACTTGAAGTTTGACTGCCTGTTCAGCTTCTATATCGCACATGTCCTGCCCGGGCATTGGTGCAACCCAAAGCGTCGCCAAAGCGCGATTTCTGACACCTTGCACCGCCAAAGCCCAAAGCTTTTGCGGTGCTTTTTTATTCAGCGTCGAAAGCAGCGTCGATGGCGTCGAGGGTCAACATAATTGAGGCATGGCGATTTTTATAGTCGCGTGCGGGCATAAGCACTTCTAGGTCTTCGAAAGGGGCCGAAGGGATCGGGCCCCCCTCTTTAAGCATAGCAAAAAGCGCATCGCGCAGGTCTTTTACATCTTCATGATTCAGCCCGATGACATTGCGCCCCACAACCGCCGCAGCCGCTTGGCCCAATGCGCAAGCCTTCACGTCTTGAGTATAGGCCGAGATTTGCCCTTCGTTCAGATTAAACGCCACCGCCACCGTCGAGCCGCATAGGGGCGAGCGTTTGCGCGCTTGGGCATCCGGCGCATCGAGAGGCGCGGTATGGGGCATGTCTGCAGCAAGCGCCAGAATGCGCTTTGAGTAGAGCTTCATCAGATCCGCGTCGCTCGCCATATCCATGCCTTTGCACTTTCGCCGTAAACCTCTAGATAGAGCGCGCCTGCCGATTTGGGAAGAGGACCTGAGAGCATGACCCGATTTGATCCTGCCACGCTGGAATATAACGCCGATGGGCTTTTGCCTGCGGTGGCGCAGGATGCACAGTCGGGCGAGGTTTTGATGCTGGCGTGGATGAACCGCGGCGCGATTGAGCGCACATTGGCCACGGGCAAGGTCACCTATTGGTCGCGCTCGCGCCAAGAGTATTGGGTCAAGGGTGCCACCTCTGGGCATACCCAAGAGCTGGTCGAGCTGCTTTTGGATTGCGACCGCGACGCGATTTTGGTGCGGATCAATCAGGTTGGTCCGGCCTGCCACACCAATCGGCGCAGTTGTTTTTACACCGCTGTGGCGGGGGGGCGTGAGACGATTGTGGCTGAGCCCATCGTTTAGAAACACTTTAGAAAATTAGTGCGCGCAGCTCGTCAGGCGACATCCCATCCGCGCGGTATTTGGCAATGGCCCGCGCATCATCGCGTTTGGCCAAGCGTTTGCCGTCTTCGTCGCGGATCAGCTTGTGATGGTGGTAGATCGGGGTGTGCAGCCCCAAAAGCGCCTGCAACAGCACGTGGATCGCGGTGGCATCCATCAAATCCTCGCCGCGCGTGACATGGGTGATGCCCTGCGCGTCATCATCCAGCACCACCGCCAAATGATAGCTCGTGGCCATGTCCTTGCGGGCAATCACAAAATCCCCCAGCGCCTCGGGCAGTTTCGCCACCTCAAGGCTCATGAGCGTGTCTTGGCCTTGGCCGGTTTCGTGATTGCTTAGAAAGGGCACGGGCAGTTGGGCGATGGCGGCGGCGGTGTCGAGGCGCAGAGCCATGCCTTCATGAATACCGCGCCGATGGCGGCAAGTGCCCGGATAGATCAGCCCGTCGGGGCCAAAGCTTGCGGCGCCTTCTTGGGGGGCGGTGTTGGCGGCCAGAATATCGCGGCGGTTGCAATTGCACGAGTAGATCAAGCCGCGCTCATCTAGCTGGGTGATGGCCGCGCGATAGGCGTCCAGCCGGTCTGATTGGCGCATCACGGGCCGCTCCCACGTCAGACCAAGCCACGCCAGATCGTCGTAGATTTGCGCCTCCCATGCGGGGCGGGACCGCGCGCGGTCGATGTCTTCGATGCGCAAAAGAAACGCGCCGCCCGCCGCCCGCGCCGCGTCATGGGCCATGATCGCGGAATAGGCGTGGCCCAGATGCAAAGGCCCCGTGGGCGAGGGGGCGAACCTGTCGCGCCGTGTCACGATTTTTGCAGGATATAGACCGTTGATTGCATGTCGATCTTGGGCAGATGCGGCCCGTGTTCGCGGAACAAAAGCGTGGCGTTGCCGCTGTCGACATTATCGTTTATCCGCGCCTCGAAGCTGTTGTCTGCCAGCGCATGGTCATTGAGCGAAAAGGCGAAAAGCCCGTCCGAGGCCAAAAGCTCTAGCGCCGCATCAAGGGTGCTGGCGGGCGCATGGCCGGGATTAAGCACGCCGCAGGCGACGACATGGGCGTAATTGCCGGGCTCAAAGGGGAAGGGGTTTTCCAGATCAGTCTTGATCAGGTTGCGGTAGATCGAGTTTGATTGGGCAATCTCCAACATTTGGGGCGAGAAATCACAGCCATCCAAAGCCTCAAAGCCTGCCTCTTCAAGCGCGGCGCCCGCCATGCCCGTGCCACAGCCAATGTCCAGAATAGGGGCGGTTTTATCCTCGGCAAAATCCGCCAAAGCGCCCGCAAGACGGGCAGGGGTGGCGTAGCCGTTTTCACTCACTTCGGTTTCGTAAGAGGCGGCCCATTCGTTGTAAAACGCCTGTGTGGCCTCGGATGTATCCAGCTCGTACGCGCCGTCGAGCATCTTCTTCGTCATGCGACTCTCCCCATTATCGGGAGTTTAACAAGCCACGGGCGCTTGGTCAAAATTCGCGGGGGATTGGGTTAACCAGCCGGTCCAATCCGCCTTGGCGCGGTCGGTATAGGCCTTGTAGCGCTCTTTGCGCCCGCGCCGCCCCCCGCGCGCATCGATGGGGGGGAAGAGGCCGAAATTCACGTTCATCGGCTGAAAGGTTTTGGCCTCGGCCCCGCCGGTGATGTGCAGCATCAGCGCGCCCATAGCGGTGGTTTGAGGCACCGGCGCGAATGTCTCGCCCAGAATTTCCGCCGCCGCCATACGTCCGGCCAAAAGCCCCATAGCGGCGCTTTCCACATAGCCCTCAACGCCGGTGATTTGCCCCGCGAAGCGGATGTGCGGCTTGGCTTGCAGACGCATTTGCTGGTCCAAGAGGCGCGGCGAATTGATAAAGGTGTTGCGGTGGATGCCGCCAAGCCGCGCAAATTCCGCCCCCTCAAGGCCGGGGATGGTCCGTAGGACTTCTTTTTGGGCGCCATAGGTCATTTTGGTCTGGAACCCGACGATATTAAACAGCGTGCCCAGCGCGTTATCGCGGCGCAATTGCACCACCGCATGGGCCTTGATGTCTGGGGCGTGGGGATTGGTCAGGCCCACGGGCTTCATCGGGCCAAAGCGCAACGTCTCGCGCCCGCGCTCGGCCATCACCTCAATGGGCAGGCAGCCGTCGAAATAGGGCGTGTCCATTTCCCAGTCTTTAAAGGCGGTCTTTTCAGCGGCCAAAAGCGCGTCGATAAAGCCGTTATATTGCGCCTCATCCATGGGGCAATTGAGGTAGGCGCGGCGCTCTTCCTCGGTCTCGCCCTTGTCGTAGCGGGATTGGAACCACGCCTTGGACAGATCGACGCTCTCGGCATAGACAATCGGGGCGATGGCATCGAAAAACGCCAGCGAGGTCTGATCGGTCATGGCGGCGATGTCTTCGGCCAGAGCGCCCGAGGTCAGGGGGCCGGTGGCGACGATGATATGGGGCCAGTTTTTGTCCGAGACGCTGGGGACATGGGCGCGGTCGATGGTGATATTGGGATGGGCCTCAAGGCGGGCGGTGACTGCTGCGGAAAACGCCTCGCGGTCCACGGCCAAAGCGCCGCCTGCGGGCAATTTATGCGCATCGCCCATGGCCATGATCAGCCCGTTGGCCGCGCGCATTTCCCAATGCAAAAGCCCCACCGCATTGGCCTCGTCGTCATCCGAGCGGAAAGAATTCGAGCAAACCAGCTCGGCCAAGCCGCCGGATTGATGGGCAAAGGTTTCAATTTCGGGGCGCATTTCGTGCAAAACCACAGGCACGCCCGCGTTTGCCGCTTGCCAAGCGGCCTCGGAACCGGCGAGGCCGCCGCCAATGATGTGAAGGGTCTCAGACATGATGTTCCTCAGATAAGGGCAGGCATATAGCGCCCAAACCTATCTGGGGCAATCACGCACTATCGTCTGAGCCGATTTGAGGCGTCCCATCCGTCTCACCGCCTTGGTCACCGCCGTCGTCCTCGTCTTCATCACCCTGATCGGCAATCCACGCCACAGAGACCACGCGTTCTTGGTCTGCGGTGTTAAAGACCCGCACCCCACCAGCAGAGCGCGAGCGGAACGAGATATCCGAGACCGGACAGCGGATCGACTGGCCCGCATCGGTGACCAGCATGATCTGATCGTCGAGCGAGACGGGGAAGGAGGCCACGATTTGCCCCCCGCGCATGGCCTTATCCATGGCCATCACGCCTTGACCACCGCGACCACGGATCGGGTAGTCATGGCTTGAGGACAGTTTCCCTGCACCATTTTCTGTGAGGGTCAGGATCAGATGCTCAGCCGCCGACATTTCAGCGTAACGCTCTTGATCGATCGAGCCTTCGACGGCGGGCTCATCCGCATCATCCGCCTCGTCGTCCGTGAGACCCTCAACCGCGCGGCGCATCTTAAGATAAGCGACACGGTCCTCGGGGGTGGCCACAAAGTGACGGATCACGGACATGGAAACGAGCGCATCGCCCTCGGCCAGCCTGATCCCGCGCACCCCAGTGGAATCGCGGCCCTTAAAGACGCGCACATCCGTGGTCGGGAAGCGGATCGCCTTGCCGGTGGCGGTCACCAGCATGATATCGTCGCCCTCGTCGCAAATCCGCGCCGAGATCAGTTCGACCCCTTCGGGCAGCTTCATGGCGATTTTGCCGTTGCGCATGACGTTGGTGAAATCGGACAGGGCGTTGCGCCGCACATCGCCTTCGGAGGTGGCGAAGACGATCTGCAGATCGGCCCAATCCTCTTCGGCACGGTCCACGGGCATCAGCGCCGCAACGGTCACACCTGCAGGGATCGGCAGAATATTCACGATGGCCTTGCCGCGGGCATTGCGGCCACCGGGGGGCAGGC
Source organism: uncultured Rhodobacterales bacterium (assembly GCA_964384315.1). Classification (GTDB taxonomy): domain Bacteria; phylum Pseudomonadota; class Alphaproteobacteria; order Rhodobacterales; family Rhodobacteraceae; genus CAYLLD01. Next base: position 1,390 of record CAYLLD010000107.1, on the reverse strand, counting down.
GCCATGTTTTCAGCTTATAGACCATCCCATCAGTGGTGAAGACCAAGAGCGGCGTATGGGTATTGGCCACAAAAAGATTGACGATGAAGTCCTCGTCCTTGGTCGCCATGCCGCCCACGCCCTTACCGCCACGCTTTTGCGCGCGATATTCATCAAGCGGGGTGCGTTTGATGTAGCCGCTATGGGTGATCGTCACGACCATATCTTCGCGCTCGATCAGGTCTTCGTCGTCCATATCGCCTGCAAACTCGACGATCTCAGAGCGCCGGTCGACAGCGAAATTCTCGCGCACTTCGCGCAGCTCATCGGCGATGATGCCCATGATCCGGTCGCGCGAGCGCAGGATGTCGAGGTATTCCACGATGCAGCCCGCAAGCTCTTGCAGCTCGGCGGTGACCTCTTTGACGCCCATGGCGGTCAGGCGCTGCAGCCGCAGATCAAGGATCGCGCGGGCTTGGCGCTCAGAGAGATTATAGGTGCCGTCCTCGTTGATCCGGTGGGTCGGATCGTCGATGAGCGAGATGTAATCGGCGATGTCTTGGGCGGGCCAACGGCGGGTCATCAGCCGCTCGCGCGCCTCGGCAGGATCTGCCGAAGAGCGAATGGTCGCGACGATTTCATCAACATTGGTGACTGCCACGGCCAGACCGCACAGGATATGGCTGCGCTCGCGCGCTTTGCGCAATTCAAAAGCGGTGCGCCGCGCCACGACCTCTTCGCGAAAGGCGATAAAGGCGGTGAGGAATTTTTTCAGGTCAAGCTGCTCGGGGCGCCCGCCGTTGAGGGCCAATAGGTTACACCCAAAGCTGGTTTGCATTGGCGTGAACCGGAACAGCTGGTTCAGCACAACCTCGGGGGTCGCATCGCGCTTTAGCTCAACCACGACGCGCACGCCGACGCGGTCGCTCTCGTCCTGTACATGGGCGATGCCTTCGATCTTTTTATCGCGGCTGGCCTCGGCGATTTTCTCGATCATCGCGGCCTTATTCACCTGATAGGGGATCTCGTCGACGACGATGGCGTAACGGTCCTTGCGGATTTCCTCAACACGCGTCCGCGCACGAATGATCACCGAACCGCGGCCCGTGTGATAGGCTTTCTTGGCACCGGATTGGCCAAGGATCAGCGCGCCTGTGGGGAAATCGGGGGCAGGGATGAACTGCATCAGATCGAGCACTTCAAGATCAGGGGTCTCGATCAGCGCCAGCGTCGCATCGATCACCTCGCCCAAATTATGGGGCGGGATATTCGTGGCCATGCCGACCGCAATACCGCCCGCGCCATTGACCAGCATGTTGGGAAAGCGCGCGGGCAAAACCGTGGGCTCGCGGTCCTTGCCGTCGTAATTATCCTGAAAATCGACGGTCTCTTTTTCGATATCCGCCAAGAG
>CAYLLD010000106.1:0-10065 GCA_964384315.1 uncultured Rhodobacterales bacterium | reverse complement strand
TGACGATCGAGATCATCTCGGGGGCCGCCTCACCTGCATCCATCAGCCGCCCGACCCGCAACGAGGCCTGCAAGCCAAGGGCGATCTCGGTCTGCATGTCTGCCAGTTTTTTCTGGAACAGCTGGGTTTGCGCCAGCGGGCGGCCAAATTGCTTGCGATCCAGCCCGTATTGCCGCGCCGCATGCCAACAAAACTCTGCTGCGCCCATGGTCCCCCACGAAATGCCGTAGCGGGCGCGATTGAGACAGCCAAAGGGGCCTTTGAGCCCAGAGACATTCGGCAAAAGCGCCTCTTCGCCGACCTCAACGCCGTCCAGAACAATCTCTCCCGTGACCGAGGCGCGCAGAGATAATTTGCCCTCGATCTTGGGCGCAGACAGACCCGCCATGCCTTTTTCGAGCACAAAGCCTTTGATCTTGCCGTCATGGGCATCGGATTTGGCCCAAACCACGAAAACATCCGCAATCGGGCTGTTGGAAATCCACATTTTTGCACCCGTCAGACGATACCCACCGTCGATGGCCTCGGCGCGGGTGGTCATGCCCCCCGGATCAGAGCCCGCATCCGGCTCGGTCAGGCCAAAACAGCCAATCCACTCGCCAGAGCTAAGCTTGGGCAGATATTTCAGGCGCTGCGCCTCGGTGCCATAGGCGTAAATCGGGTACATCACGAGAGACGACTGCACGCTCATCATCGAGCGATAGCCGCTGTCGATCCGCTCAATCTCGCGCGCCGCCAGACCGTAGGCCACATAAGAGGCCCCCAGCCCGCCGTAAGCCTCGGGCACTGTGGTGCCCAGCAGGCCCATTTCGCCCATTTCGGCGAAAACCTCCGGCTCTACCCGCTCTTCGGCATAAGCCGCTTTGATGCGTGGAGCGAGTTTTTCGGTGGCATAGGCCTGCGCCGAGGCCGCGATGAGCCGCTCGTCGTCTTCAAGTTGGCGGTCTAGCAAAAACGGGTCGTCCCAAGCAAAACTGGACAAATCCGGCGCGTCTTTGGCTTTCAAGGGAGATTGCACATTCATGTCGAGACCCTTTTAGGCAAGGTGGGTAGGCAGGCAGATAATGCCATGGCGGCTGGCGTGTCAACGCAGGGTGCCCTTGGACGATCTGGATGGGCGCGCGCGCAGCTTTCGCTAACCAAAACTTAGATAGGTCAATAGCCTAGTCAATAAACGCCTTTTCCACCACGAAATGCTTCGGCTCCGAATTTGCCCCTTCGGACAAACCACGCGCCTCGCAGAGGCTCATAATGTCTTTATTCAGCGCCAAATTACCGCAAACCATCACGCGGTCCTCGTCCACATGCCACTCGTTCAGACCCAGAGCTGAAAAAACCCGCCCGTCGCGGATGTGATCCGAAATGCGGCCTTCGATTTTGGACGGCTCGCGGGTTGTTGTGGGGTAATAATGCAGCTTGCCCGCCACCAACTCGCCAATCAGCGGATCATCAGGCAGCGCCTCAACGATCTGTGCCCCATAAGCAAGCTCGTCCGTGGTGCGACAGGTATGGGCGATGATCACCTCGTCGTAGCTTTCCCAAGTTTCAGGATCGCGCAAAAGCGAGGCAAACGGCGCGATGCCTGTGCCCGTGCAAATCATCCAGAGCCGCTTGCCGGGCAACAGCGCATCAAGCACCAGCGTGCCCACTGGTTTTGGCCGCATGATAATCTCATCGCCTGCGGTAATTTTTTGCAAACGCGATGTCAGCGGACCGTCAGGCACTTTGATCGAATAAAACTCTAACTCGTCGTCCCAAGACGGCGAGGCAATCGAATAGGCCCGTAAGAGCGGTTTGCCATCGTCTTTCAACAGACCAATCATCACAAACTCGCCCGATCGAAACCGCAGGCTCGCCGGGCGCGCCACGCGAAACGAGAACAGCGTGTCCGTCCAATGGGTCACAGAGGTCACGATCTGCGCGTCGGGCAGAATTTTTGTTGGGGCTTTAACGCTCATTTTATGCCGCTTCCGCTGCTGGTTTTTCGCTGAAATGCCTCGCAAGCCTATCACGCTTGCCGTCCATCGCCACGACCATTGCCACGGCCATCGCCACGGCCTTGGGCATTGGATCTGTGCTTTCCAGAATCACTGGCCTTACTTCGGCATATTTCTGGTTAAAATCTACCCATTTTTCATAGGCTTTTGCGAAACGGCTGGGGCGCGTTGCGGCAAGGCTCACCCATGTTTCGACAACCGGCCCAAGAAAGGCGTGCCCGAGCACGCCCCTGTTCAGATGGGCTTAGGCCGCAGCGTCCCAAATCGCCTCATATTTTGCGATGATTTCCAGCATCCGCGCCTTGTCAAAACTGGGATCATGACCACCGTGCACCACGGACACATCGAGGGTTTTCAACAGAGCAAAGGTTTTGCGATAATCCGCAACGCTCATCCCCGGCCCCTCAAAAATCAATGGGCCATCGTAAATCGCATCAGCGCCAAAAAGCACGCCGCTGTCTTGTTCAAACAGCCCAATCCCGCCCGGCGAATGGCCCGGCAGATGCAACACCGTGTAGAGGTGATTGCCCAGATCAACGGTGTCGCCGTGGGTCAAGAGCCCCGTGGCAGGCGCCCCTTGTAGCCGATAGGTTTCGGGGTCATAGCCTGCAAAGGGCAGCGCTTCGATCAGCGTCTCGCCGATGGGCGGATAGCCCGCCTCAAGAAAACTCTGCAGCAGCGCCTGAGGCATATCCCGGCGGAACAGCGAGGTCAGGCCCGACGGCTTGGCCATTTCATCCGCTTCGGCCGGATGCACAAGGCGGGTGTCGAACTCATGCACCGCACCGATGTGATCGATGTGGGTATGTGACGAGACGCAAATGATCTCTTTGTCCGGGTCGCGGCGCAGGGTGTCGAGATAGGGTTTGAACGGGATCACCCCCATCCCCGTATCAAGGATCATGTCGCGCTCAGAGCCTTGAACCAAAAACATATTGGCCTGTTCCAGCACATGGATATGCGGCTCAATGATCACCGTTGTATCGGGATCGAGGGGGGTGGCTTGGAACCAAGTCTCAGCGATTGGAAGTGTCATGGGGTCTCTTTTCTAAGTGGTCTTTTGGGCGTCAATAAAGCGCACGGGTTCGGCCCAATGCAGCAAGACAACACAGCCCTGATCGCTCCACACACTGTGGCGCGACCCGGCGGGATTAATGACGACATCGCCTGCATTATAAGTGCCGCGCTCGTCCGATTGCGCGCCCTCAAGGACGATGATCGTCTCGGCCCCGATGTGTTCATGGAGCGGCACGCGCGCCCCTGCCTCATAGCGCAAAACAGCAATGGCAGGGCTGCCGTCTAAGAGCGGGCTAATGGCAATTCCCTCGCGAAACGGCGCAAAAGGCAAGCTGCTCCAGCCACCTGCCAAAAGGTTCGAAAGATGGGTTGGCTCTAGCATGACAGTCGTTCCAAGGTGGTTTTGTTAACCTATTTTGTTACCCTATGCGGGGGGCGACGCATTTGGCTTCTGCTGATTTTTGGGCGGAGCGGTGCAAGAAATTCACCGCAAAACTCACAGCAAAACTCACACCAAAACTCACACCAAAATTTACTGCGATCTACGCGATAGCCAGCCCCCTCAAAGCGCCGCCACAAGTTGCCTCATGAACCGTGCCGAAGCCACGGGTAAAGTCCGGCCCCGCAACTGCCCCAGCAATAGGTTCCCCGGCTTTACATCTCGGATGGCAAGGGGCCGCGTCACAAGACCCGCCCCATCCGCCATCTCCAAACCAATGGGAAACTGAAAGCTGATCATATCCTCCCAAGCCCCGTAGTGTCGCATGAAATCGAAACTCTCCGAGACGATCTGCGGGTTGATCTCCATGCCGCTGCCCCGCCGGGCCGCCCCCTCTAGAAGCGCGCGCACCGCAAATTTCTCGGACGGCGCGGCATAGGGAAAGCGCAGGGCATCTCGCAGTCTGATCTCATCCTGTTCAGCAAGCGGATGATCGGCGCGCATCACCGCATGGATCGGCTGGGCAATGGCGTGGATGACCTCAAAATCAACCATGGTAAGCGGTTCAAAAACCAAGGCGATATCGCTGGCGAACTCAGACAACTCGCGCTCGGCGGCCACCCGGTCTCGGGCATTGACCGAAAAGGTCACACCCGGATGGTCCTTACGATAGCTTGATATTTGGCGCGGCAAAAAGAACGGCAGCAGCGCTTGTGAGCAGGCAATCGACACATGGCCCCGCCGCACCCCAGACAGATCGGCAACCTGAGATTTCAGCCGCGCAAAATCCGAATGCTGGGCGCGGATGTGATGCAAGAGCAACTCGCCCGCCGGATTAAGGCGCACCCCGCGCGGCAGGCGTTCGAAAATCTCAAAGCCAAACTCGTCCTCAAAGCGGTTGATCCGCCTGTTCAGCGCCGAGGCGGTGATGTTCATATCCTCCGAGGCCTTGCGGATTGAGCCTGCGCGGATCACGGCCTCAATGAATTCAAAATCTTTTAGATGGCGCATGGCTCCCCCTAGCGGTGCAGAATTTGCACCGCTTTTATGAATTCTTAGCATTTGTTTTATCGCCGCCGCCCCCCGAACATGGCTCGAACCGGGGAGGAATCGTTCATGAATGCGCATTTGATGGGAAATCAGGCATGAGTGCTGGAATTCCACTCACTTTATCGTCTTTGGCCGCAGCTTATACCGCCGGCACCTCGCCCCAAGAGATTATCGAACAGGTTTATGCCCGCATCGACGAGGTCGCAGATCCGGGCATTTTTCTGTGCCTCTTCCCCAAAGAACAACTCTTAGAACAAGCCGCCGCCCTTGGCGCATATGACCCAAGCCGCCCGCTTTGGGGCGTGCCCTTTGTCATCAAAGACAACATAGATGTCGCCGGTCACCCCACCACCGCCGCCTGTCCCGATTTTGCTTACGTTCCAAAGGATAGCGCCTTTGTGGTTGAGCAGCTCTTGGAGGCTGGGGCGCTTTTGATCGGCAAGACAAATTTGGACCAATTTGCCACTGGTCTGGTTGGCATTCGCACGCCCTATGGCGCGCCGAAAAACGCGATTGACCCCGAAATCGTCCCCGGCGGTTCTTCGGGGGGCTCTGGGGTTGCGGTGGCCCATGGGATTGCGAGTTTCTCGCTAGGCACAGATACCGCGGGATCAGGCCGTGTGCCTGCGGCGCTCAATAACATCGTCGGACTAAAGCCCACGTTGGGTGCAATTTCAGCCACTGGCCTCGTGCCCGCGTGCCGCACTCTAGACACCATTTCTGTTTTTGCTCTGACCGTGGCTGACGCCTACAAGGCTTACAGTGCGGCAGCGGTTTATGACCAAGTTGACAGCTATGCCCGCGACATCGCGGCGCCGCAAATGGTTGCGCCGCCGCGCGCCCCAAAAATCGGGGTGCCCAGCAAAGCGAGCATCCGCTTTGAGGGCGATGACGCGCAGGCCAAGTCCTTTGCGGATACCGTCGCTGCCCTCAAATCAGGCGGTGCGCAGATCACCGAGATTGATTTCACTCCGCTTTATGAAATCGCGCAGATGCTCTATTTCGGGGCTTGGGTGGCGGAGCGTTACGTGGCCACCCAAAGCCTGATGGATGGCAATCCAGAGGCGCTGTTCCCGGTCACCCGCAAGATTATCGGATCGGCGGTGGGCAAGACGGCGGCGGGAACGTTTGAGGATTTTTACAAGCTCAAAGACCTGATCGCTGCGGCCAAACCTGCCATTGACGCTTGCGATGCGCTTTGTGTGCCGAGCATTCCGACATTTGCCACGGTGGCGGCGCTTGAGGCCGACCCGATGGGGCCCAATAACATGCTGGGCACCTATACGAATTTCGTAAATCTGATGGATATGTGCGGCATTGCGGTGCCAACGCCGCCGCGCCCCGATGGGCGACCGGGCAGCGTGACGATTTTGGCCGAGGCTGGCGCGGATGCCAAGGTTGCGGCGCTGGCAAGTCAAATCGAGGCTTGGGGCGCGCGCAGTTTGGGTGCCACGAGTTGGCCCTTTGTGCCCACGCCCCTGCCCGATGAGCCCGCCGCTGATGCGATCCGCATAGCGGTTTGTGGCGCGCATATGAGCGGTCTGCCCCTAAATCATACGCTGACCGAGCGCGGCGCGGCTTTTGTGCGCGCTGATAAATCAGCGCCCGATTATACCTTTCACGCCCTACCGGGGGGCGGCATTGCCCGCCCCGGCATGGTGCGCGTTGCGCCGGGCAAAGGGGCCGCCATTGCGCTTGAACTGTGGGACATGCCTGCCCGCGCATTTGGCAGCTTTATGAAGACCATTCCCGCGCCTTTGGGCATCGGCACCCTTGCCTTAGCCGACGGCAGCACCGCGCAGGGCTTTATCTGCGAGGCGATCGCGACAAAGGGCGCTCAGGACATCACCGACCTAGCTGATTGGCGAAAATTCCTGGCCACTCAGGCTTGAAACAAGGCGCCGAACCGGGCGCATCCATCCATGGAGACACCAATGACCACGACTTCCAGACGACAATTTTTGCAAACGGGCGCAGTGACGGCGGCAAGCTTGCCTTTCTTGCGGGCCATGCCTGCCCATGCCCAAAGCGGTGACGTGCTGGTGGCAGTGAACGGGCAAACGATCAACAGCCTCGATCTGCACCGCACCGGCACCAACCGCCCGAGCTATCAGGTGGCGATCAACTGCTATGATCGGCTTGTCTCCTTTGGCACGAAGCCCTCTATGGGCGGCGGGCTAGAGTTTGATTACTCGAAGGTTGAGCCTGAACTGGCCGAAAGTTGGACCGTTTCTGATGATGGGCTGGTGCTGACATTCACGCTGCGCGATGCCACGTTCCAAGACGGCAGCCCTGTGACGGCGGCGGATGTGAAATGGTCCTTTGACCGCGCCGTGTCGTTGGGCGGGTTTCCGGCGGTTCAGATGAAAGCGGGCGGGTTCACCGATCCTGAGCAATTCGCCGCCATTGATGATAAGACGTTCCAGATCACCCTCGCCAGCCCCTCAAAGCTTGCTATCCCTGATCTAGCGGTTCCCATTCCTTTCGTCATCAACTCGAAAGTGGCTATGGCGAATGCGACCACCGAAGACCCTTGGGCCACCGAGTATCTGCATATGAACACCATCGGTTCGGGGGCCTTTAAAGTCGCCCGTTGGGTGCCCGGCGAGCAGTTGATCTATGAGCGTAATGATAACTGGGCCAGTGGTCCGGTGCCCGCTTACAAGCGGGTTGTGATCCGCGAGGTGCCCTCGGCTGCAACGCGCCGCGCGGTGATTGAGCGCGGCGACGCGCAGGTCTCGTTCAACATTCCGTCCAAAGACGCGCTTGAGCTGTCTGACAAGATGGAGGTGAACTCGACGCCGATTGCCAATTGCATCAACTGCGTGGGCCTGAATTACAACTTCGAGCCTTTCCAAGACAGCGATGTGCGCAAAGCGGTCGCCTATGCCATTCCCTATGAGGCGATTTTTGAAGCCGCCGCATACGGGCGTGGCGCGCCGCTTTGGGGCGAGGAAACCGAGCGCTCGGATATCGCGTGGCCACGTAAAACTGGCTATATGGAAGACCTAGAAAAAGCGAAGGCGCATTTGGCCAAATCCGGCTATCCCGATGGCTTTGAAGTGCCGTTTTCCATCAGCCTCAACCAACTTGATTGGATGGAACCAACCGCGCTTTTGATCCAAGAGAGCCTTGGCAAAATCGGCATCACCGTGACCATCGACAAAATTCCCGGCGCTGATTGGCGCACGGCCTCGCTGGTTGAAAAGCGGCTGGCCTTCCATCTTGAGGGCTTTGGCGGTTGGCTCGATACGCCGGATTATTACTTCTTCTGGGCCTATAAGGACGGGCATCTGTTCAACTCGTCGAACTACCGCAACGAAGAGATCGAGGCGCTGGTGGATACCACTTTGCCAATGGAAGTCAGCGATCCGGCCTATGAGCCCAATGTCAAACGGATGCTTGAAATCGCGCTCGACGAATTGCCGCGCATCCCGCTGTGGCAGCCTGCGCTCAATGTCGCGCTGAACGGGGCAAAGGACTATGAGTTCTGGTTCCACCGTCAACTTGATGTGCGGCCGATTAAGCCGGCCTAATGTCCGCAACCTTAACGTCAGGCCGCGCAAAACTCATCGGCGCGCGGCTGTTACAGGCCATCCCGGTTGTCATCGGGGTGGTCATCATCACCTTTATCCTGACCCGCGCGCTGCCCGGTGATCCGGCGGTCTATTTCGCGGGAGATGCGGCAGATGAGGCCTCGATCCAGCAGGTGCGTGAGCAACTTGGCTTGGATAAGCCCTTGCCGCAGCAGTTTATCCGCTATGTGGGCGATCTTCTGCGCGGCGATTGGGGCGATAGCCTGTCCACAGGGCAGCCGGTTTTGGCTGATATCTCGCGGCGGTTGCCTGCCTCGCTTGAACTGACGCTGCTTGCGCTCATCCTCTCTTGTGCCATCGCGATCCCTCTGGGGGTTATGGCTGCAACCAAGCCGGGGTCTTGGCGTGATCATCTGTGCCGGGTTTTGGTGACGGCGGGGGTCTCGCTGCCGACGTTTTTCACCGGGATTTTGCTGATTTATATCTTCTACTACCTACTCGACATCGCGCCCTCGCCACTGGGGCGGCTTGATTTTCTTTATATTGAACCTGAGCGCATCACTGGCTTTTACCTCATCGACAGCGCGCTTGCGGGGGATTGGGAGACCTTTGGCGCCGCGGCCAAGCAGTTGATCCTGCCCGCGGCCACAATGGCGATTTTTACCCTCGCCCCCATTGCGCGGATGACCCGGGCCGCCATGCTGCAGGCGCTCTCATCGGATTTCATTCGCACCGCCCGTGCTGCGGGTCTGCCTCGGCGCAAAATCCTGATCGGCTATGCCCTGAGAAACGCGTTATTGCCCGTGGTCACAACCTTGGGCATGGTCTTTTCCTTTGCCCTTGGGGCGAATGTGCTGGTCGAGAAAGTCTTCGCGTGGCCTGGCATAGGCTCCTATGCGGTGGACGCGCTGGTGGCCTCGGATTACGCCGCCGTTCAGGGCTTTGTACTTGCGATGGCGCTTTTATTCGTGGCCCTGAACCTCATCATCGATCTGACCTACGCCCTGATCGATCCGCGCATCGGGTTTGACAGCGCATGACCCCCGCCCAAACGCCCTCTTTTGTGTCCCATGTGGGCTATGTGTTGCGGCAAAACCCGGTGACGATGATTGCCTTTGCGCTACTGGGCGGGCTGATTTTCTGTGCAGTCTTTGGACCTGCGCTTGCCCCCTACGACCCGCTGGCCTCAAGTGCGGATATCTTGCAGCCCCCAAGTCAGACCCACTGGTTTGGCACCGATCACTTGGGCCGCGATGTCTTTAGCCGGGTGATCGTGGCCACGCGGCTGGACATGGTTATCTCTATCGGCGCGGTGGCTCTGTCCTTCGTGGCCGGGTCAATTCTGGGCTGCGCGGCGGGCTATTGGGGCGGCTGGTGGGATACGATTATCAGCCGGGGCTTGGATATGATCATGGCCTTTCCGCTCTTTGTTCTGGCTATGGGCATCGTGGCGGCGCTGGGCAACACAGTTGAGAACGTGATCTATGCCACCGCCGTGATCAACACCCCGTTTTACGCCCGCGTGGTGCGCGCCGAGGTGAATATCCGCCGGGAGGCAGGCTTTGTGCAGGCGGCAAAGCTTGCGGGCAACTCGGATTTGCGCGTGGTGGCGATGCATATTTTCCCCAACGCCCTGCCGCCAATGATGGTGCAGGTCTCGTTGAATATGGGATGGGCGGTGCTGAATGCGGCGGGCCTCAGCTTTATTGGTCTTGGGGTGCGCCCGCCGACGCCTGAATGGGGCATCATGGTCGCCGAGGGGGCAAATTATATCATCTCCGGAGAATGGTGGCTGGCCTTGTTTCCGGGGCTGTGGCTGATGCTGGCGGTTTTTACATTTAACCTTTTGGGCGATGGGCTGCGTGATATCGTTGACCCAAGGCAGAGGCGCTAGATGCTCGCGATCAAGGATTTGCGGGTTCAATTTGCTACCCGCCATGGGCCAGTGGATGCGGTGCGCGGGATCGATATTGATCTGGCGCGCGGCGAGACTTTGGGGATCGTCGGCGAAAGCGGTTCGGGCAAA
>CAYLLD010000105.1:0-10073 GCA_964384315.1 uncultured Rhodobacterales bacterium | reverse complement strand
CCACCGAGCCTGAAACCACCGAGCCTGAAACCACCGAGCCTGAAACCACCGAGCCGGAAATCACTGCGGCAGCCGCCGCTGTGCCAAAGAAGCCTGCGCAAAGCGTGACGCTTCAAGCGCCCGTGGTTGACGCAGCCGAGCCTACGATAGCCGACACGGCCAAACCCGAGGTGGCCCCAAAGATTGCTTCCACTCTGAAGCCGGTCAATGCCACTGAAACGCAGCCGATCCGCCAGTTTTGGCGACCCGACTTCCCCTTTAAGGCCAAGTTTGCAGCATCGGGCCTCTTGATTGCAGCGGATCAGCTTGATCTGGGCGATTGGGCTGTGGCGGACGCCCGAATTTTGGGTGTGAACGGTTGGCAGATTACCGATCCTGACGATCTGCCTGCGGCATTGTCTGATATTGACGTCGATAAAACGACCGGACAGGCGGCTGTTGATCTGGTGGTCGCGCCGTTTGGCGAGGGCGATCCGCAAAGCGTGGCTTTGACAGTGACCTTTAGCCGGGTTGTGCAAACCGAGGGCGGTACGGTGTTTGAAACTGCGCTGACCAATGGCCGTTGGGGGACGAGCGTCTTGAACCCGGGCCAAGACAGTGATTTTGTGCTTGGCGATAAGATTGCACGGGATTTTGCAACCAAGACCCGGTTCACTTACCTTGGTGCGGTTGAAGATGTGCTGGCGCAGGCCAAAGATGAGCAGCTTGTCACCTTGAGCTTTGCGGTATTGCGCAGCGATGGTGTTGGTGTGGGCCAGATGATGGTTGACGGCACAGCTTTGGTTCCCGAATAGCGCCGCAAGCGTAAAGCTAAGCACATAAAAAATGGCCCATAAGCGGGCCACTTTCTCATTACATAAAAGCTTTTAGGGGCCACAATTAGCCTCTTGGCGGTTGCGCCCTTAATCGCTGCCGAAGGGGTTCGCCTCTGCGTTGGCTTTGACGGCGCTATCGATCAGCTCTGCGTCAATTGTCTCGCGGAATTCTTGCTGGATCGGTGTCAGACGTTCGCGCCACAAAGCCATTTCCTCATCGGTTAGACGCAAGATCGTCCCGCCGTCTTCCAAAATTTCTTGGCGGTTTTGTTGATTGATCTCAAAGGCGAACCGATTGCGCTCGTGGGTGACGAGGCGGAAACTGCTGATCAAAGCGTCAAGGGTTTGGGGCGGAAGGCTGTCCAGAAACGTCTTGGACATGATGATGGGATAGCCAAGATAGCCGTGGTTGGTTTCCACAACGGCGGCTTGCTCTAGATAGAACCCCTCGGTCGAGATATTCGACCATGTGTTGTACTGGCCCTCAACTTCACCGCTTTCAAGCGCATCATAGACCTTGGAAAAGGCCATGGCCTTGCCCTCAACGCCCAGCCGATCCAGCATGCTCTTTACCGGAGATGAGACGGCTTGGACGCGAAAGACCAAACCGCGCGCGTCTTCGGGTGTGCGCAAGGGGCGGGTGGCGGACATTTGGTACATGCCGTTGGTCCAGAACCCCAGCATGACAAACCCGTCATCCTCAAGCGATGCCGAAAGCCGCGCCTGGGCGTCGGTTGTGCGCAAAAACTCTTCAACGTGAAGCGCGCTGTCAAAGAGGAACGGCACGTCAAACAAGGTCAAAAGCTGCGAATAGCCCCCAACTTTTGAGGCAGAGGGCGCCGCGATTTGCACATCATTGTTCAGCAAGGCATCAAATACCGCGGCGTCATCATAAAGCTCGCTCGATGGATAAAGCTCCATGCACAAGGTGCCATTGAGATCGGCATTGACCATATCGGCCCAAGCCTGTGCGGCCTCGCCTTTGGGATGGCCCCGCAGTTTGGTGACAAAGCTGAATTTCAACACCGTCTCACCTGCATCGCAGGTGGCGTAGGCCGGGGCGGTTGCCCCAAGACCTGCGACAATGGTCGAGGCCAGAAGCCAGTTTTTGGTAAAGCTGCGGGCGATTGATCGAAGCATCGATTTGGGTCCGATGTTAGTTGTTTGGGTCGGGTTGATCACTGATTTGCTCGCTATTGGCTTGCGGTATCGCGGAACCAAACTTCCACCCGTCGGTTGATGCGGCGGCCGTCAGCGGTTTCGTTACAGGCAATCGGTGAAATCTCACCATAACCAAAGGTGCGGAAATTGATCCGTTCTGCCAGTTCGGGACGCGCTGCAATCAAAGCGTTCAGCACCTGATTGGCGCGGCGCAAAGACAGATCAGCGTTCAACTGTGGATCGCCCACAGAATCTGTAAAGCCCATCAAAGTCACCGACTTTTTAAAGGTGGTCAGTTCCGACAGTCTTTCTGCCAAACGCTCAACATCATCAAGCGCACGGGTATCAAGTACCGCCGCACCAGTTTCAAAGCGGAAGGTGGTCGAAAAGCGCTCGCTTGAGAGCATTTCGTTGACCATTTGGCGCAGGGGCAAAAGCTGCTGGATTGAGCCGCTAGAAACAATCGCAGAGGCAAAGCGCATGCCTTGGCGTGACACCCCTGATGTGGTGATGCCCTGATCCACAAACCCTGCGGTGCGGATCGCCTCTTGGGCGGCATCTGAGGCGGCAAAATTCAAAAAGCCATCCACATGTTCAGGGTTTTTGTCGTTGGTGGTATAAGCATAAAGACGACGGGTGAGGGGGTATTCCTCGGTTTTGATGTTAAAGTCGGATGCTTGGGACACCAGACCGCAAGAGCCTTGAATGGCCAGCGCCCGGGTCTCACCGCGCCCAGCAAAGCTGGTAAAGCCGATGCCAAAGGGATCATTTGCCACAAGACGGCCAATGTCCTGATCGCTCAGCACAACCTCGCTATTGGCGGCAACGGGCACGCCTTCAGGGGCCATCACAAGCCGGGCAAACACTTCGCCGGTGCCAGAGCTGGCCTCGCGGACATAAAGTTTGATCGGCGCATCTGGGCCACCAAGCTGGGACCAATTGGTGTAGCTGCCTGCAAAAATCAGGGCGGCATCGCGCTGTGTGATTGAGCGGATCGGGTTGTCTTGTGAGACCACCAGCACCAATCCATCAAGCGCAACCACATGTTCTTGGTCGGATGTTCGCAGATCGCCAAGGCCCGAGCCGCTAAAGGCTTCGGCTTCGCGGCGGCGCACGGGGCGCGTTGTCAGGGCCACGGAGGTGATGCCTTGCAAAAGATCCGAAATGCCGTTTGTGGAACTGGACGAGGTGACTTCGATCCGGGCCAAATCATCATCCAGCGCATCAGTCACTGTGTAGAGCGACCCCGCCGGGGAGGCGGCGTTATCAATGTCAGATTGAAGCTCTGCCGCATAGGCCGAGAGGATCGAGGGCATGAATTTGCCTGCAAGTTCGCTAGAGCCAGAGACCGCAAACTCAGAGGTGCGCTTAATCTTAGGACAAGCCTCGCCTGTACAGGTCACTTTATCGATAGGCACCCGCAAGAGACCCAAAGTGGTGCGCAATTCATAGGCGGTGTCAGTGACATTTTCCAACTCACCGCTAAGAACAACCTGTTGGTCGTTCGACGTCAGCGTGATCTGCTGCGCAGACGCTGTTTGTGCCGCCATTAAGCTAGTGGCTGCAAAAGCAAAAGCTGCTGCCCCTTTTGCCAAGCGGTTCATCTGAATTCTCGAGTGCCTGCACGCCTTGCGCATTTTACCCATTCCCCATCCACATTGCGTCCGGCTTAAAGCCTACGCGTCATTACCCTTTACAAGCATTTACGCAGTGAAATTTTCGATGACAAGCGGTTGCGACGACACAGGCCAGAAATGGCTTAATTCTGTACGGTTTGGTTCAACTTGAACCAGGTAAAACGCGCTTAGCTATCTTCGATGGCGAGAATTTCGGGCACCGCAGGGCAGGGCACCAGCTTGTTCTCTAGCACATCTGCCAAAGTGATATTGTGCAAATAGACGTAAACATTGGCCGAGAGGCTTTCCCACAGCCGGTTCGAGAGCGATTGCGCGCGGCTGCCTGACAGCCCGCCCTTGGCCCCCGCGCCTTGCTCAAGCGCGCTGATTTTCTCATCCACCGCCAGCAGAATTTCATCCAGCGGGATCGCCGCAGGGGCGCGGGCCAGTTGATAGCCCCCCGCAGAGCCGCGCTGGGACGAGATGATCTTGGCGCGGCGCAATTTCACGAAAAGCTGCTCAAGATAGGTGACCGAGATGTTCTGGCGTTGGCTCAGCTCGGCGATGGACATGGTTTTGTCGTTCAGCGCCAGATCAACCAGCGCAAC
This sequence comes from uncultured Rhodobacterales bacterium, assembly GCA_964384315.1. GTDB lineage: Bacteria > Pseudomonadota > Alphaproteobacteria > Rhodobacterales > Rhodobacteraceae > CAYLLD01. Next base: position 5,873 of record CAYLLD010000105.1, on the reverse strand, counting down.
CACGGCGTAGCGCCCCTTTGTGCTTAACTTCATGGGTCCCCCCCGGATTGTCGCCGCTTATTTGTTTCTGGCGTTATTTGCCGCATCTTAGCAAATGTTTCGGCCCCCTAACAGCCTCGTGACCCCGCGCGAGGGCAAGTTTAATTGTGTTGCGCCTTGGTTTTGCGGCAAAGCGGGGGCATGGAATTCATCTTTGCCTATCTTGCGGGTCTTTTGACGCTCATTAACCCTTGCGTCCTACCGGTGCTGCCCATCGTCCTCGTTGGCGCGCTCAACGCCAATCGCTATGGGCCTTTGGCACTGGCGGCGGGGATGAGCGCGTCTTTCGTGGTCTTTGGCGTGCTGGTCACCGCCTTTGGTCAATCCCTCGGGCTGACCCAAAGCGTGCTGGCGCAAATCGGGGCCTATGTGATGATCGCCTTTGGGCTGGTCCTTGTGGTGCCGCAATTCGCCAGCCGGTTCGAAACCGTGGCCGCAGGGGTGGCTGCAGGGGCCGACACGCGTATGGACAGCCTCAATCACGGCTCGCTCACGGGGCAATTTTTGGGCGGTTTGCTGCTAGGCGCGGTCTGGTCGCCATGCATTGGCCCCACCTTGGGCGGGGCCATCGCGCTGGCCTCCCAAGGCGAGAGCCTGTTTTATGTCACGCTGATCATGGCGTTTTTCGCTCTTGGCGTCTCAACCATCATCATCTCTCTGGGCATGGGCGCGCAATCGGCCATTCGCACCCGCGCACAGGCCTTGCGGGCCTTGGCCGAGCGCTCGAAACCCTTGCTGGGGATCACATTCATTATCGTCGGGGCCATGCTGGTCTTTAAAATCCACCACATGCTCGAAGCTTGGGCGCTGCAAATTATGCCGATCTGGCTGCAAGACCTCTCGGTCATGCTCTAACCAACCCTATCTCTAACCAACCATATCTCTAATCAAACCTGAGGAGAACTCTCATGAAAAGACGTGATTTACTTGTGGCCTCGCTGGCCGTTTTGGCGCTGCCTTTGCCTGCTCTGGCTGGGGATAAGGTCGCGGATTTGATCGATTACAGCCCCGGCGTGATCGAAGATGCGCTGGCGGATGGCAAAACGGTCTTTGTGGATTATGCCGCCGATTGGTGCAGCACTTGCGCGCGCCAAGAGCGGGTTATCGGCGCGTTGCGCGGCGCGAACCCTGCCTATGACGAGGCGATGGTTTTTGTGCGGGTGGATTGGGATGATTATGAAAGCGCCGATGTGACCACCTCGCGCAATATCCCGCGCCGCTCGACGCTTTTGGTGCTCAAGGGCGATCAAGAGCTGGGCCGCATTGTGGCGGGCACCAGCGAAACTGAGATTAAGGCGCTTTTGGATATGGGCGTTACCGCCGCCAGCTCCTAAAGCGCTTGGCGGCGCTGGCTTATCCCTTTGTCAGCGCCGCTAAAATCCGCGCCCAGCTGCGGGTGCCTTTGTGGAAACTGGCCACATCGTATTTTTCATTGGGCGAATGGATCGCGTCATCGTCTTGGCCAAAGCCCACCAGCAGGCTTGGAATTTCCAAAATCTCAAGAAAATGTCCCACAACTGGGATCGAGCCGCCGCCGCCGATGAACAGCGCCTCATTGGGCCATTCATCCGACAGCGCCCCGCGCGCCGCCTCAAAAGCGGGGTCCTCGACGGGCATCACCGTGGCGCCTGCGTTGTTTTTTGACTTAAACGAGACCTCGCAATCGCTGGGCACGCGGTCCGTCACATATTTGCGAAACGCGGCCTGAATTTTGTCGGGGTCTTGCTGCGAGACCAGCCGGAAACTGACCTTGGCCACAGCTTTAGAGGGCAGGACGGTCTTAAACCCCTCACCTGCATAACCGCCCGCAATCCCGTTGATCTCGGCGGTGGGGCGGGCCCAGATTTGCTCAAGGGCGCTATAGCCTTGCTCGCCCGCAGGATCGTTCAGGCCCACCGCGCCCAGAAACGCCTCGGTGTCAAACCCTAGGGTCTGCCACTGTGCTTTGAGCTTATCGGAGACCTCAGCCACATCGTCGTAAAACCCCGGCACGGTGACGCGGCCCGTCTCGTCATGAAGACCGCCCAGAATTTGCGTTAGCACGCGGATTGGGTTCATCGCGGGGCCGCCATACATGCCCGAATGCAGATCAAGCGCCGGGCCTGTGATCGTGATTTCCTCGGCGACCATGCCGCGCAGCATCGTGCAAATCGCAGGCGTCTTTGCGTCCCACATCCCCGTGTCGCAGACCAGCGCCAGATCAGCGCCCAGCTCGGCCCGATGCGCCTCAAGAAACGGCACAAGCGAGGGCGAGCCGCTTTCCTCTTCGCCCTCAAAGAACAGCGTCAATTTGCACGGCAGCGACCCATGCACCGCCATCCACGCGCGGCAGGCCTCCACAAAGGTCATCAACTGCCCCTTGTCATCCGCCGCCCCCCGCGCACGGATCACCTGCGCGCCGTTTTGCGTCTCAATGGCCGGATCAAAAGGCGCGCGGTCCCATAGATCAAGCGGGTCCACAGGCTGCACGTCATAATGGCCGTAGAACAACAGATGCGGGGCCGCGCCACCTTTTGGCTCATAATGGGCGACAACCATGGGATGCCCCGGTGTGTCGCGGCGGGTGGCGTCAAAGCCGATGGTTTTCAGATCGGCCACCAGCCAATCCGCCGCATCAACGCAGGCCCCCGCATAGGCGCTATCGGTCGAGATACTCTCGATTTTCAAAAGCGCAAAGAGCCGTTCAAGGGCGGCGGGCTGGTTGTCGTCGATGGTGGTGAGAACTTGGTCAAGATTGCTCATGCGGGGCGGCCTTTTGCTGGTTTGGCATCAGGTTAGCACGGGCGCGGGCGGCGTCTAGGGGCGATAGCCCATCATGAGCGCGCAATCAGCCTTCATGAGCGGCCAATCCAACCGCCGCCAAACACCCGCGTGCTGTCCGGATCGTAAAAAACGCAAGCCTGCCCCGGCGCCACGCCTTCCTCGGCCACCGCCAGTTCGACCTCGGCGGTGGTGGCGCTGAGGGGCCGCAGGGTTGCCGCGCGGGGCGGGCGGGTTGAGCGGATGCGCACGTCCATTTCAATCTCGCCCAGATCAGCAAAATCGCCATCTCCCAGCCAGTTCACCGTATGAATTTGAATGGTCCGCGTCGCCAGCGCCTCTTTGGGCCCGACAACAACATGCCGCGCATCCGGATCCAGCTTAAGCACATAAAGCGGATCGCCGCCGCCAATCCCAAGACCGCGCCGCTGCCCGACAGTATAATGGATCACGCCGTTATGCGCGCCCAGCACCCGCCCATCCAGATGCACGATGTCACCGGGCTCTGCCGCGCCGGGGCGCAGTTTTTTGATCACATCGGCGTAAGAGCCGTTGGGCACAAAGCAAATGTCTTGGCTGTCGGGCTTATCCGCCACCGGCAGGCCATATTTGCGAGCCAGCGCGCGGGTCTCTTCCTTGGAGGTCAGATGCCCCAGCGGGAAGCGCAGGTAATCGAGCTGCGCTTGGGTCGTGGAGAACAGAAAATACGATTGATCCCGATCGCCATCCGCCGCGCGGTGCAGCTGCGCGCCCGCGCCGTGATCGAACCGCTGTATATAGTGGCCGGTGGCCATACAGTCCGCGTCAAGATCCTTGGCAGTCTCCAAAAGATCGCGAAACTTGACCCGCTCGTTGCAGCGAATACAGGGCACCGGCGTGGCCCCCGCCAGATAGCTATCGGCGAACTCGTCAATCACGCTCTCGCGAAAGCGGTTCTCGTAATCGAGCACGTAATGGGGAAAGCCCATCTCCTCGGCCACACGGCGCGCGTCGTGAATATCACGCCCTGCACAGCACGCACCTTTCTTGGCCAGCGCCGCCCCGTGATCGTAAAGCTGCAAGGTCACACCCACCACGTCATAGCCCTGCTCGGCCAGAACCGCCGCCACAACCGAGCTGTCCACGCCGCCCGACATAGCCACAACGACGCGAGTGTCCTTGGGCGGCTTATTCAGGCCCATCGAGTTGAGGGCCGAATTGGGGGTCATATCTGGCGTCATGTTTAACAAAGGCGGAACCTAACTAATTTGCCGTGCAATAGCTTAAAATCGCACGAACTCTCAAGAGCTGGATTAACGGCATGTAAGCCATGGCTCCCTAGTTTCAATTCGTGGGTTAAGAGCAATTAGGGTGAGCCGAATGTATATTCGCAAAGAGAAGGGGCCAATTTTCGCAACAACTGCGGATGGCCGGAAGATTTCGCGGGCAGATTTGCCGCCGCGCAACACATCGCGCTGGGTGGCGCGTCGTAAAGCGGCGGTGGTTACCGCGGTTGAGGCGGGGTTGATCGACCCAGACGAGGCCTGCGAGATGTATGCGCTGACGCGCGAAGAGCTGGACAGTTGGGTTAGCGCGATGTCTCAGCATGGGGCGCGTGCATTGCGTGTGACGGCGATGCAAACCTATAGACAACCCTAGGTTGCTATGCTAGTTAGCTGCACTCGCTAAGATGGTGCGTCTGCAAAAAAATGAAGAAATGCCGTCCAAATAGCTGGAAACAAACGATTTTAGCTTTTCTTTTTACGCTCCCAGTAACCGCCAGTTAACCTTTTTCGGCGACCGATGGACGTAATCAGAGATGCGATGTCGATCGGAGGCAAAGAACATGCGTGTACTATTGGTTGAGGACGATCCTACGACATCCAAGAGCGTTGAAATTATGCTCTCGAATGCAAACCTGAACGTCTATGCGACGGATTTGGGCGAAGAGGGGATCGATTTAGCGCGGCTTTATGACTACGATCTGATCCTGCTTGACGTGAACTTGCCGGATATTTCCGGCCTAGAGGTTTTGCGTCAGTTGCGGCTGTCGAAAGTAGAAACGCCCATTCTGATCCTCTCGGGTCTTGATGACACCGAGAATAAAATTCGCGGTTTTGGCTTTGGCGCAGATGATTATATGACCAAGCCTTTCCACCGCGAAGAATTGATTGCGCGTATTCATGCCATTGTGCGCCGCTCGAAAGGGCACGCGCAAAGCTCGATCCAAACGGGTCAAATTCTGGTCAATTTGGATGCCAAAACCGTCGAGGTTGAGGGCAAACCGGTTCATCTCACCGGCAAAGAATACCAGATGCTAGAGCTGTTGAGTTTGCGCAAAGGTACAACGCTGACCAAAGAGATGTTCCTCAATCATCTTTATGGCGGTATGGATGAGCCGGAACTCAAAATCATTGATGTATTCATCTGTAAGCTGCGCAAAAAACTAGCGCAGGCCACAAATGGTGAGAACTATATCGAAACGGTTTGGGGTCGGGGCTACGTTTTGCGCGATCCTGTTTCCGAAACCCTGGACGAGCCGATCGCTGTGAACGGCTGACTTTTCTAATCCCGCTAGGTGGTTGCGCCAATTTAGGCAAAGCCAAGTGGTGTTGAATTCTAAAAAACTATGCCAAAATGCCATCTCGGAATCACAAACGGGATGGCGGTTTGGCCCAGAACACAAAGATATCCCGTCTTCGCGAAGACGAAGCCAGACAAAGGCTTGCGGAACTTTCTAACATCTTAATCGATGCAAACACGGCATATCACCAGCGCGATGAACCGATCATTGCGGATTCTGAATATGATGCGCTGCTGCGTGAAAACAAAGCGCTCGAACTGGCCTTTCCGCATCTAAAGCTAAAAAACAGCCCCGCAGACTTAGTAGGGGCTGCGCCAGCCAGCGGCTTTTCCAAAATCCAGCATGTTTTGCCGATGCTGTCGCTCTCAAATGCATTTACTGCCGAAGACGTAGAAGATTTTGTTCAAGGCGTCGGTCGGTTTTTGGGGCTAAATTCACCGCCGTGTTTTGTGGCCGAGCCAAAAATAGACGGTCTATCGCTTGCGCTGCGCTTCGAAGCGGGCAAGCTTGT
>CAYLLD010000104.1:0-10081 GCA_964384315.1 uncultured Rhodobacterales bacterium | reverse complement strand
AAACTTTTGTCCAAGATTACATGCACCCAGACCCGCCGCCCCATGCTCAGATAGGCAGCCAAGCGCGGTTTGTGACCAACAAATCCGGTGCAGTTGGGGTAGATCATCTCTATGCCTATGAAGATTTTGGCAGCTTCACAGGGTTTTTATCAGCGCGGCTGGGTCAAAGAATTGAGCCTGCGCGGGTCAATGCATCGCCGGATATGGACATAGGGCTAAGCACGGGGACTGCACAGGCCTTGCGCGCGCATTTGGCCCCAGAATATGCGATCTACGATCGGATCAAACGGTCTCGCTCATCTGATCTTTGACCGCTTGGGTCAAATCATTCAGCGAAAATGGCTTGGGCAAGAAGGCGGCATTGGGGATGCTGATCTCACCGCCCCGAAACACGTCCTCCGCATAGCCAGACACAAAAATCACATTGGTCTTGGGCCGGGCCTCACGGGCCTTTTTCACCCAAGTTGGCCCGTCCATTCCAGGCATAATCACGTCTGAGACAAACAGATCGATGTGTAGATCGTCATCGCTTAGAATCTCCAGCGCCTCTTCGCCGCAAGCCGCCTCAATCACCGAATAGCCGCGAATATCAAGCGCACGGGCCGCGAAAGAGCGCACCGGCAATTCATCCTCGACCAGCAAGACAACACCGCTGCCCGAAAGATCAACCGCCGCATCAGCAGCAGGCACAACCGCCGCAGGCTGCACGACCTGGGCCTCGGTAAAGGCCGGTAAGAGGATCGTAAACGTCGTGCCCTGCCCGACGATACTATCCACAAAGACGAAGCCTCCGGTCTGTTTGATGATGCCGTAAACCGTCGACAGGCCAAGGCCAGTGCCCTCGCCTTGGGGCTTGGTTGTAAAGAACGGCTCCCAGATTTTCTTAATCTCACCTTCGGGGATGCCCTCGCCGCTATCAACGGTTTCGATCCGCACGTAATCGCCCATAGGCACAACAGCGCGGTCGCGGGTGAAATCCTGCTCAAAGGTCTCGTTGCGCGCGCGGATCGTCACCTCGCCGCCTTGGGGCATGGCATCGCGCGCGTTCACAACCAAATTCATGATGACCTGCTCAAGCTGGCGATCATCGACCCGAACCGGCAGCAGTTTTGGCCCCAGTTCGATTTTCAGGTCCACTTTTTCACCCAACAAAGAGTTCAAAAGATGGCTCAACTCGGTCATCGTATCGGTTAGATCAATGACCTTGGGCAAGAGCGTTTGCTTGCGCGAAAACGCCAATAGCTGCCCCACGAGCGAGGCCGCGCGATCGGTGTTTTGCCGGATCTGTGTCAGATCACTGAAATCGCCATCATTGGTATTGTGACGCATGAGCAAAAGATCGCAATGCCCTGAAATTGCTGTCAAAAGATTGTTAAAATCATGGGCAACACCGCCTGCCAACTGGCCAACCGCTTGCATTTTTTGGCTTTGTACGAACTGCGCCTCAAGGGTCTTAAGCTCGGTGGCATCGGCAATCACAGCCACCAGCGCAGGCTCACCATTTGAGGTGAACCGCTTCAGCGTCACCTGCAGATAAATCTCTTGCCCATCTCGGTGCGCCCGCGCGACCTCAGAGCGCACATGAAGCCGCCCATTGAACATATCGCGGATGCGCTCAGAGATAGAGCGGCCCAGCCCCTCCATCAATTCTTCGAGCAAAACGCCAACCTCGGCCTTTGGACCCAAAAGCTCGCGAACCGCAAAATTCAGCGTCAAAATTCGCCCCTCTTGCGAGACCGTCGCCAAGGCCACGGGCAAAGTATCGACGAAATGTGAGGGGTAATGCCCGGCTTTGGGGTCAAGCACCGCATCCGTTGCCGCGCCGCGCGTCTGTGCGCCCTCGTGATCAGGTTCAATGCGCCACATGAACTGCTCACTGGCGAGTTTGACCACTTCCATCTGCCAAATCGTACCGTCGGTTGCCGCTTCGCTCAGCTTAATCGAACCCTGAGTTTCAGCACCGCCAATGAGCCGATAAGACACCTCATCGGCGCGCTCGAAATGGCCGCTTAAAATACCGCCGATGGTCGGCACCGAGGTTTTAAGTTTGGCGGCGGCCGCATTTTGCCGCTGCACCCGGCCCGATGTCGTGACCAAAAGGCACACGCGGTCGTCGTTGCGGGTCATTTGATCAAACAAAACCTCAGCGCCCGCGCTAAGGGTGTCGCCGCGCAATTGCTTCCACGCGATCATGGCCGCGACCACGACAAGTCCCGCGCCGCCGCCGATCAACCCGTATTTAAGCGCAACGCTGCTGGCGTAGCCCGAGAGCACGACAAAGGCGACGCCGACACCAACCAAGAGGCAGACCAAGGCCGCAAGCGGTGCATAAAGCGAAAGCGCGGATTGGGAGTGTGTATCTGGTACAGGAAAATCCGACATAGTTGATCCCAAAAACGCCTGTGTGGACAATGCGAGGTTTTGGCTAATTCAACGTCATATAGTTAATAATCGACCAAGAAATAGCTGACCCGAGAAAACAACCTGTAGTTGTTTATTAATGGCACGACAACACCTTACCCTACGTAAATTAGGGTAAACGCTCAAGTTTTGCTGCGAAAAACCCGTCACCAGTGCCCAAAGGCGTCATATGATGGGTCTCTACCAGCGAGAAGGCGCCGGTTTGTGCAAGAAACCACGCCAGCTGGTCATCATTTTCGCAAGGCAAAAACGAGCAAGTCGCGTAAATCAGCGTGCCGCCCGGGCGCAAAAGCGGCGCGACCTTGGTCAAAATCTCGCGCTGCATGGCGCAAAGCCGGGTCAGATGCTCTGGCTCAATCCGCCATTTCGCATCTGGCGTGCGCCGCCAAGCCCCACTGCCCGAACAAGGCGCATCTACGAAAACCGTATCAAAATTTGCTGGCTTAAGTGCAGGACTGCCCGGCGCAATACTCGTCACACGGGCCTGCGCCCGCGCCGCGCGATTTGGCAAATCCTTCATCCGCGCCTCGGCAATGTCATGGGCGAAAATCTTTGCCCCGCCGCCGCCATGAGACGCGCCCTGATCATAAAGCGCCAAAGCCTTGCCCCCGCCACCGGCGCAAAAATCAAGCACACGCTGGCCCGGTTTCACATCCGCAAGCCGCGCTGCGAACTGACTAGAGGCATCTTGTGGCTCAACCAAACCTTGGCCAAAGGCCGTGGATTGGGCGAGCCGCCGCGGGTTGGCGGTGATGCGCAGCGCGGTCTCGACGCCCGCAACTGGCACGGCCTCAATCTCGTCTTGCGCCAAAGCCGCCTGCGCCTCAGCGCGCGTGCCCCGCGCCAAATTCACCCGCAGATCAACCGGCGCACGTTCGCGCATGGCCGCCATGACAGGCTCAAGATCCGCGCCCAATGCCCCGGTTAAATCATCGTGTAGAAAATCAGGGTAATCGAGCCGCACAGCCGTGGGCGCGGCTCTAAGGTCAGCCGCGCTTTGCTCAGGTGCCGTTTTCTCATGGTCCGTCAATTCCGAGGGACCATACCCCTCGCCCGTGAACAAAGCAGCCGGATCATCGCCCCGGTCGCGGACATGCGAAAGCACCAGCGCACGGCCGCTTTCAACGCCGCCAGCGGCATAAATGTAAGAGCGCTTCTTGCGCAGACAGTCAAAAACAATATCACGCACTGCCGCGCGATCCTTTGATCCCGCATAGCGCGCACCCCGCGCCCAATTGGTCAGGGTCGCCTCGGCGGGCGCGCCCGTTAGGATTGTCTGGGCCAACTCTATCGCCGCCGCAAGCCGGGCCGCCGGGGTCATTTAGCCAAATCCGGAGTTTTGATGCGCGAGATCATGAACAAAAGCGGCAAGGTCGCCAGCGCCACGGTCAGGGCATAGTTCAATGTCGGCGCCAAGCCCAAAAGCCCCGGCAGCGCGGCCCCGAACGCCCCCATAGAAAAGCGCACAAACGTTGCCACCGCCGCCGCCGCCCCGGCCCGGTGACCCTGATAGGCCATCAGCCCAGCGGTCGTTGAGGCGATCACGATGTGATAGATGCTCATGATGATGATCATGGCTGCGAAAAACCCGATCAATCCGCCAAACCCGGTGATGCCCAAAATCAAAAGCAGGGTGGCATTGGCAATCAACGCAAAAATCGCACCCTTGAGCATGTTGATATAGCCCACCCGCGTCACCAAAGTGGCATTGAGCAGATTGGCCACATAGGTCGCCGCCGAAATCACCGCGAACATCATGGCAAACTGGGCAGGGGTGACGCCGAATTGCTCGATAAAGATAAAGGGCGCGCTCGAAAGCATTGCGAAGAATTGCATCGAAAACAGCCCGCCGATGATGATCTGCTGCAAAGAGGCGGGATGGCGCAGAATATCGATATAGCCGCTCAAAACCGGGCGTAGTTTATAGTGTTTGGCCAGCGCTGGGGGCAGCGTTTCGTCTACAGTGCGCGCCATGGCCAAAGCTATCAGCCCAAAGAGGCACAAAGACCAAAAAATCAGCCGCCACGACCCAATGCTCAAAAGCGCGCCGCCGATGATCGGGGCGATGATGGGGGCGGTGGTGAAAAACAGCATCACAAACGAGGTGGCACGGCTCAGCTCGTCGCCTGCGAATTTATCCGCCAAGACCGCGCGGGTCATCACCATGGCGACCCCCGATGCCATGGCCTGAAAGAACCGCAAAACGATGAGCATCCGCACGTCACCCGCTAGGGCGCAGGCGGCGCTAAGCCCGATAAAAGCCACCAGCCCTGTGATCATCACGGGGCGGCGACCGATGGCGTCCCCCAAAGGCGCAAGAATGAGCGGGCCAAGCCCTGTGCCCAGCAAAAACGCCGAGATTGTGAGTTTCACCTCGAATGACGGGGCTGCCAGCGCTTTGGCCATTTCGGGCAGCGCCGGGAGGTATGTGTCGATGGCAAAGGGGCCGAGCGCGCCGATGCTGGCGAGGGCAATAAAGAGCCACCAGACCGATTTGCCGCCCGTTGGAGCACCGCTGTGGGGTGCGGGGCCGCGCGTCACGCTACGAGCCACCACGGTAGTTGGGCGCCTCGCGGGTGATCCGCACATCGTGCACGTGGCTCTCTTTGAGCCCAGCGCCGGTGATCTGGACCATCTTGGCCCCTTGGCGCATGGCGCTGATCGTCTTTTTGCCGGTATAGCCCATGGCCGCGCGCAGCCCGCCGACCATCTGGTGCAACACCGGCGCAACGGGGCCTTTGTAGGGGACTTGGCCCTCGATACCCTCGGGCACGAGTTTCTCGGCGCTGGCCTGCTTTTGGAAATAGCGATCCGCCGAGCCGCGCGCCATGGCGCCAACCGAACCCATGCCGCGATAGGATTTATACGAGCGGCCCTGATAGAGGATCACTTCGCCCGGTGCCTCATCGGTGCCCGCGAGCATCGAGCCGATCATGGCCGCGCTGGCCCCTGCGGCGATGCCCTTGGCAAAATCCCCCGAAAACTTGATCCCGCCATCGGCAATCACCGGAATATCGCCCGCGCCTTTGACCGCATCGGCGATGGCAGTGATCTGCGGCACACCGACGCCCGCCACGATGCGCGTGGTGCAAATCGAGCCCGGACCAATGCCGACCTTGATGCAATCAGCCCCAGCATCCACGAGGGACTTTGCGCCTTCTGCAGTTGCCACATTACCTGCACAAATCTCTACATCTGATTGTTTTTTAATAGCTTTCACAGCATCGGCCACCGCGCGTGCATGGCCATGCGCCGTATCAATGACCAAAAGATCAACCCCTGCATCAATCAAGGCCATAGACCGCTCAAACCCCGCGGCCCCCACGGTTGAGGCCGCCGCAACCCGCAGCCGCCCAAGGTCATCCTTGCAGGCATTCGGGTTCAAAACCGCCTGCTCGATATCCTTGATGGTCAAGAGCCCCGTGAGCTTGTTATCCGCGTCCACCACCAGCAATTTCTCAAGCCGCCGCGCCTCCATCAGGCTCTTGGCCTCTTTGAGATCCGCAGGCTCGCGCAGCATGGCCAGATTATCCGAGGTCATCATCACATGCACAGGCGTTGCATCATCCAAGGCAAAGCGCATGTCGCGATTGGTCACGATCCCCAGCACGCGGCCCGTATCATCCACCACAGGAAACCCTGTGATGTTATAGCGCTCTTGCAGCGCCTTGGCGTCCGCAAGGGTCTGGTTCGGGGTCAGGGTGATCGGGTTGTAGACCGTGCCTGAGACAAAGCGTTTGACCCGGCGCACCGCTTGGGCCTGCTCGTCCATGCTCAGATTGCGGTGAATGACCCCCAAGCCGCCGGATTGCGCCATGGCGATGGCCATCTGCGCCTCGGTCACCGTATCCATCGCCGCGCTCATCAGCGGGATGTTGAGGGTGATGCTCTTGGTGATCTTGGAGCTTACATCCGCATCGGCGGGCAGCACGTCGGAGGCATCTGGTACCAGAAGGACGTCATCAAATGTCAGGGCTTGGACCAACTCCATCGCGCGGGCTCCCGTTGTTTGGGGTAGATGTGGGGTGTTGGCGATGCGCTATCTCACCATTGTTGCCCGATGAAAAGGGCAATTTGTGCTCATATGGGCCTAGCTGCGTAAAAAGCCGCCCGTTAGACGCTTAGATCAGCCTCGCGGATCGCCACGCCGTTGATCAGCCATTTGCCCTTGAAGAAGATCATCTCGTAGCTGGCCTCATAGACCTGACCTGCGGCATCGGTGTAAAACACCGTCTGGACCTGCCGCCCGCCCTCGTCGCGCAACCCGCCAAAACGCATAGATTGGGGCCGCCAGACCATCGGATAACCGCTTTCGACCATGGCCCCAAAGCGGTCCGGATCGCGAAACTGGCTTTTGATCATCGGAGAGGCAAAAGAAAACGCGCGGTCAAGATCGTTGTCGCCAAAGGCCTCGACCTGAGCGGAAATCACGCCGCGGATATCATCTGATTGCGCGAACGCGCCTAGGGGAGCGGCGCAAAACAATAGCGCCATCGCGAACATCCACTGCCGTGTCATAAACTGCCGCATCTCGCATCTCCTTTTGCCCCTTCACCAACTGGGGCGGCTGGGGCGGTTGTCAAAGCCCGATCACGGGCATTTGAAGTTTACACGAAACCGCCCGCCAGCGCCTCGTCAATCAGGGCAATCGTCCGCTTGGTCCCGTAAATCGCGACAAACCCGCCAAAGCGCGGCCCTTGGCTGGCGCCCATCAGCACCTCGTAGATCGCTTTGAACCAATCGCGCAGCGGGTCGAACTCATGGTCTTTGCCAACCGCAAAAACGAGGCTCTGCAAGTCTTCGCCATCGCCTGCGCCCTGATAGGCCGCCAACCGATCCCGCAAATCCGTCAAAGCCGCCCGCTCGCGCTCATCGGGCGCGCGGTAGGTCTTGGCCGGTTTCACGATGTCGTTGAAGTAGCGCACCGCATAATCGCAGGCCGCATCAAGGCCCGGATGGCTTTGGGGCGTCGCCTCTGGGGCGTATTTGCGGATGAACCCCCACAGCACGTCCTTATCGGTGGCATTGGCCGCAGAGGCGAGGTTCAAGAGCATGGTGAAGGGCACTGCCATGTCGCTGACCGGCGGCTGGCCACGGTGAATATGCCATACGGGGTTGTTCAGCCGCGCCGCCATATCCTGATCCGCAAAAGCGCGCAGATGCTGGTGATATTCGTCCACCGCCTTGGGGATCACATCGAAAAACAGCCGCTTGGCGGTCTTGGGCTTGCCATACATAAACAGCGAGAGGCTCTCGGGGGTGGCATAGCTCAGCCAGTCGTCCATAGAAATCCCGTTGCCCTTGGATTTCGAGATCTTACCGCCCTCTTCGTCCAAAAACAGCTCATATGAGAAATGGTTCGGCGCCCGCCCCCCAAGGATCGTGCAGATTTTGTCGTAGAGCTTTTCGTTGGTCGCATGTTCTTTGCCATACATCTCAAAGTCCACGCCCAGCGCCGCCCAGCGCGCGCCAAAATCGGGCTTCCACTGCAATTTCACATTGCCGCCCGTCACAGGCAGGGTCGTCTCGGTGCCGTCCTCGTCGTCAAAGGTCACCGTGCCCGCGCCCGCATCCACATGTTTGATCGGCACATAAAGCACGCGGCCCGTGGTGGGCGAAATTGGCAGAAAGCACGAATAAGACGCCTGCCGTTCTTCGCGCAGGGAGGCCAGCATGACCTCCATGATCTTGTCGTAACGCTCGGCGGCGCGCAGCAAGATCGCATCCATATGGCCCGCGCCGTAATATTCGCGGGCGGAAATGAACTCATATTCAAAGCCGAACCCGTCAAGAAAGCGCCGCAGCATCGCGTTGTTATAATCGCCAAAGCTGTCGTATTCGCCAAAAGGATCAGGCACCGAGGTCAGCGGCTTTTGGATATGCTCGGCCAGCATCTGCGCGTTGGGCACATTGTCCGGCACCTTGCGCATCCCATCAAGATCATCCGAAAAGCAGATCAGCCGCGTGGGAATATCGCTGATCGCCTCAAAGGCACGGCGCACCATGGTCGTCCGCGCAACCTCGCCGAATGTGCCAATATGGGGCAGGCCACTGGGCCCATAGCCGGTCTCAAACAGCACATAGCCCTTCTCGGGGGGCGCCTTTTCATAGCGCTTCACCAAGCGGCGCGCCTCTTCAAAAGGCCAAGCTTTCACCTGCAATGCAGCGTCCAGAAGCGCGCTCATGCCATTTCCTTTGTCTAACTCGAGATTGGTATAAGGACCGGTCGTGATCTGTCCAAAAATCGGCCCCTTCCCTATTGTCAGAGGCACGGCGCGTCAATAACTAGAGGTTATCGCAGCCAACTCATTGATCAACATGCCCCAAATTGACACCCCCCTCACCGCTTTCACCGCCCCAGACGCGCTCGTGGCGATCATGGTCGCCGCCTCCGTGGCCGATCTGACGCCCTCGACCTCAGAGCTATTGTCCATCGCCCGCATCGTCGATTTCATGCCCGCTTTTGGCGATTACGACAGCGACCGCATCCCAGCGGTCTCGCGCACGGTCTACGAGCTGTTCGAGGAAGAAGAGGGCCTAGAGGCGCTCTTTGGCTTGATCCGCGAGGCCTTGCGCGAGGATCTTTACGAGACAGCCTATGCGCTGGCCTGCGACGTGGTGGCCGCCGACGGGCTGACCAAACAGAGCGAATTGCGCATTTTGGAAGAAATCCGCTACGAGCTGAGCATCAACCGTCTTTCGGCGGCCGCGATTGAACATGGCGCGCGGGTGCGGCACCGTTTGCCGTAAGGCAAAAAAACCATTGTCGTTTGCCGTAGGCAAAAAACATGGTCGTGTACCGTTAGGCAAAAAAACTTGGAGCGGGTAACGGGAATTGAACCCGTAACTTAAGCTTGGGAAGCTCGCGTGATACCTTTTCACCATACCCGCCAAGGGGTGCGAGCCATAAATCGCAAAATCCCGATGGTCAATGTCTTTGCGCTATTGAAGCCGCGCACCGGTGGCGATTAGCCTTTGGTATGGAAATGACCCCCACAAGTGAGTCGCACATGCGCGAGCCTGAGCTGAGTTTCGTTTTGAACGACGAGACGGTGCGCCTGCACGATGTCTCCCCCACGGATACGCTTTTGGATTTCATCCGGCTCGAAAAGCGCCTCACGGGCACCAAAGAGGGCTGCGCCGAGGGGGATTGCGGGGCCTGCACCGTGCTTGTGGGGCGCGCGCACGCGGACATGGTGACATATCAGCCCATGAACGCCTGTATCGCGCTGATGCCGATGCTGCAGGGCGCTCATGTTCTGACCATCGAAGCGCTGGCCCAAGGCGACGCCCTCCACCCGATCCAAACCGCCCTGCACACCCACCACGGCTCGCAATGCGGCTTTTGCACGCCGGGGATTGTTATGGCGCTTTATGCGGCGTGGCTCAACGGCGCGCTTGGGAATAGCGCGGCGACTAAAACTGCGCTGCAAGGCAATTTGTGCCGCTGCACCGGCTACGCCCCGATCCTGCGCGCGGCGGCGGATTTAAAGGCCGCCCCTGCGGATGACCCGCGCCAGCAAGAGGCGCGCGAGATGGCCAAGCGCCTCGCCGCCCTGCCGGACCCGCGTGGCACAGCGGCTCTCTCCATCCCCAAAACCGTGGATGAGCTCAGCGCCCTGCTGGCCAAAACCCCCGAAACACGGCTGGTCGCGGGGGC
>CAYLLD010000103.1:3584-10102 GCA_964384315.1 uncultured Rhodobacterales bacterium | reverse complement strand
CGGGCGTGAAGGCGATTTTCGGGCCGGGAACAAACATTCCTGAGGCCGCCAAGGATATTTTGGGCCTGATTCAGAGCTAAAATCAACGTTCTCACGCGATTCTTACGCGATTCTAACGGGGCCAGTTCTGGCCGGATGAAACTTAGCGGTGTACGCGCGGCAAACGACGTCTATAAAGCACCCTCTTTTTATCTGTTGACAAGGAACCTCGATGTCAGGCCGTTCGAACGACACTGCGCGCCAAGCCGCGCTTGATTATCACGAGTTCCCGCAGCCCGGAAAACTCGAAATCCGCGCCACCAAGCCGATGGACAACGGCAATGATCTGGCGCGCGCGTATAGCCCCGGTGTCGCGGAGGCTTGCCTCGAAATTCAAACCACCCCCTCGGATGCCGCGCGTTATACCGCCAAGGGCAATCTGGTGGCGGTGATCTCGAACGGCACGGCTGTTTTGGGTCTGGGCAATATCGGGGCTGCGGCCTCTAAGCCGGTGATGGAGGGCAAAGCGGTCCTCTTCAAGAAATTCGCCAATATCGATTGCTTCGACATCGAAGTGAACGAGAGCGATCCCGAAAAGCTGGCGGATATTGTGACCGCCCTTGAGCCGACCTTCGGGGCGGTGAACCTTGAGGACATCAAGGCGCCCGATTGCTTTGTGGTCGAAAAACTCTGCCGCGAGCGGATGAACATTCCGGTGTTCCACGACGATCAGCACGGCACGGCGATTGTGACAGCCGCTGCGGCGATGAATGCGCTGCATGTGGTTGGCAAGAAGTTCGAAGACGTCAAGATCGTCACAACCGGTGGCGGCGCGGCGGGGATTGCCTGTTTGAACCTCTTGGTGAAACTGGGTGTGCGGCGCGAAAACATCTATCTGTCGGATCGCAGCGGTTTGGTTTATCGCGGGCGCAACAACACCTCGGCGCAAAAGGCTGAGTATGCCCAAGGCGAAGGCCCGCGCGAGCTTGATGACATCATCGAGGGCGCTGACTTCTTCCTCGGCCTTTCGGGTCCGAATGTGCTGACCAAAGAGATGGTCGCCAAGATGAGCAAACAGCCGATCATCTTTGCCATGGCCAACCCCGATCCCGAGATCATGCCCAGCGATGCCCTCGAAGTGGCCCCTGACGCGTTGATCTGTACGGGCCGGTCGGATTTCCCAAATCAGGTCAACAACGTCCTGTGTTTCCCCTTCATCTTCCGCGGCGCGCTGGATGTGGGCGCGACCGAGATCAATGACGAGATGCAACTGGCATGTGTCGAGGCAATCGCGGAATTGGCGCGCCAGTCTACCAGCGCTGAGGCGGCGGCGGCCTATGAGGGTGAGCGGATGGTCTTTGGGCCGGATTATCTTATCCCCAAGCCCTTCGATCCGCGCCTGCTGCCCATCGTGGCCTGTGCAGTTGCCAAAGCGGCCATGGAAACCGGCGTTGCGGCCCGCCCCGTTGCGAGCCTTGCAGAGTATCGCAGCCAGCTTGAAAGCACCGTTTTCCGCACCTCGATGATCATGCGCCCTGTCTTTGACGCGGCCAAATCCTCGGTGCGCAAGATCGTCTTTGCCGAGGGCGAGGACCGCCGTGTGCTGCGTGCCGCCAATGCGATGATCGAAGAAACCGTCGATAAGCCTGTTCTGATCGGGCGACCAGAAGTGGTGCAGCAGCGCCTTGACGATATGGGCTTTAAGATCAAAGCCGGTGATGACTTTGAGCTGGTGAACCCGCAAAGCGATCCGCGGTTCCGCGACTACTGGGAAACCTACTTCAAGCTGATGGAACGGCGCGGCGTGACCCCGGCGCTGGCGCAAACAATTGTGCGCACCAATACCACGGTCATCGCCGCCATCATGGTCCAACGCGAAGAGGCCCATTCGATGGTCTGTGGCACCTTCGGGCAGTATCTGTGGCACCTAAAACATGTCACGGATATTTTGGGCCAAGAAGAGGGTCTGCGCCCGGTTGGTGGGCTCAGCGTAATGCTCAACGACGAGCCGCTGTTTATCGCTGACACCCATGTGCATCCTGAGCCAAGCGCTGAAGAGATCGCCGAGATTGCCATTGGTGCGGCACGGCACGTGCGCCGCTTTGGTATCACGCCGCAGGTTGCGCTGTGTTCTCATTCCCAATTCGGAAATCTCGACGAAGGCTCTGGCCCGCGCGTTCGCGAAGCTATTCGCATCTTGGATGCGGCCAATGTGGATTTTGCCTATGAGGGCGAGATGCACTCCGAAAGCGCGCTTGATCCTGTGCAGCGGGCGCGGATTTTCCCCAACTCGCGCATCGAAGGCCCGGCCAATGTCTTGGTCTTTGCCAGCGTGGATGCAGCATCGGCGGCACGCAATGTGCTTAAGAGCGTGTCCGGCTCGCTTGAAGTTGGTCCAATTTTGATGGGCATGGGCAACAAAGCCTTTATCGCGACCCCGTCGATTGAACCACGGGGGCTCTTGAACATGGCAGCGCTCGCAGGCTCATCGGTGCAGCTTTACGCCTAGATCGCAAAGGGTTTGCCCTTTGCAAAATGAACTGTTCTTTGCGTTTTGCATTGCGAAATGCAAAGAACCCATCAAATTATATTCAAATTGCTGGTGAAAACTGGTTAATTTTTGGCTTATTTCTTGCTTTACTAAGACCAACAAAGCAAAAAAATGGCTCGAGACTATGACCTTACCCCCGCTATTCGCGCAGCTTCTGCGCATTCTAATCTCTGTTTTTGTGATTGCAGCCCCCGCTTTCGCACAATCCCCTGTCCTGACGGTGACCATTGCCACCGGCACGGACCCGATTACGAAATCTTACTCGCTCACCGAGCTTGACGCCCTGCCCCAAACCGAGGTGCGCACCGGCAACGACTTTGTGGATGGGATCAAACCTTTCACCGGGCCTTTGGTGCGCGATCTGATCGGCGATGGGCCGCAAGGCAAGCTGGCAACGCTTATTGCGGTCAATGATTACGAAGTTGACGTGCCCCTTGACGATTTTCGGAATTACCCCGTAATTTTGGCCACGCGGATGGGCGGCGAGTTGCTGTCACCACGGGACAAGGGGCCAATTTGGGTGATCTATCCCATGAGTGATTTCGACGAACTGCGTGACAATAGCTACAACGCCCGGCTCATTTGGCAGCTGAGCGCAATCGAAGTGAGATAGCCGCCACGATGTCGAGCATGAGGCTAAGCGTTGTTCTGATCGTCTTCGCGCTAGCCGCTCTGCTGGGGGTTGGGTACAATTCATATCGAACCAACCTCAACTCGCTGCAAACCCTGAACGAAGAAAACATAGCGTGGTCAAGTTCACGGCTGCAGTCTGAATATAGCCATTTTCTCACCTCCTTGGGTGAGGTTGGCGTCGGCCACGCGCAGCCTTCGCGCAACTACGTCAATCGGCGCTTTGACATTCTTTGGTCACGTCTTGCCCTCTCCGAGCGTGGCATTGTCGGCGCGCGGTTGCGGGCCTATGACAGCAAAACCGACATCATGGCGCGCATGATGCAAGCCCTTGTCGAAGAAGAAGAGGCGGTCCTTGGCCTCAACGCCAATAATCCGGGCGAATACGAGCGACTGTTCCGCAAATTTGCGGGTTTTCGTGGGGACCTGAACCGATTTTCTCAAACCGTGTTTCTGGGCGAGCAAGAGCGCATTGAGCGGGCGCGGGCCGAGTTGCGGCGCAACGCATTTTTCATCGCCTCTATCAACATCGGCGCGTTTCTGATCGGGGCGGCCTTGCTGTATATTGTCGATCGCACGAGCCGCAAAAATAAGCGGATGGCCCAGATCAATCTGCAACTGGCCGAGGACGCGCGGCGCGCCACAGAGGCCAAATCGCGGTTCCTGACCATGATGAGCCATGAGCTGCGCACGCCGATGAATGGTGTTTTGGGGATGCTATCATTGGCGCGCAAGGCGGGGCTCTCGGTGCCACAAATGCGGCTCATTGAGCAGGCAGAGCGGTCGGGCCAGCAGATGATCTCGATGCTGGGGGATATTCTCGATTACTCTGCGCTACAAAGCGAGCAGATCCAGATTGAGCAAAAGCCTTTTGAGCCCACTCGTCTGGCCCATGCGGTGCGCGAATTGTTTGCCTCGGTGGCACAGCGCGAGGGCATCAGTTTTGAAGTGAATTGTGCGCTGGGATGCCCGCAGTCCGTTGAGGGCGATTTCAAGCGTCTGCGGCAGGTTGTAGCGCAGTTTGCCAGCTATATTGTCGAAAGCGGCAGCACCGATTTTCTTGAAATCACCATCAGCCATGAGACCACATCCATAGCTGAGGAACTGGTCGTCGCGATTGATTTTGCCGCCACCACCGGGCCAGTTCAGGGCAAAGATGATTGGCTGGCGAATTTGCTGATCGGGCACAACGGACGCGACGACGATCAATTCGCCACGGATGCATTGGGCCCCAGCGTTTCGCGGGAAATTTTGGCGCGCATGGGCGGCTCTCTTGCCCTTGATCATCTTGACCACCGCATCCGGCTGATCTTGCGCGCCCCGGCGCCCCGATACGTGGCCCAAGGCCTGCATATCCACGTCATCGCAAACTCCGAATCGCTGCGGACAATCTGCCTCTTGGCCCTTGGGCACGCCAATTTCGTGGTGGTCGAGGATCCGCGCGACCCTAAAATCAATACAGTTCTGCTAGAGGTCTCGAACTCGGATGAGCTTGAGACCCTGAGCGCGACCAAAAAGGCCTTTCCCAACGCCTCAATTGTGGCGCTGGGGCGGACCAATTTTCCGCAGGAATACGACGACGTGATGGCGCTTCCGCTTGACGTGGCTTCGCTCCATCGATCACTATATCGCGAAAAGCTGGCCTAACATTTGCGAAGATTCAGACTAGAATTTTTCGAAAATGGTTGTATAAGAAGAGGCCCGCGCAACCTCAAGGAGAGTAGCCTTTCGGCGTCTCTGATATATTTTGTCCAGTCCCACTCCAAATTTCTCCGAAACCGACCCAAATGCCAAGGAACGCTATCTCGCGATGCTCTCGCATGATCTGCGCTCTGCCATTGGCCATGTGATCGTCGGGCTTGAGTTGATGAACGTGGAGGATCTTGACGACGAGTCTACCCTCCACCGCAACGGCGCGCTATTCGCCGCACGCCACATGAACCAGCTCATCGATGGTATCATCGACATTCGCGCCATCGACCAGAATGATTTTGTGCCCGATCTCTCGGCGGTCGATCTTGATGATTTTCTGGGCGAGATTTACCGGACATTTTTGGGGCCGATCAGCGCAAAACAGCTTTCGTTTGAAATCGATAAATCCGACACGCTCCCCGATGTGGTTGAGCTTGATCGCAGCCGGGTGCTGCGGGTGATCGGCAACCTAATGGACAACGCGATCAAGTATACCGATCGCGGTGGGATCAAATTGACCGCGGGGATCGGTCAAGAGGACGAACTGGAGTTTATTATCAATGACGAAGGGCCGGGATTTTCTGATAGTGCCATGGCCCGGCTGTTCGAATTCCGGGGCCGCCCGCAAGATAGCCAAAAACCGGGCACGGGGCTTGGTCTTTATATTGCCAAGTCACTCGTAGAGAACATGGGCGGGCAAATCTCTGCTTATAACGTGCTGGGCCATGGCGCAGCGGTGCGGGTGAGTTTCCCGACCCGTCTTGCCAAAGCGGTCAAACGGCGCGCCACCAAGACCCATGGGCCGATGTCGGTGATGCCAAATGCGATGCTGCCCGATCTTTCGGCGCTCAACATCCTTTTGGCTGAGGATAATGCCACAAACAGGCAAGTCGTCACCCAGATGCTAAGTGCGATGGGGGCCAAATATGAGGTCGCTTGTGACGGGGCCGAGGCGCTTGAGAAGCTTTCAAAATCCGAGTTCAATCTTGCCCTTTTGGACATTGAAATGCCCCGGGTCTCGGGTCTTGATGTGATCCGCAATATGCGCGCTGACGGCTCTGCGCATAAAAACATGCCCGTCGTGGCGCTGACCGCCTATGCCATGCGCGAGCACCGCGAAAAGATTTTTGAGGCCGGCGCGGACGGTCTGATCGCCAAGCCGATTATGGGGATCGAGAATTTTGGTCAGGAAATCCTGCGATACTTTGAGCTGAACCCTGCATCCGTACTGCCCCCAAGCCCCAGCGCGGAACCCACCGCGCTAACTGAAGAGGTGATCGACCCGCAGGCCTTTGCCACACTAGCCAAATCAATCGGTGCGGAGAAATTCGACGAGCTTTTGGGCAAAATCCGCAGCGATCTTGAGAACGTGGCCGAGCGTATTCAAAGCGGGCTTGAGGCGCGCAATATTGAAATGGTTGCCGCCGCCAGCCACATCCTAATTTCCGTGGCAGGTGCCATCGGTGCGACCCGGGTTCAAAACGCGGGCCAGCTTCTAAACAGAGCTGCGCATCTGAACGATACCGCCCAACTTGAGCGCCAAGGCACAACCAGTTTGACCGGCATCAAAGAAATCCTTACCTTCATTAAGAATAGCCCCCAATCCTAAGGCCTACCCAAAGTTCTACCCTGTCCTAAGCCCCGTCCTAAGCCCCGTCCTAAGCCC
>CAYLLD010000103.1:0-3484 GCA_964384315.1 uncultured Rhodobacterales bacterium | reverse complement strand
CTAAGCCCTCGTACTAAGCCCTGAGCCAAACCCATGTCGAATAGTGTTTTACTGGTTGAAGATACGCCGTCTCTGGCGATGATGTATGCCTCCTTGCTCGAACGTGAAGGCCACACGGTGGAAACCGCCATGACCTTTGCCGATGGGGTTTCGGCGTTCAAACGGTTGAAACCTGCGGTGGCGCTGATCGATTTGATGCTACCCGATGGCGATGGTCAGGATTTGATCACTCACATTCTCAGCGAAGACCCCTCGTGCAAGATCATCGTTATTACCGCCAATGGTTCGATCAACCGGGCGGTTGAGGCGATGCGCGCGGGCTCGTTTGATTTTCTGGTCAAACCCTTTGCGGACAAACGCCTAACAACCGCCACCCTCAATGCCATGGCGTCGCATCAAACCGCGACGGGCAAGGCAATTTCGGTGAATACCACCACAAACGGGTTTCACGGCTTTATCGGCACCTCGCCGATTATGCAGCGCATTTACGACAAGCTCGATAATATCGCCCGCAGCACCGCAACCGTGTTTCTCACCGGCGAAAGCGGGACCGGCAAAGAGGTTTGCGCACAGACGATCCATGATCTGTCGAGCCGCTCCAAGGGGCCGTTTGTGCCGCTCAATTGCGGGGCGATCCCGGCTGATTTGCTCGAGTCCGAGGTATTTGGCCATCTCAAAGGCTCGTTTACCGGGGCGATTGCCGATAAGATCGGGGCCGCTGAAGCCGCTGATGGCGGGACGCTGTTTCTCGATGAGATTTGCGAGATGGATCTGAGCCTGCAGACCAAGCTTTTGCGGTTTTTGCAGACTTCGATGATCCAGCCCGTGGGCGCGACCATGCCCAAACTGGTGAATGTGCGCATTATCTGCGCCACCAACCGCAACCCGATGGAGCAGGTCCAGCGCGGCGCGTTCCGCGAGGATCTCTACTATCGCCTGCACGTGGTGCCGCTACATTTGCCGCCCCTGCGTGAGCGCGGCGAGGATGTGCTGGAAATTGCGCGGGAAATTCTGGCCAAGATTAGCGGCGAAGAGAACAAACGCTTTGAACGGCTCTCGGATGAGGTGAAGGCGATCTTCCGCAACTATGAATGGCCCGGAAATGTGCGGCAAGTCATCAATGTTATTCGCAATGTGGTTGTTCTAAACGACGGCCCAGAGTTGCGTCACGGCATGTTGCCCCCCGAGGTTAATCACGCGTTGCAATCTGCACCTTCGGTCGCGCTGTTTGACCGTGCACGCACGGCACCACAAAAGTCTACGGCGATTGACGCTTCCTCGCAAAGCGACCGCTCTAAGATCGAGGCCCTTGTTGGCCAGCGGCTTGCGGATGTGGAACGCGAGTTGATCGAGGCCACCATCGTTAAATGCAACGGATCAGTGCCCAAAGCCGCGCATATACTGGACGTCTCAGCCTCAACCATTTACCGTAAGCGCGAAATTTGGGCGCGGGATGAAGACGATCCTCTGAGCGCTTGAGCACCCTATAGCGTCAGGCGCGGCCCGTCATGAACATCAAGTCAAGTGACACGTTAAAGCAGATGTTGGACGCCGCAACGCGCGTGCGCGACCGGGCATATGCCCCTTATTCACAGTTCAAAGTTGGCGCGGTTATAGAGACCCGCGACGGGGCATTATTTGCCGGGTGCAATGTCGAGAACGTCGCCTATCCAGAGGGCACTTGCGCCGAAGCTGGCGCGATCGCGGCAATGGTTGCGGCGGGGGGCAATTGCGAAATCGCCCGTGTGCTGGTGATCGCGGATCGGCCCGAACCCGTGACGCCTTGTGGCGGCTGTCGCCAAAAGCTGGCCGAGTTTGGCTCGGATGAGACCCAGCTTTACTTAGCCAATCTTGAGGGTATTAAAGCCGAAGCGCGTCTGGGTGACATCTTGCCCGGCGCATTCACTAAAAAACACATGGACGCCTGAAACACATGAGCATAACCCCATGAGCGACGCCAAACAAACCGCCGCACGCCGCGCGATTGCCTGTCTTGATCTGACCAATCTGAACGATGATTGCACAACGGCGGATGTGCGCGAATTATGCACCCGCGCCCAGACCCATCATGGGCATACCGCCGCAGTTTGCATTTGGCCGCAGTTCGTTTCACTGGCCCGTTCAGCGCTCGATGGCACCGAGATCAAAGTTGCCACTGTGGTGAATTTCCCGCAAGGAGATCATCCGATCTCGGAGGTCACCGCGCTAACCCAAAAGGCGATTGAAGACGGCGCGCAAGAGATCGACATGGTTGTGCCGTGGAAGATGCTGCTCGAAGGCCATGCCGAGAACATCGACGCCCGCGTGGCGCGTGTGCGCAAAGTGGCCGGGCGTACCCCGATCAAAGCGATCATCGAAACGGGCATGCTCACCTCGGATGAAATGATTGCCGTGGCGACGATGCGGGCGATTGATGGCGGTGCGGATTTCGTAAAAACGTCCACGGGCAAAGTGCCGGTGAATGCCACGCCTGCTGCCGCGCGGGTGATCCTTGAGACAATCGCCAAATCCGGATCGAAAGCGGGTTTCAAAGCCGCTGGGGGCTTGCGCAATACCGACGATGCCGCGACCTATCTGGCGCTTGCGGATGAAATCATGGGCCCCAAATGGGCCAGTCCCCAAACCCTGCGTTTTGGGGCCTCAGGCGTGTTGGATGCGCTTTTGGGCACCCTAGCGGGGGTCTCTGATCCAGGTGCTGATACTGACGCCGGACACAGCTATTGAGCGAGTTGATCGTCGATATTATTGAGGCAAAGCGCGAAAACAGAGCTCTGAGCCGCGCGCAAATTCAAAGCTTCATCAACGGTGTCACCGATGGGGCCGTGAGCGATGCGCAGATCGGGGCCTTTACCATGGCCGTTTATCTCAACGGCATGACCCCCCCCGAGCGCGTGATCCTGACCGAGGCGATGCGCGATAGCGGCCAGACCCTTAGCTGGGATTTGGATGGGCCGGTGGCGGATAAACATTCGACCGGGGGCGTGGGCGATTGCGTCTCGCTGGTGCTTGCCCCCGCGCTGGCGGCTTGTGGTGTCTACGTGCCGATGATCTCGGGGCGCGGTTTGGGTCATACCGGCGGCACCCTCGATAAGCTGGACGCCATTCCCGGTTATCAAACCACGGTTGATGACACGACTTTTCGCAAAGTCGTGGGCGATGTTGGCTGTGCGATCATTGGCCAATCAGCGGCGCTAGCTCCGGCGGATAAACGGCTCTATTCGATCCGCGATGTCTGCGCGACAGTGGGCAGTGCTGATCTGATTTGCAGCTCGATCCTGTCAAAGAAACTGGCGGCCGGGCTGGATAGTTTGGTGCTTGATATCAAATGGGGCAACGGCTCAAACCAGCCTGACGTGGCCACCGCTGAGGCCCTGGCCCAAACGCTGGTCGAGGTGGCCAACGGCGCGGGCTGCCGCACGACAGCAGTTGTGACGGATATGAACGAGCCGCTGGCGTCGGCGACGGGTTCGACACTGTAGGCTAC
>CAYLLD010000102.1:0-10199 GCA_964384315.1 uncultured Rhodobacterales bacterium | reverse complement strand
CGGCGGCGGTCATGGCCGCCAAGGGGCTTCGGTGAGGGGCGCATTATCTGCGGCAACCCGCGCATCGATTAAGGCCCGCAACGCCCGCAACACATCTTGGACGCCCGCGCCGGACACGCCCGACATCACCAGCGGCGCCTCGGCCCCCGCAGCGGCCAATTCAGCAGCCACATCGCGCATGTAATCCTCGCCGCCCGCATCAAGCTTATTGACCACGGTCACCCGCGGCTTGTCCAAAAGCGCCGCCGGATATTTCTCGATCTCGCGCAGGATCACTTTGTAATCCGCCACAGGGTCCTCGGAGGTGCCATCGACGATGTGCAACAGCGCCGAGCAGCGCTCAACATGGCCCAAAAAGCGATCACCGATCCCTTTGCCCTCATGGGCGCCCTCGATCAGCCCCGGAATATCCGCGATCACGATCTCGGTGCCATCAATGGGCACGACGCCCAAATTCGGGTGCAGCGTGGTGAAGGGATAATCGGCAATTTTGGGGCGCGCGTTCGACACCGCCGCCAGAAACGTCGATTTGCCTGCATTGGGCAGCCCCAAAAGCCCCACATCCGCAATCAGCTTGAGCCGCAGCCAAAGCGTGCGATCGATACCGGGCAGACCAGGATTGGCGGTGCGCGGCGCGCGGTTCGTTGAGGATTTGAAATGCAGATTGCCAAAGCCGCCGTTGCCGCCCTCGGCCAAAACGACCCGCTGGCCCACGGTGGTCAAATCCGCAATCACCTCGTCTTGGGTCTCATCGAGAATTTCCGTGCCCGCTGGCACCTTCAAAACCATATCCTCGCCGCCACGACCCGTGCGCTGACGCCCCGCGCCGCCACGGCCATTTTGGGCAAAGAAATGCTGCTGATAGCGAAAATCGATGAGCGTGTTCAGCCCGTCAACCGCCTCGGCAACCACCGAACCGCCATTGCCGCCGTCGCCGCCATCGGGGCCACCATACTCAATATATTTTTCGCGCCGAAACGACGCTGCGCCGTTTCCGCCGTTACCCGAACGGATGTAGACTTTTGCAAGATCAAGAAATTTCATGGCTCACCTTTTGGCGCTCAGCGTCACGGGGGTCAATGGCTAGACGCCGCGCCTTGGGGGGAGGTTGCACAGAAAGCCGCCCAATTGGCGCGGGTCAACTCAAAGTCGGGCCCGCTGGTGTCTTCGCCGCGCGCAGGATGAAAGACCGTGTCGCGGCCGGTTTCAACAAATCCCAGCGACTTTAGGATATAACTCGAGGCCAAATTGTCGTCCCATGTCCCTGCCGTCAGCGCCTTTACCTTTGGATCCGCAAAAGCACGGGCAATTTTACCCGCCGCAGCTTCGCGGGCATAGCCCTTGCCCCAATGGGCGCGGCCTAGCGCATAAAACAAGCTGCCATGCAGGCAGCCCACAAACCCAATCGTCGTCCCGTCAAGGGTGATGGCCGAGAACAGCCCCGCACGCGCCGTCGCGCTTTCCAGTCGGCTCATTGTGAAGTCTTTGTCAGCGGGCCAAGGCCACGAAAACAGCATCCGCACGATCTCAAAGTCATTAAGCAACGGCCAAAGCGCATCAAAATCCCGCGCACCAATGGGGCGGATCACCAGCCGCGCGGTTTCAATCGGGTCCATCCAATCGAACCGCCGCGTCATCACAAACACGCGGTCGCGCATGGGCTTTTGCAGCGCCTCGCAATAGCTGTCGCACCCCTCAACTTCGCGCCAGCCACATTTTTCAAAGACCCGTGCCGAGGCCGCATTATGCGTAAACACATGGCCCTTCACCGCTTCAAATCCAAGCGCATCGAGGCTGTAATCCTGCACCGCCATCAAAGCCTCAGGCATCAGCCCCCGCCCCCAATAATCTGGATGCAGCATGAACCCAATGCTTTGACTATCCACGCCGCCGTCCGAGGACTGGCCCGTGCCGATCATCCCGATCAGACGGCCCTCATGCTCAATCCCAAAGCCACCACTTGGCTCTGCCTGATGCCCCGCGATGATCCCGTCGACCATGCTGGGGTCAGCCGGATGCGGCCATTTTGCGAGGTTTTTGACCACTTCAAACCGGCTGACGATCTCAAAAATCGCCGCATAATCATCGGGGCACATGTGGCGCAGGGTCAAACGGGCCGTGGTTAGGCGCGGCCGATCGCTCTGCTTGGCTTGCGCTGGGGGTTTCATCCGATCCATCGCCCTCACGCCCCCGCTGGCCGCTCGAAGGTCCAAGCCATCACGGCTTGGTTGCGCGCCACCGAGAATAGCTCGGTCTCGCCGGACAGCTCAAATTTTTGCTTTTCGAGCACGCGGCGTGAGGCCGGATTGTCTTGAAACACTTTAGAGGTCAGCGCCCTCGGACCGCCCGCACAGGCATGCGCAACGACCGCCCCCAATGCCTCGGTCGCAAGCCCCAGACCCCAGAAAAACGAGCCCAGCCAATAGCCGATAGAGCCGTCATCGCGCAGGGCGATCAGACCCACCAAATCCGTCCCATAGCTTTTGGTCGCGTCAATGATCCACAGGGTTTCATCCGTGTCCCGCGCCATTGCCTTTGCCACAAAACACTGGGCCAGACCCATAGGGTTGGGATGCGGGATCGTCGTCGTCTTGGATGCCACGCGCCAGTCCGAGGAATACAACGAAATCCGCGTCACATCCGCCGTCTTGGGCGCGCGAAGCACCAAACGGTCAGTGATGAGGTCGCAAGATTGGTCTGTGGACGCGAGCATGGGCTTATCCTCCTAAAATAAGCGCGTAGAAAACGGAAAAAAGCATGGCGGCGGCGAGGCCGCGCATCAGCCAAATTTCTTTGTCACTGCCGCCGATAGCGCGGGCAATTTGGACGCCAAAGAGCATCCAAAGCGGTTGCAAGAGCGCTTGCAGCAGCAAAATACCCAAAGCAGCGGTGATCGTGGCGGCCAAAGGCGTGGCACCGGTGGCGGTGAAATTCGCGAAGACACCGACAATCATGGCCCAGGCCTTGGGGTTGAGGGGCTGCACCACCAACCCTTGCAAAAATGTAGGCGGGCGCGCGTCCGCCTCGCGGCGGGCAATACGCGAGCCGGCAATTTTCCATGCCAGCCAGAGGATATAGGCCACGGAAATCCACCGCAGCGTCATAAATACAAGGCTATCGGTGCCGATCACGGCCAAAAGCCCAAGCCCAATGGGCCAGATAATCGCCTGTTTGCCCAAAATCACGCCAGCCAGAAACGGCAGGCTGGCCCATGCACCAAACCGCGCGCCAGAGGCCATGACGACCATATTAGCCGGACCCGGCGTGCCAATCATGGCCCCCGCGAAGAGCAAAAATCCTATGATGTCTATGGGCATATCTAAGCCCCCTTGGGTCGGATGGCGTGTTAAGCCCGTTGGTTTGGCAAAAAGAAAAAGGGCCCGGTGTTTCCACCGAGCCCCTGAAATTTCATAGTTTCAAGCCGTTGCTTCGGTGTCTATTCCGCAGCCTCCGCCGCTGGGAGAACCGAGATAAACGTGCGCCCTTTGAGACCCTTGTGAAACTTCACTTGGCCCTCAACGGTTGAAAAAATCGTGTGATCGCGGCCCATGCCGACGTTTTGACCCGGCCACCACTTGGTGCCGCGCTGACGCACGAGAATGTTACCTGGAATCACAGCTTCGCCGCCGAATTTCTTTACGCCCAAGCGACGGCCAGCACTGTCGCGACCGTTGCGGGATGAACCGCCTGCCTTTTTATGTGCCATATCGTCTCTCCTTAGCCCTTCTTGGCCAGCTCTTTGGCCTGCTCTATCCAATTGTCGCGATCAATGCGACCTTTAAATGACAAAAGGTCGTCCATCATCGAAACATCTGCGGGGCCCCATTCGGCAACTTGCCAGAAGTGGAACACGCCTTGATCGTTCAAAGTGCCTTCAAGCTTTGGCCCGACGCCGGAGATCTCTTTAAGATCGTCCTTTTCGCCTTTGGGTTTCGCCAAAAGGTTCGCAGGCTTGGAGCCCGCCGCAGGCGCGGCTTCAGCCTTAGCTGCTTTTTTGGGTGCTGCCTTTTTAGGGGCCGCTTTCTCTTCGGTCTTCTTGGCGTCAGCCTTGGCCTTTTTAGCCGCTGCTGCTTCTGCCTTCTTGGCGTCCGCCGCTGCTTTTTTCGCTGCCGCGTCATCCGCAGCAGTGTCAGCTTTGGCAGTCTCAGCTTTGGCCGCCTTTTTAGGCGCCGCTTTCTTTTTCGCCGCGCCAACGGTCAGCGCCGCTGCGCCAGTTGCCACGCCCACAAGCGAGGCCATACCCATGCCGCCAGCACCAACAGCCGCTGTCACACCGGATTTATCGCCGCCCGAGGCCAGAATGTCTGTGATCTTCACCACGGTCAGGTACTGACGGTGGCCCTTCTTGCGCTGGGACGAATGCTTACGACGGCGCTTTTTGAAGTTGATCGTTTTAACGCCGCGAATTTGCTCAAGCACCTCGGCCTGAACCGCAGCACCGCTCACAAGCGGCTCGCCCACAGTAACCTTGTCACCGCCGAGCATCAAAATGTCGTTGAATTGGACCTTGTCGCCAGCCTCAGCGTGCAAACGCTCGACCTCGACGGTGTCATCCTTGGCAACCTTGTACTGTTTGCCACCAGTTTTAAGTACGGCGAACATAGCCGTGTCCTTTGTTGTCTACCGCGTTCTGTGGCACCCATCTGGGTTTGTGGCGCTAGAAGCGCCGCCTCGAACAGCGTGGCCTACGGTGCGTTTTCGCTGGCGCAGGCCAAGTTGAAACGCGGGGCCATCCCCGCATCAAGACGCGCCTTTTGAGCGGCGCGCCCCAATTTGTCAAGTCAGCTGGCCCAGATCGGGCCAAATAACTTATTCAGCGCAATCTACTCAGCGTCGTCTAGCGCTTCGAACTCAGCCACGCGCGCCTTATCGGCGGCACCTTTGGCGGCTGGGTCGCGGTCCACCAACTCGATGATCGCCATGGGCGCCATGTCACCGTAGCGGAAACCCGCTTTGAGAACGCGGGTATAACCACCGGGACGTTCTGCATAGCGCGGGCCCAGAATATCAAAGAGTTTTTTGACGTGCATTTCTTGCTTAAGCGAGGACGACGCCTGACGACGGGCGTGCAAATCGCCCCGTTTGCCAAGGGTGATCAGCTTGTCAGCGATGCGCTTGAGTTCTTTGGCTTTGGGCAGGGTTGTCTTGATCTGCTCGTGCTCAATGAGCGAGCCAGCCATATTGGCAAAAAGCGCCTTACGGTGCTCATGAGTTCTATTCAAACGGCGATAGCCACGTGCGTGACGCATGATATCTCTCCAGATGTTTCGTTTCGTTTTATGTGCGTAAGCGCCGGTTTGGCTCCGGTGCCACTTTTTATGGGGGCCCTTTGGACCCGGGTCTTGCGGGCGGTTTGCCCGAATTGGACCGCGACCCCGTGGGGCCGCGATCCGAATTGATTAGAACTGGTCTTCGTACTTTTTGGCCAGATCTTCGATGTTCTCAGGCGGCCAATCGACGATATCCATGCCCAGATGCAGACCCATTGTGGTCAGCAGCTCTTTGATCTCGTTCAGCGACTTGCGGCCAAAGTTTGGCGTGCGCAGCATCTCTGCTTCGGTCTTTTGAATGAGATCGCCGATATAGACGATGTTGTCGTTCTTGAGGCAGTTCGCGGAGCGCACAGACAGCTCCAGCTCGTCGACCTTTTTCAGCAGAAGCGGGTTGAATTCCAACTCGTCTTCTTCCTCGGCGCGGCCCGCAACTTCGGGTTCTTCGAAGTTGATGAAGACCTGCAACTGGTCTTGCAAAATCCGCGCAGAAAACGCGATGGCGTCTTCGGGCGAGATCGAACCGTCGGTTTCGACGTTCAACGTCAGCTTATCATAATCAAGCACTTGGCCCTCGCGGGTCGGCTCAACTTTGTAAGACACTTTCTTGACCGGCGAAAACAGAGCATCCACAGGGATCATGCCAATGGGCGCATCCTCGGGACGGTTCTTATCCGCAGGCACATAGCCAGAACCGGTTTCAACAACCAATTCCATGTAAAGCGAGGCGCCATCGTCGAGGTGACAAATGATGTGATCTTTGTTGAGTACTTCGATGCCCGTCACATCTGAAATATCGCCAGCGGTGACCACACCAGGGCCATTTGCCGAGATATTCACGCGCTTAGGCCCTTCGACCTCCATGCGCATCGCAACACCTTTGAGGTTGAGCACGATGTCAGTGACATCTTCGCGCACACCCGCAACAGAGCTGAACTCATGCAGAACATTGTCAATTTGAACGCTAGTGATTGCCGCGCCTTGCAAAGACGAGAGCAGAACCCGGCGCAACGCGTTGCCGAGTGTCAGGCCGAAGCCGCGCGCCAAAGGCTCCGCGGTTGCCGTCGCCATCCGCATGGGATCGCTGCCTGCTTTAATGCTGAGCCTATTTGGCCGAATTAAATCTTGCCAATTTTTCTGGATCATGTGTTTGCCTCCATCCTGTTCCCGGTCCGATCCGAGGTCCGAAAAGCGCCCGAGGGTGTCCCCCAACCCGCGACCTGAAAAGCCGTCTTCGTAGGGGTTTTGTAATTCTTCGTATTCACCGGCTGGTTTCGATTTGTCGCGGCGAAATACCGCGACAAACTATAGCCGATGCCAAGCCTTGAATTATACGCGGCGGCGCTTTGGAGGGCGACAGCCGTTGTGCGGGATAGGTGTGACGTCTTGGATCGACGTGATCACGAACCCAACAGCGCTCAGCGCACGAAGCGCGCTTTCGCGGCCAGAGCCGGGGCCCTGCACTTCGACCTCAAGGGTCTTAACGCCGTGTTCCTGAGCCTTCTTACCAGCATCTTCAGCCGCAATCTGCGCCGCATAAGGCGTAGATTTACGTGAGCCTTTAAAGCCCATGGTGCCTGCAGACGACCAAGCAATCGCATTGCCTTGGGCATCAGAGATCAGGATTTTTGTGTTGTTGAAGGAAGAATTAACATGCGCCACACCGGCGGAGATATTCTTTTTGACCTTCTTCTTTGAACGAATTTTATCGCGTGCCATATACCTGTCCCCTTATTTCTTTTTGCCAGCAATGGCTTTTGCTGGACCTTTGCGGGTGCGGGCATTGGTATGGGTCCGCTGACCACGCACAGGCAGGTTACGACGATGGCGCAGACCGCGGTAACACCCAAGATCCATCAAACGCTTGACGTTCATTTGGGTGTCGCGGCGCAGATCGCCTTCGACCATGAAGTTTGCATCGACATACTCACGAAGCGAGATCACCTCAGTGTCGGAGAGTTCATTGACGCGCTTTTCGAGCGGGATGCTCAAGGCGTCGACGATTTTACGGGCAGATGTGTCACCAATTCCGTGCACATAAGTAAGCGCGATCAAAACGCGTTTGTGGGTCGGAATGTTGACCCCGGCAATACGAGCCAAATTAATTCTCCATTTATCGCGGTTCCGTAGTCCCAGAACCTTTTTTCACGAACGAAGCCCACCAGAAATTTCCGGCAGGCTTATCTAAGTCTCTCGCACTGTCTTACGTGTCACTTGGATGTATACGTTATATATACGTGGCATCAATCAACGGCGAGCCCAAAGCTCATAGAACCTCGAAGGGCGCGTTATACCCAGATTCGAAACCGCGTCAAGCGCCGTCGCCCCCATACCCGCCCAATCGCAAGGCAAAACATTAATTTCGCGTATATGCGTTTGGTGCATAGCAGAACTGCTAGATTGGTGGGTAGTCAAAAGTCTCAAAACCTCTAAATGGTGCAGTGCAGCGCAAGGAATGACGCGCCGCACAAACATTGTATAGAGGAAAATCATCATGGCAATGAGCAGCATCCAAACCCAAAGCCCCAGCTTGACCGGGACAGGTTTTGCGCCGGTTAAATTCCTGACAAGCCGGATCAGCCGTGCCTTGGCTTGGAACCGCGTTTACCGCTCGACTGTGAACGAGCTGGCAGTTCTGTCAAATCGTGAACTCGCCGATATCTCGATCACACGCGGCGAAATCCGTGGCATCGCGACACGCGCGGCGGATGACGCTGTGGCCACTTTGGCCAAGTAATCGAACCGTACCGTCGGTTGCCCCGCCCTTTAGTGGGGCCACCGTTAATTCCCTGACTTAATACCCGACTTAATCGTCAAAGAACTGGATCAAGCGGCAAGTTGCTTGGCACAGAGTTTGGAACCCCCAAACGCCCCTGCTCGCTTTGCGGATCCGTGAGGCAACGCAGGAATTCCACAAGAGCGGCGATCTCGTCCTCTGTCAGCGACACTGGGGCCAATTCATTGGCCGCAGCGATCGCCTTAAGCTCGTCCTCGTTGGACAAGGGCTCCAGATCATCATCACGCGCGCCAATATCGTTATGCAACGCAGCTTGCGTGCCATTGTAGCTCATCAGCGAGGCCACCGGATCAAGGTGATGGCGCACAATTTCCTCTAGGCTCGCAAAGGCACCACTATGCCCGTAAGGCCCGGTCAGGCCAATATTGCGCAGCGAGGGTGTGCGAAACTTATACATATCGCCCGGATCGCCGGTAACCGCATAACGGCCAGTATCGCGGGCATAGCCAAGCTCTTTGCCGGGGCCAATTTGCGGCATAGCAATGGCGTGGAACCCATGATCGGTCAAAAGCGGGCCGGAATGGCATGAGGCGCAATTGGCTTTGCCATAAAACAAGGCCGCGCCGCGCTCTGCAGCCTCGGGCATCAAAATCTCATCAGCCAACCATTGGTCAAAAATTGTCCCCGTTGCGCGAAACTCGACGGAGATAAACGCCGAAAGCGCCGTGGCAATATCCGCGATATGCACATCACGGCTGCCCGTTAGGTCTGCGAACTGGTCCGCATATTCAGGCAAATCCGCAACCCGCGCGGCAATGATCGCCCAAGCCCCATCCGGGCCCGAAATTCGCTCATCACCCACCGCATCGGCAATATCGTTCTCACCAGGCTGCCCCGCCATCTCATCACCAGACAAAAGCGGCAGGATATTTTGCGCGGCCAGCGCGTTTGGCACCGGGCGTTCAAGGGTCATACCCGCAGGCATCGCAATACCAAAGGGGGCGGCGGGATCTTCTTCGACACGCCCATCATGGAACATCACCGTGACTTCTTTGGCGCCCAGATTAAACAGTGCGGGCGCATTGCGCGGGATGCGGTCATGGGGCCGGTTTTGAGCATCTGCAAGCCGCGCCGGACCAAGGCCAATGCCCCCCTCGCCCATGGACAGCGACATCGCATCAGACGTGCCCAAGGCCGGGTGATGGCAGGTGGCGCAAGAGATGTTTTGATTGCCCGACAAGAGCGGATCGAAAAACAAGAGCTGACCCAATGACACCCACTCGGGGGCAACGTGGTGAAAATCATCATCGCTCATCGGGGATGGCCGTTCGATGCTATCCGCCATAGCCATGGAACCGCTGCATAGCAGCGCGATCAAAGAAACAACCCGCATAATCCACCCCTGGAACTCGGCACACAAAAAGACGCGCGCCATTGGCGCACGTCGACTTTGGTAGGATAGATTGGGATTTCAGAAAAGACGATTTCTGAAGGCGGTAACGTTTCGTTCACATTTGTGTGATCGACGCCACTAACGGGCCGTCAGTGTAGAACCACCACCGATACCTAGCTGGGCATAGCCCCGGCCAGACGCCCCTTAACCTCATCAATCGCGCCCAAACCGTCGATCGAAGTCAGCTTGTCCTTGGCGTAGTAATAGCCAAGCAAGGGCGAGGTCTCTTTATAATATGCCATGAGCCGCACCGTGAGCGCCTCTTCGTTATCATCAGGACGCCGCTTGAAATCAGTCGAGCCACATTTGTCGCAAACACCCTCTTTGGCAGGTGCTTTGAATTCGTCGTGATAGCCTTCACCGCAATTACCGCAGGTGAACCGCCCAACGATCCGCTTGATCAGCGCCTCGTCATCCACGCGCATTTCGATCACACCATCAAGGCTCTGACCGATTTTATCCAAGAGCTTCCCCAGCGCATCAGCCTGCGCCAACGTCCGCGGGAACCCATCAAAGATAAAGCCCTTGGTGTCATGCCCGGCGGTAAGCTGCTCTTCGATCAGACCGATCACGATCT
The DNA here is from genome assembly GCA_964384315.1 of uncultured Rhodobacterales bacterium. Classification (GTDB taxonomy): domain Bacteria; phylum Pseudomonadota; class Alphaproteobacteria; order Rhodobacterales; family Rhodobacteraceae; genus CAYLLD01. The sequence goes on along the minus strand of CAYLLD010000102.1, from coordinate 162 downwards.
CATCGGTCACAAGTTCACCGCGATCCATCACACCGGCAACCATCTTGCCCATCTCGGTGCCGGACTTGCGCGCCGCGCGCAGCATATCGCCGGTCGAGAGTTGCATCATGCCTTGTTCATCAACGAGGATCTTCGCTTGAGTGCCTTTACCGGCGCCCGGTG
>CAYLLD010000101.1:10092-10313 GCA_964384315.1 uncultured Rhodobacterales bacterium | reverse complement strand
GTCTATATGCTCGACACCGCTGGGCGTTTGTCCATCGACGACGAGCTGATGGGCGAGGTCGAGGCGGTGCGCGATGCGACCACCCCGCGCGAGACGCTTTTGGTGGTTGATGGTCTGACCGGCCAAGATGCGGTTAACACGGCGGAAAATTTCAACACCCGCATCGGTATTTCCGGCGTGGTTTTGACGCGGTGGGTGGACGAGTTGCGATGGGGATATCA
>CAYLLD010000101.1:0-10082 GCA_964384315.1 uncultured Rhodobacterales bacterium | reverse complement strand
GGCGTGGTTTTGACGCGGATGGATGGCGATGGGCGCGGCGGCGCGGCGCTGTCGATGCGCGCGGTCACTGGCAAGCCCATTAAATTCGTCGGTCTCGGCGAGAAAATGGAGGCCCTCGAAGAATTCCACCCCGAGCGCGTCGCCAGCCGGATTTTGGGCATGGGCGACATCGTCAGCCTTGTGGAAAAAGCCCAAGAGACCATCGAACAAGAAGAAGCCGAGCGCATGATGCGCCGCTTCCAAAAGGGTCAATTCAATCTCAACGACCTTAAAAGCCAACTGCAGCAGATGCAGAAAATGGGCGGCATGGAGGGCATCATGGGAATGATGCCGGGCATGAAGAAAATGGCCAAACAGGTCGAGGACGCTGGCTTTGACGACAAGGTGATCCGCCGTCAGGTCGCGTTGATTGATTCCATGACCAAAAAAGAACGCGCCTATCCCCAAATCCTGCAAGCCAGCCGCAAAAAGCGGATTGCTGCCGGGTCGGGCATGGAGGTTTCGGATTTGAACAAGCTGCTGAAGATGCATCGCCAGATGTCCGATGCCATGAAGAAAATCGGCAAGATGGGCAAAAAAGGCATGCTCAAAGGCGGGCTTGGTGCGCTCTTTGGTGGCGGCGGCGGGATGCCTGCTATGCCGCCCGGGGGACTACCAAGTGGTATGCCTGGCGGGATGCCCGGTTTGCCCGGCGGCGAGATGCCCTCCGAAGAGACGATGAAAAAGATGCTGCCTGGTCTGGGCGGCGGCCTGCCACCGGGTTTGCCTGGGTTTGGTAAGAAGAAATAATGACGCAGCCCTGCCGCATCACAATCCCTCAGCTTGAGACCGAACGGCTCATCATGCGTGGTTTTATCGAGAGCGATATCCCGCATGTGGCCGCGTTTTATGGCTCCGAGCGGTCACAATTTGTGGGCGGTCCGATCGACGCTGATCAGGCGTGGCGCGGTGTGGCGGGGATCATCGGCCATTGGCATCTGCGCGGATTTGGCTTTTGGGCCCTTGAGGACAAAGAAACTGGCGCGTTTTTGGGCCACACTGGGCTTTGGTACCCGGACGGCTGGCCCGAGCCCGAGATTGGCTGGAGCCTGCTTGAAGCCGCCGAGGGACGCGGCATCGCCCATGAGGCTGCGATTGAGGCGCGCCGTTACGCTTACGAGGTCTTGGGCTGGACCACGGCGATCAGTCTGATCGACCCGCAAAACGCACGCAGCATCGCTCTGGCAGAGCGGCTGGGGGCACGTTTTGATTATGAGTTCGATCACAAGCGCTACGGGCGCACGCTAATTTATCGGCATCTCGGCCCAGAGGCGCTTGGTCTCGCCGAGCAACAAGGTGCAAAACAGGGTGCAAATCTTGGTGGGAAACTACTTGGTGGGAAACTAGGGGGGACATGATGAATTCAATGGAACGCTTTGAAACGCAGCGGCTGGTTTTGCGCAAGCCCAAACCAAGCGATACGACGGTTTTCGGGCAGTGGTACGCATCGGAGCGCCGCATCCGCCAGCGCGGCACTGAAACAAAAGTCGAGGTCGCCCTGCGCTTTGCTGCAGAATTGGGTCTGTGGCAAATCAACGGCTACGGCCGCTACATGGTCGAGGATAAACGTGGCCGCGTCATCGGCATGGTTGGCCCGCATTTCCCCGGCGGATGGCCCGCCCCCGAATTGGCGTGGCATCTCTGGCACGATGACGTCGAGGGCCAAGGCTTTGCCTTTGAAGCCACCCGCGCCTGTTTGTGCGAAATCATTCCACGCCTTGCCTTGCCCCGGCTGGCCAGCATCATCCGCCCCAACAACACCCGCTCGATTGCCCTCGCGCTGCGTCTGGGCGCAACCCCCGGCGAGATGGTCAATCTATTCGGCGATCAAGAGCACCAGCTCTATGAGCATGATCTGGATGCTTGGGAACGTGAACCCAACATCAAGGAGGCCTTCGCATGAGCGACGATAGCAAACGCGCGGCCCAGATTTTGGCCGGACACCGCCATAGCATCGACCGCCTTGACGCGGTGCTTGTCTATACCCTCGCCGAACGCTTTGCCCATACCCAAGCGGTGGGCGAATTAAAGGCCGCGCATGATCTGCCCGCGGGCGATCCCAAGCGTGAAGAATTGCAAATTGCCCGGCTACAAACCCTAGCCGAAGACGCGGGGCTCGACCCCGAGTTTGCCAAGAAATTCCTCAACTTCGTGATCGCTGAGGTCATTCAGCATCATAAACAAATCAAAGAAACATCGTAACTTCAGGAGTACCAACAAATGGCGATGAAAATCAGACTGGCCCGTGGCGGGTCCAAAAAGCGCCCCTTTTACGCAATCGTTGCTGCCGACAGCCGCATGCCGCGCGACGGGCGTTTCATCGAAAAGCTGGGCACTTATAACCCACTTTTGCCAAAAGATAGCGAAGAGCGCATCAAGATGAACATGGAGCGCGTAGAGTACTGGATCGGTACTGGCGCGAAACCAACTGACCGCGTGGCGCGGATGCTTGAGGCTGCGGGCAAAGCCAGCAAAACCGAGCGCAGCAACCCAAAAAAGGGTGAGCCGGGCAAAAAAGCCAAAGAACGTGTAGAAGAAAAAGCTGAAAAAGCGGCAGCGGCTGCAGAAGCTGCAAAAGAAGCTGAAGAAGCGGCCAAAGAAGCCGCAGCGGCACCAGCCGAAGAGGCACCTGCGGAAGCACCAGCCGAAGAGGCACCTGCTGAGGCACCGGCCGAAGACGCAGCGGCTGAAACGCCTAGCGAGTAATCGCGATTGCTGGCGGATCGGGCGCAATCGCCGCCTGATCCGCAACCAACTAAGAGGGGCGGCTTAATGAACCTGATCTGCGTCGGGGCCATTGCAGGGGCATTTGGGGTGCGCGGTGAAGTGCGGCTCAAGAGTTTTTGCGCCGTGCCCGAAGAGATCGCGCTCTACTCGCCCCTCACCGATGAGGCGGGCAAAGAGACCTATGCGCTCAAGATCACCCGCCCGATCAAGGCCGGTTTTGCCGCGCGCATCACAGGCGTCGACAACAAAGAGGCGGCGGATGCCCTGCGGGGCACCTCGCTTTATGTAGGCCGCGACGCCCTGCCCAACCTGCCGGACGATGAATATTACCACACCGACCTGATTGGTCTGGATGTGGTGGACACCGGCGGCAAGCGCATTGGCCGCGTGCAATCGCTGATCGACAATGGCGTGACCGACCTTTTGGAAGTGCGCGGCAAGGGGCTGAAAAACGGCATCGTCGTGCCTTTTACACGCGCGATTGTGCCCACGGTGGATTTGGCGGCGGGGCGGTTGATCATTGACCCGCCGGACGGGATTTTGCCCGGTACAGGCTCTGACAATGATGATGAGTAAATCTACATGACAGGGCCCACCAAATCTCACACCAAATCCCATGGTCGCCTTTCGATCAGCGCCTCCGCAAAACCGCGCGAATTGATGCAAGACCCCGAGGTGGCAGATATTTGGACCGCAAATATCCTGACCCTCTACCCCGAGATGTTTCCGGGCGTTTTGGGCTATTCCCTCACGGGCCGCGCGCTCAAGGACCGGCTCTGGCAGCTTCAAACCACGCAAATTCGCGACTTTGCCACAGGCAAGCACCGCAATGTTGACGATACGCCAGCAGGTGGCGGTCCCGGCATGGTGTTGCGCGCGGATGTGCTGGCCCGCGCCCTTGACCACAAACCGCGCCCCGGCCCCGTGATTGCGCTTTCACCGCGCGGTGCACCGTTCACCCAAGCCATGGCCAAAGATCTAAGCACCGGTCCCGGTGTGACGCTGATTTGTGGCCGTTTCGAAGGGATCGACGAGCGATTTTTGACCGCGCGCAACGTCCAAGAAGTCTCAATCGGTGACTATGTCCTGACAGGCGGAGAATTGGCCGCTCAGGTCTTGATTGATGCAACGATCCGGCATATAGGCGGCGTTCTGGGAAATGAAGCCTCTACTTTGGACGAGAGTTTTTCGCGTCCACTGCTGGAACACCCACAATATACAAGGCCCCCGGATTGGGAAGGTCATAAGATACCGGACGTGCTGCTGTCCGGCCATCATGGCCATATCGCCGATTGGCGACAATCTCAGTCTGAGGCGCTGACACAGGAACGACGTCCCGATCTCTGGCGGGCGTATCTGGAAACGGATACGGACCCGGGCAGGCAGCCCAAGAGCTCTCGGACCGCAAAAAATGCGCGGCAAACGCGCGATGAAAAGGAATAAACCAATGAATATCATCGAGACGCTCGAAAAAGAGCAAATCGCCGCTCTTGGCAAAGATATCCCTGATTTTTCAGCTGGCGACACGTTGCGCGTCGGCTTTAAAGTGACCGAGGGTACCCGCACACGTGTTCAGAACTATGAAGGCGTCTGCATCGCACGTAAGGGCGGCAGCGGCATCGCTGGTGCGTTTACAGTTCGCAAAATCTCTTTTGGTGAGGGCGTCGAGCGCGTATTCCCGCTCCACTCGCCAAACATCGACAGCATCACGGTGGTTCGCCGCGGTAAAGTACGGCGCGCCAAGCTGTATTACCTGCGTGCGCGTCGCGGTAAATCCGCACGTATCGTCGAAAAGACCAACTACCGGCCTTTGGCGGATAAATCCGCAACTTAAGCCAATACTGCACCGCGCATTCGCGGTGCCAGTAAAACTCTCTAAAATTCGAATAAGGGTGGCCTCGTGCCGCCCTTTTTTGTTGCTTGTTTTCGGGGAAAACCGGGCCTCTTGTCACAATCTTGCCTAAATTGCGATTAAAATGGGGTGTTTAGGGAAAGGCGCACCAATATGTTTATTGCCAAGTCGCTCTACTATTCCATTTTTGTCACGCTGCGCATGATGCCAATTCTTGCCATTACACTCTTCGCGGCGGTCCTTCTGTTTCAGGTATTTAAAAACCACCTTATCGTCGTCGCCATCGTCGGTGCGCTCGTTCTTTTGCCAACCCTCATGTTCATCTACCTCATGGCGATCCGCTGCGGATTAACAGCAATGGCCGCCACCAAAGCGCCGCGCACGCGCAATTACCTGCCCGCCATGATCCGCTTTGCCCGGATCCCTGTGGCGGTCACAAACATGATGATCACGCTCATCGGTATCGGGGGCAGTTTTGTGTTTTTGCGCATCGCCGCACCCGATGCCTTGCTTGCAGTACAACTAAGCGTCTCTGGTTCAGAAGAACTGCCGTTGTTCGATGTTATCGCATGCATTGCAGCCCTGCCTATGGCGATCCTGCTGTTTTTCGCCGCCGCCCTTACCTTTGCCATCGCCCTAACCGGGGCCAACGCGGGCGCGACGGCCCATTGGATCGGTGAACGGCGTAGCAATCTGGACATGATTTGGGGCATCACCAGCCAATGGCCGCGTCTGCTGGTCTTCGCGCTTCTAACCCTTATTTTGCCTTTGATTGGCGTCATTTTTTGGCTCGGCGGCCCCATGGCACCGCTTGCCCAAATCACCACTCTCACCCCCCCGGCTCTTTTGGCAGGCGCGGCATTTTTCCTCTGGGCGCTCTGGGCAAATTGCGCCAGCCAAGCCCTTGCCTTCACCATAACCGCCGCCGAAGTTACCGCCGAAAAGGCCGAAGCTTTGGCCCAAATACCCGGCCGCAATTTCTCCACCGAAGACATCCGCGCCCTGCGCCTGTCCCGCATGGATCACAGCAAGTCCGCAGCGCAAATTTTGCCCGGCAAATAGCGCGTATTTTATGCGGCAAACTTGGCGCGATTTTTCTTGCCCCGTTGCCACATCTGCCCTAAAGACGCGGCTTGTTCCGATGCCCGGACGCCGTGGTTCCGTTGCACTGCTGGTTTTTACGACCAATTCGCACGTAACGCGCCACGGAATGTCAGGCCAACCAAGGACTTGGACACGTGAAAAAAGAAATTCATCCTGACTACCACGTCGTTGACGTGAAAATGACCGACGGCACCGTGGTGCAGATGCGCTCGACCTACGGGGACGAAGGCGCGACGCTGAACCTCGACATCGACCCTTCGGTGCATCCGGCTTGGACCGGTGGCAACCAGAAGCTGATGGACACCGGCGGTCGTGTTTCGAAATTCAAAAAGAAATACGAAGGCTTGGGCTTCTAAGACCGCGCCTCGCGCTTTTAGCTTTGAACTTATGCAAATCCGCGGTCGAAAGATTGCGGATTTTGTCTTTTGGAGCCCGTTTATCGTGGCGCCCCCCCGTCCGCACCGCTAACCTGCGCTCATGCTGGTTTTCGCCCTAAAACGCCTGATCTCACTGATCTTGTCGCTCGTTTTGGCAAGCGTGCTGATTTTTATGGCCATCGAAGTGATCCCCGGCGATCCGGCGGCCTTTATGCTCGGGATCAACGCCCAAGAGGACACCATCGCCGCCCTGCGCGAAGATTTGGGTCTCAACATCTCAAAGCCTGCGCGCTATCTGGCGTGGGTCTCGGGGCTGATTCAAGGCGATTTTGGCACCTCTTACACCTATCGCACCCCCGTGGCCGAGATGATCAGCGAGCGGCTTTGGGTCTCGCTACCCCTCGCGCTATTTGCCCTGATGCTCTCGACCCTTATCGCTTTTCCCATCGGCATGTATGCCGCCGCCCGACGCGGCACGTGGCGCGAAAGCACGCTGATGGGCGCAGCGCAACTGGGCATCGCCATCCCGAATTTCTGGTTCGCCATGCTCATGGTTGTCCTTTTTGCGATCAACCTACGCTGGTTCTCCGCCGGTGGCTTTCCGGGCTGGGAGGCGGGGCTTTGGCCCGCGCTCAAGGCACTCACCCTCCCCGCCATCGCCCTCGCCCTGCCCCAAGCCTCGATCCTGACGCGGGTGATGCGTTCATCGCTCATTGATACCATGGACGAAGATTTCATCCGCACCGCCCGCGCCAAGGGCCTGAGCGCGCGGCAAACCCTCTGGCGCCACGGGCTGCGTAACGCGCTGATCCCCGTGCTGACCATCATCGGGCTGCAATTTTCCTTTCTGCTGGCGGGCGGCATCATCATCGAGCAGGTCTTTTACCTTCCTGGCTTGGGCCGCCTGATTTTCCAAGCCATCAGCCAGCGCGATCTGATCGTTGTTGAAAGCGTGGTCATGCTGCTGGTTTTTGCGGTGATCTGCGTGAATTTTCTGGTTGATCTGGCCTATGCGCTGGTTGACCCGCGCTTGCGAAGGGCCCGCTGATGCGCCTGCGCAACCTCATCATCGGCGGCATCCTTGCGGGGATTTTCGTGGCAGGCGCGCTGATCTCGCTGATCTGGACGCCCTATGATGTCACCCAACTGATCATCGCGGACCGGCTCAAGCCCCCCTCGCCCGCGCATCTTTTGGGCACCGATCATTTCGGGCGCGACATGCTCTCGATGGTCATGGTCGGCGCGCGCACCTCGATTGCCGTGGCGGTCATCGCCGTGGGCATCGGCATGGGGCTGGGCATCCCGCTGGGCCTCGCCGCGGCCGCGCGCCAAGGCTCTTGGCTCGACGAAGTGATCATGCGCGGCAACGATCTGGTCTTCGCCTTCCCCAGCCTCGTCATCGCCATCTTGATCACCGCCACCTTCGGCGCCTCAGCCGTCAACGCCATCATCGCCATCGGCATTTTCAACATCCCCGTCTTCGCCCGCGTCACCCGTGGCGGCGCGCTCAGCCTATGGCAACGCGAGTTCATCATGGCCGCCCGCGTCGCCGGAAAATCCCGCGCGCGCATCAGTTTCGAGCATATCCTGCCCAATATCGCCAACCTCCTGATCGTTCAGGGCACCATCCAGTTCTCCCTTGGCATCATCGCCGAGGCTGGCCTGTCCTATGTTGGCCTCGGGGCGCAACCACCCACCCCAAGCTGGGGCCGGATGCTGGCGGATGCGCAAACCATGTTCGCCATCGCCCCGCGCCTCGCCCTCGTGCCCGGCCTTGCGATTGTGCTCACGGTTTTGGGCCTGAATATGATGGGCGACGGGCTGCGCGATGCCCTTGATCCGCGCCTGCGCAGGGTGCGCTCATGAGCCTGCTTGAGATCAAAAACCTCTCACTGTCTATCGGCAAAAGCGACATCCTCCATGACGTCTCCTTGAGCGTCGCCGAGGGCGAAATCGTAGCGATCACCGGTGAAAGCGGCTCGGGCAAATCCATGACAGCCCTATCGGTGATGCAGCTTTTGCCCAAGGGCGCCGCTACCTACGGCACGATCACCTTAGGCGGGCGCTCGATCCTAAACGCCGATGAGGCCACGCTTTGCGATTTGCGCGGCGACGATATGGCGATGGTGTTCCAAGAGCCGATGACCGCGCTGAACCCGCTGCAAAGCATCGGCGCGCAGGTGGCCGAGACAATCCGCTTGCACAAAGACCTCTCGCATAGCGCTGCCATGACCGAGGCGCGCGCCACCCTAGAGCGGGTCGGCCTGCCCCCCGCCGACGTGCCGCCCACGCGCTTTCCCCATGAGCTATCGGGCGGTCAGCGCCAGCGTGTCGTCATCGCCATTGCCATTGCGCTAGGCCCGCGCCTCTTGATCGCTGATGAGCCGACCACGGCGCTTGATGTGACCACGCAATCGCAGCTGCTTGAGCTTTTGATCGATCTGGTGGACGAGATGGGCATGGGGCTTTTGATGATCACTCATGATCTGGCGGTGGTGGCGGGCATGGCCCATCGGATCGTTGTGATGCGCGGGGGGCGCGTCGTGGAAACTGGCCCGACCCGCGATGTGCTGATGCGCCCGCGCGAGGATTACACCAAGGGTCTGATGGCCGCCTCGACCCACCGTGTTGAGCTGCCGGAGCTACCCGCGCCCACGCCCCTTTTGGAGCTGCGCGACGTGGTGCGCGACTACCCGCTGCCGCGCCGCTCATTGTTTCGCCGCCCCGGCAAATTTCGTGCGGTCGATGGCGTCAGCTTAAAGATCAAAAAGGGCGAGCGCATCGGGCTGGTGGGCGAAAGCGGCTGCGGCAAATCCACCCTGACCCGCGCGATCCTCGGGCTAGAGCCGATCCAAGGCGGCTCGATCACCCTTGGCGGCGCGCCGGTGTTCAGCGCCGGAAAACCGAACCTAGAGGTGCGGCGTAAAATGCAGGTCGTCTTCCAAGACCCCTACGGCAGCTTCAACCCCCGCCACAAAGTCGCGCGGCTGATCACCGAGCCGTTCCATCTGCTCGAAACCCCGCCCACTGGTGAAAAACGCCGCGCCGCCATCGCCGAGGCGCTTGAAACCGTCGGGCTGACCTATGCCGATAGCGACAAATATATCCACGAGTTTTCCGGCGGCCAACGCCAACGCATCGCCATCGCCCGCGCGCTGATCATCCGCCCCGAACTGATCATTCTGGACGAGGCGGTCTCGGCCCTCGATGTCTCGATCCGCGCCCAAATTCTCGATCTGATCGTGGACATCGCCGCGCGCTACGGGCTGGCCTATCTGTTCATCAGCCACGACCTGAGCGTTGTGGAAACCGTGACCGACCGCGTCTTGGTCATGCGCAAGGGGCGGATCGTCGAGCAAGGCCCCACCGCCCAAGTTTTCGGCACCCCGCGCGAGGATTACACAAAAGCCCTGATCCAAGCCGTGCCGCGCCTGCCCTTATCGTGACTGCCGCTATCTTGACCCCTTTGGCTGGTCATCCCCAGAGGCTTAAGCTAAAGACGCGCCATGCTTAAAACACGCATCATACCCTGCCTAGACGTCAAAGATGGCCGCGTGGTCAAAGGCGTGAATTTCGCCGATTTGGTCGATGCCGGCGACCCCGTCGAAGCGGCCAAGGCCTATGATGCTGCGGGCGCCGATGAGCTGTGCTTTTTGGATATCGCCGCCACGTTGGAAAACCGTGGCACGATCCTAGATGTGGCGCGGCGCACCGCCGAGCAATGTTTCATGCCCCTGACCATCGGCGGCGGCGTGCGCACGCCCCAAGATGTGCGCGACCTGCTGCTGGCGGGGGCGGACAAAGTCTCGTTCAACTCGGCGGCAGTGGCCAATCCGGATGTGGTCAACGAGGCGGCGAATAAATTTGGCAATCAATGCATCGTGGTGGCCATCGACGCCAAGACCACGGCGGCGGGCACATGGGAGATTTTCACCCATGGCGGCACCCGCGAGACCGGCATTGATGCGGTGGATTTTGCCAAG
>CAYLLD010000100.1:3015-10352 GCA_964384315.1 uncultured Rhodobacterales bacterium | reverse complement strand
CGGGGCAGTTGTCGCGCGCGTGTGTTGAACTGGCCAAGGATTGGCGCACGGATAAGTACCTGCAAAAGCTTGAGGCCATGTTGATTGTCACCGATGGGCGGGATCTGTTGGTGGTGACCGGCGCGGGCGATGTGCTGGAGCCAGAGCATAACGTGGCCGCGATTGGCTCGGGCGGGAATTACGCGCTGGCGGCGGCACGGGGGCTGATGGCTTCGGATAAGGATGCCGAAGAGGTTGCCCGCGAGGCCATGGCCATTGCGGCGGATATTTGTGTCTATACCAACGGCAATTTGACCGTGGAAAGCATCACCGATGACCCAGATCGCAAGTGAAGACATCCGCGCGGCGGTCGCCTCGGGGGTGATCTCTGAGGCGCAGGCGGCCAAGCTGGAAATCCTCGCCGAGGCCCGCCACGGCTACCGCGCGCATATGACCGACGAAGACGAGCCCTTTGAGCTGTTCCGCGGCTTTTCCGAGATTTTCGTCACCGTCGGCCTCGTCATTCTCTTTGCGGGGATGCTGGCGATGCTGGTGCCGCTTTATGCCCTTGGCTCGATCACGATCTTGCCCGTGGTCGCGGCGGGTCTGGCTTGGCTTGGCGCGGAATACTTCACCCGCCGTCGCCGCATGGCCCTGCCATCGTCCTTTCTCTCGATCGCCTTTGGGGTCTCGATCCTGATCCTCTCTGGCCTGTCGCAGAACATCGAAGCCGCCGCCCTGAGCGCCGTGGTCTTCGAGCCGCAACGCGAGCTATTACCCCAGCGCATCCTCATGGTCTTTGCCCTCGCCTTGGTCGGCATGATCATCTGGTACCTGCGCTTTCGCATCCCGTTTTCTATGCTGGTAATGGGCATCATGGGGCTGGGCGTGGTCTTTTCGCTGGCCAGCTTTTTCGACCCCTCGCTTTTGAACAATATCACCAGCCCCGTGGCCATGCTCTTTGATCTGGGCGGCAATTCAAACGCGGCACTGGCGACCCTCGCTTTTGGTACGTTGACCTTTGTGATCGCCATGGGCTTTGATTTGCGCGACCCCCACCGCATCTCGCGGCTGTCGCGGGCGGCGTTCTGGCTGCATGTGCTGGCGGCCCCTGCGATTGTGAACACCATGGCCTTCACCACTTGGTCGCTGGGCGGGCAAATGGGGCTGATCCTCACCGCGCTGACCCTCGCCATCTTTACCCTGCTGGCGATCATCATCGACCGCCGCAGCTTTCTGACCGCTGGGCTGATCTATTTCGCCTTTGTGCTGAACTCGGTGGTGGACGGCGGCTCGTCGACTTGGACCTCGATCTACACCCTTCTGGTGCTGGGCGGGGCGGTGACACTTGTGGGCACCTTCTGGACCCAAATCCGCACGGGGCTGATGAAGGCCCTGCCGAATTTCCCACTCAAAAGGCGCCTGCCGCCCTATGCTGAGGCACTATGACTGACCTGACACCGCGTGAAATCGTATCCGAACTCGACCGTTTTATCATTGGGCAAAACGACGCCAAACGCTCGGTGGCTGTGGCCCTGCGCAATCGGTGGCGGCGCAAGAACCTGCCCGATGACCTGATCGACGAGGTCTATCCCAAGAACATCCTGATGATCGGGCCAACCGGCGTGGGCAAAACCGAGATTTCGCGGCGGCTGGCGAAACTGGCCAAAGCGCCGTTTCTCAAAGTTGAGGCGACGAAATTCACCGAGGTCGGCTATGTGGGCCGCGACGTTGAGCAGATTGTGCGCGATCTGGTGGATGCGGCGATTATCATGGTGCGCGAGAGCCTGCGCGATGAGAATAAGGCCAAGGCCCATGCCGCCGCCGAGGACCGTGTGATTGCGGCCCTTGCCGGAGAAGACGCCCGCGAGACAACCCGCGAAATGTTCCGCAAAAAGCTGCGCGATGGGCTGCTTGATGACAAGGAAATCGAGCTGGAGGTCGCGGATACCTCGAACCCGATGCAGATGTTCGATGTGCCGGGCCAACCGGGGATGGGCATGGGCGCGCTCAATCTGGGCGATATGTTCGGCAAGGCGTTTTCGGGGCGCACGGTGCGGCGCAAGCTGAGCGTGGCGGCGAGTTATGAGCTACTGATCAACGAAGAGGCGGACAAGCTGGTGGATCAGGACACGGTCAACGAGGCGGCGATCCGCGCGGTTGAGGACAATGGCATCGTGTTTCTCGACGAGATCGACAAGGTCTGTGCGCGGGCCGATGCGCGGGGGGCCGATGTCAGCCGCGAGGGGGTGCAGCGCGATCTCTTGCCGCTGATCGAGGGCACCACGGTCAGCACGAAACACGGGCCGGTGAAAACCGACCATATTCTCTTCATTGCCTCGGGGGCGTTCCATATCGCCAAGCCGAGCGATCTTTTGCCGGAGTTGCAGGGCCGCTTGCCGATCCGCGTCGAGCTGCGCGCGCTCACCGAGGCGGATTTTGTGCGTATTCTGACCGAAACTGACAACGCGCTGACCCGTCAATACGCGGCGCTGATGGAGACCGAAGAGGTCAAAGTCACCTTTACCCAAGACGGGATCGAAGCGCTGGCACGGATTGCCGCCGAGGTGAATTCCAGCGTCGAGAACATCGGCGCGCGGCGGCTGCACACGGTGCTGGAACGCGTTTTCGAAGAGCTGAGTTTCACCGCGCCGGATCGTGGTGGCGAAGCGGTTGAGATCGATGGCGCCTTTGTCGAGAAAGAACTGGGCGAACTGGCTCGCTCGACGGATCTAAGCCGCTACGTTTTGTAACGCTAGGCGCGCGGGAACCGTTTGCGGGTCGCCACTTCGTTCCAATCCATATGATTGCGCACGTATTCTTGCGATGCATCGCGGTGGGGCGTGTGATCCCAATGGGTGGTCGTGCCCGCCGCCATACCCGCATGAACCGCCCGGCGCGCCTTTTGTGAGGCGATCACATCGTCGCGCAGGGCCAGCGAATCCCAACGGGCCACAACCTCTTCGGCCAACATTTCGACCATCGGCCCATAGGCCGGATCATCCACGAGGTTCACCCGCTCGTGGGGGTCATCCGCCAGATTATAAAGCTGCGCCGGATCAGTGTAGCAATGCACGTATTTTAGATCATCGCGGCGGATCATAAAGACCGGATGCCCGGCCATCTCGGCGCAATACTCGCCAACGGCCTCGGACATCTCAACCGTGCCACCCTGTGCGAGGGGCCAGAGCGACCGCCCATCTAGCGGCTGACCAAGCGGGGGCCATTCCGCACCGCCCTCGCAGGCAATATCGAGCATGGTCGGCAATACGTCCACGAGCGAGCAGACATTGCTAATCTGCGCAGGGATCACCCCCGGCCCAGCCATGATCAGCGGGACGCGGGCAGAATGTTCAAAAAAGCTCATCTTGTACCAAAGCCCCCGCTCGCCCAGCATGTCGCCGTGATCCGAGATCACCATGATCACCGTGTTTTCCAGCGCGCCTGTGGCCTCAAGCGTTTTGACCAGCGCGCCTAGCTGCGCGTCGAAATAGCTGACATTGGCGTAATAGGCCCGGCGTGCGGCCCTTAGCTGATCGTCGCTGACTTGGGTCACCGAGGTGAGCGACCCCTCCATCAAACGCTCGGACAGCGGATCAAGGGGGACATCTGCGCCGCGTGTCTGCGGCAGGTCTATTTCGGCATCCTCGTATAAATCCCAAAACGCGGGCCGCGCCACATAAGGGTCATGGGGGTGCATGAAACTGGCCACCATACACCACGGCCCGGTTTGATCGCGGGCGAAATCCATCAGGCGGCGCTGGGCGACAAAGCTGACCTCATCGTCGTAATCAAGTTGAAAGGTCGAAGCAGCGGTCCCTGCTTCGCGCACCGGGCTCATGTTGTGATACCAACTGTCGATGCGTTCGTCGTTTTTGTCCCAATCGGGCACCCAAGCGAAATCCGCCGGATAAACATCCGTGGTTAGGCGCTCGTCAAACCCATGAAGCTGGTCCGGCCCGACAAAATGCATCCGCCCCGCCAGCGTGGTGTGATAGCCGGCTTGGCGCAGATAATGGGCAAAAGTCGGGACCGAGGCGGGGAAATCGGCAGCATTGTCATAGGCGCGGTGGCGGCTGACCAATTGCCCGGTCATCAGCGAGGCGCGCGACGGGGCGCAAAGGGGCGAGTTGCAATAGGCCGCATCAAACCGCGCCCCCCGCGCCGCCAGCGCATCCATATTGGGGGTCTGCACGATGGGATGACCGTAAGCGCCGGTGAAGTGCGGGGCTAATTGGTCCGCCATAACAACAAGAATATTCGGCCGCGCGCTCATGCTGGTCTCCTTTGGTTCAAGGTGACTTAGCGTGTTTGGCCTCCGCAATGCGGGATGAAACCGCCGTTTTGCGTCGTTTTCGAACAATTTCGCCAGCTATTGCGCGGTGCTATTTGTGATCGTTTTGAAAAAACCAGCGGCAGAAGGCCCCCGACAAACACAATTCGATAGACAAATACAGGCCCCTCGCCAGTACCCGGACATAGATCTTCTGTGAAATCGGAGACCTTCTGGCCGGGACCAGTCCGCTGCCCACGTCAGCGTCCGGTCTGGCAGGCACATGACTTTGGTCAAAGTGCCTGGCTTGCAACTCGTGCAAGTACAGACCTAGCAGGTGCAACCTAATTTTGTTTTAAAACCGACAGCGGAAAACCAGCTTTTTTAGAGGCGCTAACCTAGGCCTCTAGCGAGCGGCGCAGCAGTTCCACATCTTCTTCGATCGAACTGTCTGTGGCCTTTAGCTCATTGATCTTTTTGACCGCATGCATCACCGTGGTGTGATCGCGTCCACCGAAGCGGCGGCCAATCTCAGGCAGGCTTTTTTGGGTCAGCTTTTTCGCCAGATACATCCCAACCTGCCGTGGCCGCGCCACCGCCCGCGCGCGGCGTGCCGAGAGGATGTCGTTGACCTTTAGGTTATAATAAGTCGCCACCTTGCGGATGATCTCGTCGATGGTCACCTTGCGATCCGAGGCGCGCAAAATGTCCGAGAGGCACTCTTGCGCCATTTCCGTGTTCACCGGCTTGCCCGCCAGCGATCCGAAGGCAAAGAGCCGGGTCAGCGAGCCTTCGAGCACGCGCACATTCTGGCTGACGCGCTGGGCAAGGAATTCCATGACGCCGGGCAGGATTTCGACCTCGGGGTAGAACTCGCGCTGCAATTCGGCCTTGGCTTGGATGATGCCGAGGCGCAGCTCGTAATCTGTGGGGTGTACGTCAACCACCATGCCCCATTGCAGGCGCGAGGTGATGCGTTCTTCGATCTCGATGTCACCGGGCGCGCGGTCGGCGGAAATCACGATCTGTTTGTTCTGGTCGATCAGCGCGTTGAACGTGTCGAAGAATTCTTGCTGGGTCGAGTTTTTGCCCGCGATGAATTGCACATCGTCCACCATCAACACGTCAACCGAGCGGAACAGCTCTTTGAAGCTCATGGTGTCGTTGCGGCGCAGGGCTTGCACAAAGCGGTGCATGAATTGCTCGGCGGAGAGGTAGATCACCTTGGCGTCGGGGCGGCCCCGGCGGATTTCCCATGCGATGGATTGCATCAGATGGGTTTTGCCAAGACCAACGCCGCCATAAAGGAACAGTGGGTTGAACCCGACCACGGGGCTTTCAGCGACGCGTTTGGACGCGGCGAAGGCCAGCTCGTTGGGTTTGCCGACGATAAAACGATCAAAGGTGTAGCGGGGGTCTAGGGTCGAGCCGGGGAGGGTCTCTTCGTCGCTATCAACGCGGAATGAGGCGGGCTGCATTTGGGTGGTGGCGCCATTGGTCGCCGATTGGGCTGTTGCAGGGGTTGCCGCCGAATCGCCACGGGCCTCAAAAGCCAGCCGCTCAACTTGAACGCCATATTCAAGGAACAGCTCACGCATCTTGGTTTCGTAATTACGACGGACCCAATTGCCGATAAAATTGGTCGGCGCGTGGAATCGCGCAAGCCCGTCATCCACACCAAGGAATTCCAAAGGGGCGATCCAGTTGCAAAACGCATCATTGCCCAGATTGGCTTCTAGATGCGATCTCACCAGCTCCCAAGAATTGTTGTTCATAACATCCCCTCATAATTCATCCACGTCACCCACGACGTGTTTTGGTTCTTATATTGCTCGATCTTGCAGGTACGCTTTAGGTCTTTTGATCCCAAGCGAGGCCCTTATTGCGCCACCCCGAGGTGCCAGCCGCGATTGCCTGAGGCGATTGCTCGCCTTCAAAGCCCTCGGCAACATTGATGCACACACACGAGACGGACCGCTTCGATAGGACGTCCTGCATTAGTGTCGCAGCCTCATGCGACCTAGAGCCTGAGCGGCAGATGAAGAACAATTTCTCTGGGTAAGCAGTGCCTATCTGCTCATCCAATTGCTCTACAAACGCGTCGTTCAGAACCATTCCGGGTAACTGACGCCATTCGACATGATACATAGCCCTGTCGATATCGCTTAGATCCGGTGTGCCGATTTCAGACCACTCATGCGCTGTCCGAACGTCAACCAGTGCGGCGTTCGGGTTCTCTGCAAGCTCGGACCATACGGTTTCAGGAGCAATATTGGTTATACCAAAAGTTGTATTTTGCTCCATGAACCTCAGCTCCATCTGACTCGGTGGAGAGAGTAATAACGAATTGAAAACTGATCGCGCAACAACAACTCTCGCTTGACTAGAATAAATTATACGTTCGTGATGATTCTGAAAAAGCATCAGTGAATTGCAATAAAAACAAGTACAGACACGGCAATACTCCCAACAAAACTGGGTTTATTGCATGCCTATACTACAAGTACTTATCTTGTAATGATTCTGGAAATCAGACTAACGAAACCCGATTTTCCAAACAACGTGACCGAAACGAGAACGTGAAAATAATCCACAAAAAAACCCCGGCAAAACCGGGGTCATTTCTCGGTGTCGCAAGGATCGACACGCTTAGGTTGTTTGAGCCTGTTGGCTTAAGCCAGCTTTTTAACAGCCGCCGACATGCGCGAAATCTTCCGGCTCGCGGTGCGCTTGTGGAAGATACCTTTGGTAACGCCGCGCATAATCTCGGGCTGTGCCGCTTTGAAGGCAGCCGCCGCAGCAACAGCATCGCCGCTCTCAAGGGCTTCATCTACCTTCCGAACGAAGGTACGGATGCGCGATTTACGCGCTTTGTTGACCTCTGTACGCCGCACAATCTGGCGCGCGCGCTTTTTGGATCCGGGCGTATTAGCCATATCTCGTTAATCCGATTCTCATTTGTCTCACTGACGAATGTGCGCGTTTAGTGCGCGCGCCCCCAACTGTCAACGCCAAGGATGGTGATTTTGCGCGTGCAACTGTCCCTTATCTGCACGCGCATGCGCCGTTACAACACGCCGTTACA
>CAYLLD010000100.1:0-2915 GCA_964384315.1 uncultured Rhodobacterales bacterium | reverse complement strand
CGCCGTTACAATAATGTGCGCTCAACCACCCAATAGGCTCCAATCGCCGCCACGATCAGCGAGCCGGGGATCACGACCACCTTGCGGTACCAAGGCTTTTTGCCGAACCACAGGCCCACAGCCAGAAAACAGACGGCGATCACGGCCAGTTGGCCCAGTTCCACACCGATGTTAAAGCCGATCAGACCTGCAAGGAATTGGCCTTGAGGCATCCCGAACTCGCTCAGGACCCCTGCAAAGCCCAGCCCGTGCAGTAGCCCAAAGGCAAAGACCAGCACCGGACGCCACGCGGTCATTTTCGGGAAGATGATGTTTTCGAGCGCCACATAGACAATCGAGGCCGCGATGATCGGCTCAACGATATTGCCGGGGATGTTGAGGATGCCGAGCATCCCCAGCGCCAGCGTGATGGTATGGGCGAGGGTGAAGGCCGAGATTTGCCACAAAAGCGGACCGATGGCGGTGGTCAGCAGGAACAGACCGACCACAAAGAGGATGTGATCCAGCCCTTTGGGTATGATGTGATCGAAGCCCACCGAGATGAAATCAACCAGCGTCGGGACGAACCCGCGTGTGGTGACGCCGGTGACGTTGATCGGGTCGGACAGGGTGCCGCCTTTCAAAACTGCCGCGTAACCTGCCTCTTCGCCGGTGGCGGTGCGCACAATGATGTCGCCTAGCGCCGCAGCCCAGCCGATTTGAACGCTCTGCGTGCCCTCAGGCAAATCCGCCGCAAGACGAAGACGCGATGCGCGGGCCAATTGCAGATTGCCAACCTCTGGGATGATGATCTCGGTGACCATGACCGGCACCGTCTTGCCCTCAATCTCAAGCATGATCTGCGCTTCAAAATCGCCGCGTTGCTCTTCGAAGGCGCGGGCCAGATCTTCGGGGGCCATTTTGCGGTAGAGATTATAAAACGCCGCCTCGGGGCTATCATTGGTGTTTTCATGCTCTGGCGAGACACCGGCCACGAACGCCTCAAGGTTCAACTCAACGAAGGCATCGAGCCGCGCGGGCTCGTCCATGAAGTCCACATCCATGATCGCCGCTTCTAGCTCATGGGCGCGGGCAGGTGCCGCAACCGTGACTATCATTGCCAGCAGGCTTGCCATAAGGACGGCGAAATTTAACATATAAGACTTGGTCACGGAGTTCCCCATCATGCGTATTAACTTTGCATTAAGATTGTTTACCGCTTTTTTTGCGATTTTGCCCGCAATGGCAAGCGCCCATGAGTTCTGGATCGACCCGGATCAGCCCTCTTACGCCCCGGGCGCGGAAATTGTGGCGGATGTGCGCGTAGGTGAGATGATGATCGGCAGTTCGCAGGTGTTTAACGCAGACCGCTTTCGACAGGTTGGGGTTGTCTCAGGCGGTAAGCCGCAGCGACTTGAGGGGCGCTTGGGTGATCGCCCGGCGCTGCGCTTTGAAACCCCGAGTGCGGGGCTGAACATTTTTGCGATTGAGACCGTGGCGACCGATCTGACCTATGCAAATTTCGAAAAGTTTGAGCGCTTTGCGCAGGCCCACGGCGAAGATTTCGCTATTGCCGCGCACCGCGAGGCCGATTTGCCCGAGCGCGCCTTCAAAGAGGCCTATTTCCGCTTTGCCAAAGCGCTGGTGAAGGTCGGTGATGGTGCGGGTGCGGATCAAAGCGTTGGCTTTGCTTTTGAACTGGTGGCTTTGAGCAATCCTTATGGGAATGAGCCGCTGCGCTTTGCGCTTTATCGCGACAAAACCCTTGTGCCCGATCATCAGGTGGATGTGTTCAGCCGCGCGGTTGGTGCGAGCGACAAGGCCACGCAGGTGATCATGCGCACCGATGAAAACGGCGAGATCACCATCCCGCGCGTGCCCGGTGAGTATCTGGTCAATGCGGTAAAGCTAGAGCGCCCGAACGCGCGGCTTCAAGAGGCGCTCGATGTGGTGTGGGTCAGCCTTTGGGCGTCGAGCACATTTGTGCTGGAGTAATCTGTTGGCTTAATGCCCGCGAAACTTCGGCGTGCGCTTTTCGGCGAAAGCGGCCATGCCCTCGGTCTGATCCTCGGTGGCAAATAGGCTGTAGAACATCCGCCGCTCAAACAGCACACCCTCGCTGAGGGTCAATTCATAGGACCGATTGACCGCCTCTTTGGTCGCCATCACCGCAATCGGCGATTTATCCGCGATCTTGCCAGCGGTGGCCAAAGCGTCGTCCAAGAGCTCATCCGCAGGCACAACCCGCGACACCAGCCCCGAACGCTCGGCCTCTTCGGCATCCATGAACCGGCCCGTGAGGTTCATCTCCATGGCTTTGGATTTGCCGACAAACCGCGTCAGACGCTGGGTGCCACCGATGCCAGCCATCACGCCCAGATTGATCTCGGGCTGGCCAAATTTGGCCGTATCCGCCGCAATGATAAAATCGCACATCATCGCCAGCTCGCAGCCGCCGCCAAGGGCGTAACCGGCCACCGCCGCGATAATCGGCTTGCGCACCCGCCCAATGGCATCGGTCTCGGGGGCGAAATAATTCGTGGTGAACATATCGACGAAGCTCTTCTCGGACATCTCTTTGATATCCGCACCCGCCGCGAAAGCTTTGTCGCTACCGGTCAAAACAATCGCCCCAACCATATCGTTGGCATCCAAAGTCGTCAGCGCCTCCGCCAACTCACCCAAGAGCTGCGACGACAACGCATTGAGCGCATCGGGGCGGTTCAGCCGGACAAGTCCGACGTGTTCTTTGACTTCAACAATCAGCGTTTCATAGGCCATCTGCGACTCTTTTGCAGCTTCGTCAGCGTTCGGGTTTAGCACTTGCGGGGGGCGTTTCAAGTCTTTGTGAGTTTGGTGGGGGTCGGCGTGGGGGTCGGCGGGGGTGAGGTGGCCTTATGCTGGGGCGTGGCTTGATTGGTGATGGGTGAGTGGAG
>CAYLLD010000099.1:0-10380 GCA_964384315.1 uncultured Rhodobacterales bacterium | reverse complement strand
CAGCGTTTCAGAAAACTGATAGCCCTCAGGTGGCCGCTGCGCCCCAAGCACCCAAGTGCCCAGCACCAGAACCACCATCACCGGAATGCCAACCAAGGGCCGCCGCAGCGCCACAGGCAGAGCCGCAACCTGCAAGGTCAGATAGGTCAGCCCAAAGGGGCCAACAAAAGCCAGCACTTGGGAAATCGGCGTCTCGATCCAGATGTAAGCAGGCAGCGCCCAAGGAAAGCCCGTCATCACCAACGACCGCGCCAGTTCCGCAGCTGCAAGGCCCAGAGGCACCGCCACAGGCTCTAGCCGCGGACCAGCGGCCCAGACCAAGCTGCGCGCCAGCGACAGACCCGCCGCCCAAAACAGCGCCATCCCACCAGTCATCAGCAAAAGCGCAAAAGGCGCCATCCAGCCCGTGCGAACCAGATCGACCAAGAACGGCTCAACGATCCAATGCAGCACGGTCAGGAAATACCCAAAGCCCGCGAACCAGCCGAGCCAAAAGCCCCGCAGCGGTCCATGCCTGTGCATGATCACCAAAAGCGGCACCGCGATGAACACGGTCCAAGGGATGTCGAAAGGGGCATGGCCCAAGCCAAATAGCGCCCCTGTCAGAAACGCGAACAGGCGCGGGTATGTTTCGAGCCTGCGTGTGAGTTTATTCAGCGGCTTGCCCCAACTCTCGTTGCTGTCCCAGTCTTACACGAAGCCGTTTAATGCGCCGCGCATCTGCGTCAAGTACTTCGAACTCATGGCCCTGCGGATGGCGGACAACTTCGCCCCGAATGGGGACACGCCCCGCGAGCATAAAAACCAAACCGCCCAAAGTATCGACATCCTCGTCCAAATCATCCGGCAAGAGATCAACCCCCGCCGCTGCCTCGAAATCCTCAACCGACGAGCGGGCCAACGCGCGGTAAACCCCCGTGCTCTCTTCGGTCCAGCTATCGGCATCATCCGTGTCATGCTCGTCGAGAATTTCCCCAACGATCTGCTCAACCACGTCCTCCATGGTCAACAGCCCATCGACCCCGCCGTATTCATCCACCACCAGCGCCATATGTTTGCGCTCGTCGCGCATCCGCAAGAGCAGCGCCCCCACGGGCATCGAGGGCGGCGCGATCAAGAGCGGGCGCAGCATCGGCGTCAGGTCAATCGGCCCATCGTCGCCATCAAACCCATGGGTCATGGCGAAATCCTTGACGTGAATAAACCCCAGCGGATTATCCAATGTCTCTTCATAGATCGGCACACGGCTCACGCCGCTTTCTTTGAACAGGTTTTTCAGCTCACCCGCAGGCGCGCCTTGCTCAATGGCAATGATATCCGCGCGCGGGATCGAAATATCCTCGGCCCGCTGGTCGCGCATCTTGTTGATATTGACCAGCATCTGGCGCTGCCCTGCGGCGCTTTCGCGATCAAGGGCGGTGGCCGGTTTGGGCGTTTGCTGCGTGGGCCGACGGCCACGGCGCTGCAACACCCAATCAAGAAAACTAACTGTGGTCGTGTCCTGCTCAGAGGACTGTCCCCGCGCGCTTTGCGCCGCGCTAGAGGACCCGTCTGACGTGTCGCCCATGATCTCCGTAGTCCAAGGTGTATCCAAAGGTTCGTTCAGCCAAAAAATAAGGCTGAATAGTCAATATGGGCTTTCAATGCCCAAGGTTTCAAGTGTCTTAGCTTCGATAGTTTCCATGCGCGTCGCATTTGGTTCGGTATCGTGGTCGTAGCCCAGTAAATGTAACACGCCGTGAACGATCAAATGAGTGGTATGGGCGGCCATAGATTTGCCCTGCGCCTCGGCCTCGCGGGCACAAGTATCATAGGCAATCGCGATATCGCCCAGCTCGGGCAGGCTGGGGGCAGGGGGGGCCGCGCCATCGGTGTCGGGCGCAAGATCCTCAGCGGGCCAAGACAGCACATTGGTCGCTTTGTCCTGATCGCGGTGATCGGCGTTGAGCGTCTGGATGCGCGCATCATCGCAGGCCAAAAGCGCAAACTCATAAGGCCGCTCAGGCAACTCAAGCCGGTCCAAGAGCGCAGGCAAGGCCGCCGCGCAAAGGCTTTCCAGCCCCAAAGGCGCCCAGCGCGGGTCTTCGACGATCAAATCAGGTTCGATAAAGGCTTTCATCGGGGGGGCAATGTCACGGCCAGCGCTCACCCGCCACCTTTTTCATAAGCGCGGATGATCTTGGCGACCATCGGGTGGCGCACCACATCCTCGGCCTTGAACCGCGTAAAGCCGATCCCCTCCACATCGCGCAGGAACTGCTCGGCCTCGACCAGCCCCGATTTCACCCCGCGCGGCAAATCGATCTGGGTCATATCCCCCGTGATCACCATCCGGCTGCCCTCGCCCAAGCGGGTCAGGAACATCTTCATCTGCATGGTCGTCGCGTTTTGCCCCTCATCGAGCACCACAAAGGCATTCGAGAGCGTCCGCCCGCGCATAAAGGCCAAAGGCGCGATTTCGATGCGCTTGTCCTCGATCAGCTTGGTCACTTGCTTGCCGGGCAGAAAATCATTCAGCGCGTCATAAAGCGGCTGCATGAACGGATCGACTTTCTCTTTCATATCGCCGGGCAAAAACCCGAGCCGCTCACCAGCCTCAACCGCCGGACGCGACAGCACGATCCGATCCACATGGCCCTCAAGGAACATCGACACGCCCACTGCCACCGCCAGATAAGTCTTACCGGTCCCCGCAGGCCCCAGCCCAAAGGCCAGTTCATTCTCAAACAGCTGCTTTAGATAAGTCGCCTGCGTCGGCGTGCGCGGCTCAACGGTTTTCTTGCGGGTGCGCACCTCAATGGCGTCACCGGCTTTGAACATCTCGATCTGATCGCCCGGCTCAGGGGCCGTGCCCTCTTCGCTGCCACCCATTCGGATCGCGGCATCCACATCACCCGGCTCAACCGTCTTGCCGCTTTCAAGCCGCTGATACATCGCCGTCAGCGCCGCGATGGCCTGACCGACCGCCGCAGGCTCGCCGTGAACCGCCAGCGCATTGCCACGGCGGATGATATCCACCTCAAGCGCCGCCTCGACCTGCGCGAGGTTGCGATCAAACTCGCCGCATAGATCAATCAGCAAGCGATTGTTGGGAAATTCCAGCGATTGGTCCGAACTATCGGTATCGGTCAGCCCCTGCGGCAAAGCATCAATCTCCAAAGGGTACTCCTGAACTCATGTTTTCTTATCGTCCTCTGCACATGGGGTTTACGCAAGAGAATTCACACTCATGTGACGCTTTGGCGGCGGTCATGCCTGTCCATAGCCCGCAAATTTAGCAGCAGCGTCCGCAATTTCATCATCGCTCAAAATATGAACCGCGTTGATTGCCAATCCGTGAACATAGGCATGGGCCAAGGTTTCCAGCTCATGGGCCAGCCAAAGCGCGCGGGGCAGGGTCTCGGCGGCCACAATCGCCCCGTGGTTCGCCATCAAACAACCCGCGCGCTGGGCCATCGCCGTAATCACCGCGCGGGACAACTCCGCCGTGCCAAACGTGGCATAATCCGCCACGGGGATGTCCGTGCCGCCGAAGCCCGCGATCATATAATGCAGCGCGGGGATCGGTTTGCGCCCATTGGCGAGGATCGTGGCATAGGGCGAATGGGTGTGTACAACCGCGTTAAAGCGCGGGTGGGCGCGCAACAGATCGCGGTGAATTTGCCACTCGGAGGACGGTTTCGCACCCTCAAGCGGGGTGGCATCACCATCCAGCGCCAGCCGCGTGATCTGCGCAGGCACCATCTCACTGTACGCAATCGCCGAGGGCGTAATCAGATAGCTCTCACCATCACGAACTGAGACATTCCCAGAGGCGCCGCGGTTCAACCCCGAAGCCTCAAGCGTAAGGCAGGCCTCGATCACCGCCTCTTTGGTCGCCCCACTCATAAAAACAAAAAGACGCGCGCTTTGATCCAAGCGCGCGCCTCACATTCGTTAGATATTAACCGCGCCTTAAAGATCGCGGCAAACCGGCGTGCCGTTAGGGCGCACGCGCGGGGTCAGATAACCCTCGGCACCATCGTCAATCATCCAGTGCTCACAGCCGTTGGGATCAACCCAAATACCGGCCTTCATGGCGCTCAGATCGTTCGGCGACAGCCCAAAATCGCGGGTCGTATCCGCACCGCAAGCGGCCAGAACGCCCAGCGCGCTGACAAACAAGGTAGACTTCAAAAGTCGGGCCCGTTTTTGAGTCCGTGTTACGAGCATGACAATTCCACCCTACGGTTCGACGCGCGACCTGCCGCGGTTTCGTTAGAGGCAATCGGCGATTGCTCACCAAAGCCACGCGGCTCGGCAATCACACCCATTTCCTGACCGATATTGGCCACAGCCACCGCCCGCTTCAGCGACAACTCAACATTGCCCGCCGTATCGCCCAGCGCATCCGTGTGCCCATCGACCAAGATCCGCTTGCCGACCAAACCAGCAAAGTACTTTTTCAACAGCTTACGCGCTTTGGGCGTGACCGCCGCGCTACCCGAGGCAAATGTCGCCGCGCTATCGAGCGTCAAGCACACATCCTGAGGGGGCAAAACCGCCCGGCAAACCGGCTTACCCGATTTATCCAAATGCGCGGACATATAGCCCTCTTGCCCATCGTCCATGACCCAATGTTCACAGCCATCAGGATCAACCCAAATGGTCGCAACCAAACGATCGTTGGCCTCGCCATCTTTCACCGCAGACGTCAGGCCTTTGAAGAAGCCGCCAATGCCTTGTGCCTGAGCACTCGGACTATTCATGGCCATTAACGCAGCCACACTCGCAACCAACAAGGCACGACTAATCATATTTCCCCTCCGCCTGTCCCGATGTGGGGGCCATTTTAGCCATCCCATCGATCTACAATTCGCCAAAGTTATAAACCCAAGTCTCACGGGAAGTAAATTCTATCGCTCAGTTTTTACCCCAGAGAGACAATTTCGCTGCGAGGCTTCGATGCGCACTGTGGCAATCGTGCCGATTTGCGACTGCGGGGCGTCCAGATGCACCGCGTGCAGATAGGGCGAGCGGCCCACAAGCTGTCCCGGATCGCGGCCCGCTTTTTCCAGCAGCACATCCACATCGCGCCCGACCATGCTTTCCTGAAACGCCTTTTGATGGGCGGTCAACTTGTCTTGCAGCCGCGCCAAACGCTCGGCCTTGGTCGCCTCATCCACCTGCGGCAGTTCCGCCGCTTTGGTGCCGGGGCGCTCGGAATATTTAAAGCTATAGGCCTGCGCGTAACCCACCGCGTCACACAGATCGAGGGTCGCCTGAAAATCCGCTTCGCTCTCGCCGGGAAAGCCGACAATGAAATCCCCCGACATGGCAATATCAGGCCGCGCCGCGCGAATACGCTCGATGACCTTCAGATAATCCGCCGCCGTGTGTTTGCGGTTCATCGCCGCAAGGATCCTATCCGAGCCCGATTGCACCGGCAGATGCAGATAGGGCATCAGCTTTTCCACCTCGCCATGGGCCGCGATCAGATCGTCGCTCATGTCGTTGGGGTGGGAGGTAGTGAACCGAATACGCGCCAGATCGTCGATCTTGGCCAACTCGCGAATGAGCCGCGCCAGCGACCACGCGCCATCTGCACCCTCACCGTGATACGCATTCACATTCTGCCCCAAAAGCGTGATCTCACGGACCCCCGCCTCAACCAGAGAATGGGCCTCGTCGATGATCTTCGTGGCGGGGCGCGACACCTCGGCCCCCCGCGTGAAGGGCACCACACAAAAGGCACAGAACTTATCGCAGCCCTCTTGGACGGTCAGAAAGGCCGCAGGGGCTTGGGTGCGTTTGGTCTTGGGCAGATGGTCGAATTTATCCTCGGCAGGAAACTCCGTATCCACCGCCCGTTCGCCGCTCGCGGTCTTGGCGACCATGGCAGGCAAGTTGTGATAGGACTGCGGCCCCACCACCAGATCGACCGCCGGTTGCCGCTCAATGATATGCTCGCCCTCAGCCTGCGCCACACAGCCCGCCACACCGATTTTCACCTCAGGGTTCGCGACCTTGTAGGATTTGAGACGGCCCAACTCGGAATAGACCTTCTCGGCGGCCTTTTCGCGAATATGGCACGTGTTCAGCAGGATCAGATCCGCGTCATCGGGGACGCTCGTTTCTTCATAACCCGCAGGGGCCAGCGCGCCAGCCATCCGCTCGCTGTCATAGACATTCATCTGGCAGCCATAGGTTTTGACATAAACCTTCTTGGTGGCTGTATCTGGTTCAGATTTTTTCGGGCCGGACATGGGCGGTTCCTAAGGATCAGGCGTCAGCAATGGTTGATCGTGAGGCTTTAATCGGGCGCGGGGGCATAATCAACAGGCGTGCTTTAGCTGCGTAACTCTAAAACCACGACTAAAACCATACCCTAAAACCATTGCCCCGGCTCCATGAACCCCGCCTCCATCAACTGGGTCGAGGTCCAGTTGAACCGCGTCGAGGCCGACCACATCAGCGTGTCGATCTCAACCTGCGAGCCGGGATTGTGCAACAGCGACTTGGCCACCCGAAACGAGGCCACCGCCCCGGTCAAAGAATGATGCCACGCGCTTTGATAGGTGTTTTGCTCAGGATCGGACAAATGCCCCTGCTCATCGAGCCGCGTCGTTTGCGACACCTGAAACAGCGGCACCCGGTTGATATGCTGACGCGGCCACGGCACGTGCTGGGCGTAACGCCACTTCAGCCCCCCAAAAACATTGATCTGCCGCGCCACAGGCTCTGGCCCGTCGAAACGGTCCTCGGCAAAATAGCCCACCCCATCAAAGAAACAGGCCTCGCGGTTCACCACCTGCCGGACACTGCCCGCCTGTTCGCCGTATAAATCTACCGTAACCGCATGAAGCGCATGGCGCCCTTCGCTTTGGGCAAACGCAATGGCATCGCGCGCGCCTCGGTCCTCGCAAAACGGAAAGAAAAAGAACTCAGCGTTCCAAACCACCAAAACCCAACGCCCAACCAGCGCCTCCAAAAGCGGATTGACCACCGCCGCGAGGCCCAATTCAGGTTTTGCGCGCAAAGAAATCGCAGGCGCGGGCGGCGGCCCCCGCTCGGGACCAAGCACAACGATATTGTCAAACCCAATACGCGCATGATGCGAAATCGTCGCCGCAAGCTCCGCGTCGTCTTCGTTCAAAACAAGCGCCACAGGCCCCGGCGGCAGGCTCACAACCTTGTGTAAATCCGCTTTGGAAAATGTGTTAACAGAGGCGCTAGACGAGGGCTTAGACATGTAGTTTGACCGGGGCTTGTCATGACTGGCTTCAATCTAACTTCACCACAAATCATTCGCAACGGCCCATTTTGATACGTATATAGCACGAAAAATTTTCCAAAACGGCAGTATGCACAACCCTCAGTAGAGATCAGCGAATTCTGATTGACACTTAACTTTTGACCGACGATGTTGAATTCACATAAGTGTAAACCGTGCAAAACAAACGAATACTTGTTTTAGGCTTCCAAACCTTAGGCACGCGTAGGACACTAGCACACACACAAGAAAGTACGAACAAATGAGCGACACGAATTCTGTCGAAAGGGCAGAGCTTCTTGCATTGACGTCTGAAATTGTTTCCAGCCACGTGGCAAACAATTCGGTTTCACCCAGCGAGTTGCCTGAGCTAATTGAAGTAGTTTTTGCGAAATTGGCTGATCTATCAGAGCCTGGCGATACAAAGCCTGTCCAGCTTGTCCCCGCCGTGCCCATCAAAAAATCCATCACCGAGGACTTCATCATCTGCTTGGAAGACGGCAAAAAACTGAAAATGCTGAAACGGCACTTGATGACATCCTACGGCATGACGCCCGAAGATTACCGCGCAAAATGGGGTCTGAAGCCTGACTACCCAATGGTTGCCCCCAACTACGCGGCAAAGCGCCAGCAACTGGCCAAAAAGATCGGTCTGGGCCGCAAGCCCAAAAAAGCAGTGGCCTAAAGACAAAGAACGTACCTAGGGGCTGGCCACAATCCAGCTCCGGATTACCTAACAAAATGCCGCTGCTCATCCGAGCGGCGGCATTTTTCTTTTCGGGGTTTCATCTCGGGTTTTGCCCAAACCGCCAACACTCTAACCCAAGACAGCCCCCAATAAAAAACCCGACACGCAGAACGTGCCGGGCAGTTAGATCAATCCGTGAAAAAGGGACAAACGCGAACTGATCTTTAATTCAAGTGCCCTTGACCAGAGCAGGGTAGGGCGCCCACGACAGGCGCCCCAGCGTCAAACTTAAGACGCAGATTTCATGAAGTCAGGATAGGCTTCCATGCCCAGCTCAGAGCTGTCCAGACCAGCAATCTCGTCTTCTTCGGAAACCCGCAGGCCAAAGATCGCTTTGATGACCGTGAAGATGATCAGCGATGTGAGGAAGACAAAACCACCGATGGCAACAATGCCTGTGGCTTGGATAACGATCTGCTCGCCGAAGCTGTCACCAGCGTGAAGCGCAACAATCAGCGTGCCCCAGATACCAGCAATCAGGTGAACAGGGATCGCGCCAACCACGTCATCGATCTTGAACTTGTCAAGAAGCGGCACAGTCAGAACCACGATGATACCACCAACGGCACCAATCCAAAGCGCGTCGAACAGCGACGGTGCCAAAGGCTCCGCAGTGATCGAAACCAGACCGGCCAGAGCGCCGTTCAGCACCATAGTCAGGTCAATTTTGCCGTAAGAGATCTGAGTGAAGATCAGCGCAGCGACAGCACCAGCGGCCGCAGCCATGTTGGTGTTGGCAAAGATCTGAGCAACCGCATCAACGTCAGCAAGCGAACCTGCAGCAAGCTGCGAGCCACCGTTAAAGCCGAACCAACCCATCCAAAGGATGAATGTACCCAAAGTGGCAAGCGGCATGGACGAACCCATGATCGGACGAACCGAACCATCAGCGGCGTATTTACCAATCCGTGGACCAAGCACGATGGCACCAGCCAGAGCGGCAAAACCACCAGCGGCGTGAACCAATGTGGAACCAGCGAAATCGCTGAAGCCCATTTCGTACAACCAGCCCTCGCCCCACTGCCAGGACGCTTCGATCGGGTAGATCAGGCCTGTCAGAATGATAACAAAGATGAAGAAGGGCCAAAGCTTGATGCGCTCCGCCAAAGTACCCGAAACGATCGACGCCGTCGCGGCACAGAACATCAACTGAAAGAAGAAGTCAGACGCGTTAGAGTAACCGCCCCCATCAATGTCAGTTTTGATGTCTTTCGGGGAGATTGTCCCGAAGATACCTTCAATGATCCAAGCATCGCCTGGGTACATAACGTTGTAGCCAACCAGCCAGAACACGATCGATGCAAGACCGAACAGGCCGATGTTTTTGGTCAACTGTGTGGTGACGTTCTTCGACCGGACCAAGCCAGCTTCGAGCATCGCAAAACCAGCCGCCATCCAAAATACGAGGAAGCCGCCGATTAGGAACAGAAAGGTGTTAAATACAAAAGCAGACTCAGCCGGTACTGCTCCTGCATCTTGCGCCATAGCCGGCCCAGCAGCCAACAACGCGATAGGAAGAATTAGGTGTTTCATTTTAGGTCGCTCCTTAAAGTGCTTCTTCGTTAGTCTCACCAGTGCGCACCCGCAAAGCGGACGTCACGTCGAGCACAAAGATTTTTCCGTCGCCGATCTTTCCAGTTCGAGCAGCGTCGGTGATTGATTTTACGGTCGCGTCTTCCAAGTCATCTTGGACCGCGACTTCAACACGGACTTTCGGCACATATTGCACCGTATACTCCGCACCCCTGTAGACTTCTGTGTGACCAGATTGCCGTCCAAAGCCCTTAACTTCGCTGACCATCATGCCGGACACGCCAAGTTTTGTCAGAGCAACTCTGACATCTTCGAGCCGAAACGGCTTGATAACAGCAACAACTAATTTCATCTGGACCTCCACTCAGAAATCTTCCGATCCAACAAGGACTATGCCGCAGGGCGAGTTGCAATTTTTCGCCGACGCGCTTGGGGACTCGTTTGCCTGTTTCAAGGGCAATGCTTAATTTTTAGGCAAACGCCTAAGGCTGCGCGCAAAAAACAGTCACCACCTTGATGTTGCACCGCCGCATTTTGACCCTTTGTTAACCAATTCTTAGGGCTGAATCGATTTCTAGCCTATCAGTGAATCTATGGGTTCATCATAGGGTGCAAACTGTCTATGGTCCGGCCCTGTCGGTCAATTTCGAACATTCAAGAGGGGAAGTTCGTAGATGGGCAGGCATTAGCGGCGTGTTTACTTAAAAATAAGCAGGCTGATCGTAGATATTGAGGCAAAGTAACTGACGCCGCTTGGCAGCTTTTTAGCGCGCGCCAGTCAAATGGGGTTAAAAATGAGCATATCCACCAAAGTCACAAAGGCAGTTTTTCCTGTAGCGGGAATGGG
>CAYLLD010000098.1:2391-10479 GCA_964384315.1 uncultured Rhodobacterales bacterium | reverse complement strand
GGGCGAGCGGTCGGCGCGGGGGTCTTCGTCGCGGAAACAGGGCGCAATCTGGAAGTACTTGTCAAAGCCCGAGACCATGATGAGCTGTTTGAACTGCTGCGGGGCTTGGGGCAGGGCGTAGAACTTGCCCGGATGCAGCCGCGATGGCACCAGAAAATCCCGCGCGCCCTCAGGTGACGAGGCGGTGATGATCGGCGTTTGAAATTCATTAAAGCCCGTGTCCCACATGCGCTTGCGGATCGAAGAGACCACGTTCGAGCGTAGGATGATGTTGTTGTGCAGGTTCTCGCGGCGCAAATCGAGATAGCGGTACTTGAGCCGTGTCTCTTCGGGGTAGTCCTGATCGCCAAAGACCGGCAGGGGCAATTCATCTGCCGCCCCCAGAATTTCCAGATCGCGCACGAAAACCTCGACCTCGCCGGTGGGGATATTCGCGTTCACCAGCTCAGGGTCGCGGGCCTTCACCTCGCCGTCGATGCGGATACACCACTCGGAGCGGACTTTCTCGACCTCGGCAAAGACGGGGCTGTCCGGGTCGGCTAGGACTTGCGTCATGCCGTAATGATCACGCAGATCGATGAACAAAACCCCGCCGTGATCGCGGACGCGGTGGACCCAGCCAGAGAGGCGGACCGTTTGGCCAACATCGGCGCTGGTGAGCGCGGCACAGGTGTGAGAGCGATACGCATGCATGGGTGAACCCTTCGTTTGCAACAAGATCGAGGCGCGCCCGACATTGCGAATGCCCCTTAGCTTGTCAAGCTTAATGGGTGGTGATTTTTCTACGTAGGGGCGTATCTGGGTCTAAACGGCGGCGCGAGGTCGGTTTTTGAGTGAAACCGGAGATCCATTGCGGCTGTGTAACAGCGGGGTCTGTGTGATTGCAGACCCCGCAAGGCAGTCAAACCGTCATTAGCGCGCTTGGAAATCTTCCAAACCCCGTTTGAGCTGACCTTCGAACTCTTTTTCAACCTCGATGCGCATGTTTTGGATCATTGACCCCAGTCGTGTCTTTGCAAATTCTGGGCTTTTATCATTGATGAGAGCTTGTAGCTCTGGCTCTCGTCCAAACAGCGGGTTGCCTTTGGGAACTCGTCCTCCGCTAATCAGAAGTCCGAGGTACTTGCCGACAAGTTGGGCTTTCATCAAGTCCCTAAGATACTGAGCGGCGCTTGGGGCCAAACGGTTGTTAAGGGACGCATCTATAAGTGCTATCAAATCTACCATGTGAATTTCCTATTTTAACTGAGCAAAAAAATTTTCTTTTATAAAGTAAGTGGATTTTGTGTGGTGGAGTTCGATTGTGGTTTCAAGATTTGCGAGATGTCGTAGATATTATTTGACGAAGTAATGACGAGCTACTCCTCCATTTCCGAGGGAAGGTCGGGTTTTGACGATTTTGACAGGACTCATGCGCATTTTGGTGGAGCGGTCCCGCCCTAATCTTGCCAGATGAAGTTTTTACAAAGTGCGAATGTTTAACCCTTTCACTCTGCAAACAGCGCCATGCTAACCCGTGACACCCTCAAGCGCCTGGATATCTCTGCGACGGTTATTCTAAGTGCCGTGGCGATCTACGCCGTGGTGCGGATCATGTGGCATCATTTTCCCTATGATCTCTCGGCGGTTTATTTTGCGAGCTATTTCTATGGCAGCGGTGCGCCCGATCTGGTCTATTCCGCGCCTGCGGGGTTTTTCGGCGAGATGGATCACCCCGCTTGGCTGGCGCAGATGGACCGTTACGGCTTTGCGCCGGACGAGATCACCTTTGCTTATATATACCCGCCGATTTGGGCCGCGCTTTTGGGGCCGCTGGCCACGCAGGTGCATCCGACGACGTTTTTCGACGCGTTTCACATCGTTCATACCCTAATGCTCGCGGCAATGATCGCGCTTTGGAAGGTGATTGGGAACGTGAAGACGCCGTGGATCGTCTGGTTCGGCCTGTCGCTTGTGCTGAGCCTGAGTTCCAGCACGCTTTTGGTGGCCATGTTTTTGAACCAGCCGCAGATACTTGTGAGTTTTCTGCTCGTCTTCGCCCTCGAGCGGTACATTCGTGGCCAGCAAAGCGCCGCTGGTATGCTCTTGGGCCTCGCCGCCGCCATTAAGATCGCGCCAGTTCTGATTGCGCTGGTGTTCTGGCTTGATGGGGGGCGACGGGCGGCGGCGGCGTGTTTGGCCACCTGTGGGGGGCTGGCGGCGGCCAGTTTTGCGATTGCGGGTCCTGAATTGCACTGGCAGTTTTTGGGGCAGCTTCAGGTGATCTCGTCGCAAGTGGCGCTGATGAATGTGAACCATAACTTAGAGCTGGCGTTGTTTGAGCTGCATCATCTGCTAACCGGGGGCGGCCCTCTGGCCATTGATGCTACCGGCGCTTTGACCCAAGGCGCGCATCCTGAGCCGTGGTGGGTCAAACTGCCCGTGCTGGGCGCATTCCTAGCCGGGCTGACGATCACCCTGTGCGCCACCCGTGGGCTTGAGCGGCGCGACCAGTTGATCCTGCGCTTTGCGGGTCTGTGGATCGTCTTGACCCTATGCAGCCCGCTTGGGTGGAACCATCACTATATTCCGGTGATCATGATGGCGCCTGTGATGATGCGATTTTTGCCGCCCCTTAATTTCGCCGTGTTCTTTGTGTTGTTTAGCGCAGCGCAGCACTACGCGACCTTTCGGGTTTTGGGCGAAACTGTTGCGGCGATCCATGCGCCTGCAGTTCTGGGTGTTGCTACCTATCTGGCCTATCTGATCGTGATTTGGATCGTGGCGGCGCGGCTCAGTAAGCGGCATGGCGATTTTATCAAACCATAGTTGGTTTAACGTGCCCGCATCCGAACATTAACCAAAAAACTGGCATAACTTGATTGCCCATAACGCCCGTGTCCGGCCCGGTGTTAAGTCTTGCTTAGCCGTTTCGGGGCAGTTTGATGGGGCACCCGGCGAGGGGTGGCGCGGCGTTGGAGAAGTCCAAAAATCCGCATTGTCAGAATGACCTAGAGCGCTGTGCGAATGCACGGCTGTTGTAAATTGCGGCGCCAGTAACAAAGCGCGTTGCACAAAAGGGTGAACTAAAATGTCCAGTATTCTTACAAATAACTCTGCAATGGTTGCCTTGCAGACCCTGAATTCCATCAACAACAACCTTGCGACCACGCAAGGTGAGATCTCGACTGGTAAGTCGATTTCTTCGGCAAAAGACAACTCCGCGATCTGGGCTGTGTCTCAGGTTATGGAATCCGATGTCTCCGGTTTCAACGCGGTTGAGGACAGCCTCAAGCTGGCTGAATCTACCGTGGGCGTGGCCCGTTCCGGCGCTGAGCAGATCACCGATCTTTGGAATGAAATCAAAGAAAAGGTTGTGGCTGCTACAGGTGAGAACGTTGATCACACCAAAATTCAGGCTGACGTTGACGAACTTGCTGGCCAGATCAGCTCGATCATCGGCGCGGCTCAGTTCAACGGTAAAAACCTGCTGAATACAGCCGGTGGCGACATGACGGTTCTATCGTCGCTTGATCGTGATGCGGCTGGTGCTGTGACGACCTCTACTTTGACCGTGGCCTCGGTCGACTTTGAGGCCGCGTGGACGCTGACCGCTGGTGGTGTGGCTGTGACAGATGCCGCTACCGCGACCACGACGCTGGCGACGGTTGAGACCAACATCCAAACCGCCATCGATGGCGCGGCGGCTCTTGGTGCCTCTGAAAAACGGATCGAGATCCAGGCTGAGTTTATGTCGAAGCTGACGGACTCGGTGAAATCCGGTATCGGCGGTCTGGTTGACGCGAATATGGAAGAGGCCTCGGCCCGCTTGCAGTCGCTTCAGGTTCAGCAGCAGCTGGGTGTGCAGTCGCTCTCGATTGCCAACCAAGCGCCGCAGACACTTCTGTCGCTCTTCCGTTAAGTCGGACTTTGATCGGGGCGGGCATGGCTTTGCCCCGATCACCTTAAGCGCCCGAATTGTTTTATTGGGTGTCTGAATTTCTAGTGCGTTTTTTCCCAAGTTATGTATCCAATTTAGATCTTAGCGTTCTCTTCCTGTCTTCATCGTTATCCTCTTAGTGAACCGGCAAACCGCGCGGCGCGTGCGTTTTATCAATCCACTCTCGGCATAATGACCCGCAATAGGACAGTAAGATACAATCGCGCGCAACTTAGGGGTCTGGGCCGCAAAAGCGCCACAATATCTTAAGTCTTGCTTATCCGTTTCGCGCCAATCTGATGGGGCACTCTGCGAGGGGTGGCGCGGAATTGGGGAAGTCCTTTTATCCGCATTGTCAGAACGACGCTGAGCGCCGTGCCAATGCACGGCTGTTGTAAACAGCGACGCCAGTAACAAGTGCGTCGTTCATTTTGGGTGAATTAAAATGTCCAGTATTCTTACAAATAACTCTGCAATGGTTGCCCTGCAGACGTTGAACTCTATCAACAACAACCTTGCGACCACGCAAGGTGAGATCTCGACTGGTAAGTCGATTTCTTCGGCAAAAGACAACTCCGCGATCTGGGCTGTGTCTCAGGTTATGGAATCCGATGTCTCCGGTTTCAACGCGGTTGAGGACAGCCTCAAGCTGGCTGAATCTACCGTGGGCGTGGCCCGTTCCGGCGCTGAGCAGATCACCGATCTTTGGAATGAAATCAAAGAAAAGGTTGTGGCTGCTACAGGTGAGAACGTTGATCACACCAAAATTCAGGCTGACGTTGACGAACTTGCTGGCCAGATCAGCTCGATCATCGGCGCGGCTCAGTTCAACGGTAAAAACCTGCTGAATACAGCCGGTGGCGACATGACGGTTCTATCGTCGCTTGATCGTGATGCGGCTGGTGCTGTGACGACCTCTACTTTGACCGTGGCCTCGGTCGACTTTGAGGCCGCGTGGACGCTGACCGCTGGTGGTGTGGCTGTGACAGATGCCGCTACCGCGACCACGACGCTGGCGACGGTTGAGACCAACATCCAAACCGCCATCGATGGCGCGGCGGCTCTTGGTGCCTCTGAAAAACGGATCGAGATCCAGGCTGAGTTTATGTCGAAGCTGACGGACTCGGTGAAATCCGGTATCGGCGGTCTGGTTGACGCGAATATGGAAGAGGCCTCGGCCCGCTTGCAGTCGCTTCAGGTTCAGCAGCAGCTGGGTGTGCAGTCGCTCTCGATTGCCAACCAAGCGCCGCAGACACTTCTGTCGCTCTTCCGTTAAGTCGGACTTTGATCGGGGCGGGCATGGCTTTGCCCCGATCACCCTTTTCACGTTGATCACTACCAGAGTTAAAAAGGCTCGGCTTTATGTATTCACCATCTTCGGCTCTTGCACAAAAAGCATATGGCGATGTCAGCACCAATATTCGCACTGACCGCTCAATTGAACTCCAAGCTTTTACCAAGGCCACTGGTCTTTTGAATAAAGCCAAAAAGAACAAAGACGATGTGCCAGCTTTGGCTGAGGCGCTTGACTTTAATCGCAGACTTTGGAGCCTTTTGGGCGACGATGCCAGACGCGATGATAACAAGCTGCCAGCCCCCCTTCGGGCGCAAATCGTCTCATTGTCTATGTTTGTAAACCGCCACTCGCGGGCAGTTTTGCAAAACACCGCAAGCATTGACGCTCTGATCGAGATCAACACCTCCATAATGCGCGGATTGCGCGAAGAATAGGCGTTAAACATGCCCGGATTGGCGTTGAAATTAGGCCCACAGGAGCGTTTCCTGGTCAATGGTGTGATCATGCAAAATGGCGCAAAGCGCAGCACGGTTACGATCTTGACACCCGACACGAATGTGTTGCGGCTCAAAGAAGCGATCCACCCAGAAGCAGCGAACACCCCGGTGGCGCGCGTGTGTTACATCGCGCAACTGGTGCTCACTGGCGATGCAGATCGCGCGGATGCGCGGATGCAGATTAACAAAGGCATCGAACAGCTCTCGCAGGTGTTCACCGATGCGGATAGTCGAAAAATCCTCGAACAAGCGACCACATTGATCGCTGAGGACAAGTTCTACCCCGGATTCAAGGCACTGCGCACATTACTGCCGCGCGAGGCGCGGTTGTTTGAACTTTCGAGGCCGATATGAGTTTTCAACCGATCATCCCGCTGGCGGGAGTTGCTGGCTGGCAATACATCCAGCGCACCCAAGAAACCCAGCAAGAGGCTTACAGCCAATCGCCCATTCAAAAGCGCGAGATCGAGTATTTTCGCGAGAATATCTCAAAAGCGACCACCGCCGAAGAGCTGGTCTCTGACCGCACGCTTTTAAAGGTGGCTCTGGGCGCCTTTGGTCTTGATGATGATCTGAACAAACAGGCCTATGTGCGCAAAGTGCTCGAAGAGGGCACTGACGCAGATGACGCTTTTGCCAACCGTGTGGTCGATCCGGCTTATGCCAATCTGGCCACGACCTTTGGCTATGGCAATGCTTCGGGGGCGCAGGTCGGAAATTTCGATTTTGCCACGAAAATTGTCGAGCAATTTGAAATCCGTCAATTTGAGATTGCGGTGGGCGATCAAAACAATGCGCTGCGGCTGGCGATGAACTTTAAGCGGATGATCGGCGAGTTTGCCAACCACCCGGACCCTGAGGGCGATGGGTGGTATGCGGCCATGGGGTCAAAGCCGATCCGCGAAGTGTTGCAAAGCGCCTTTGGTCTGCCTGCTGAGGTGGCCGGGGTGGAAGAGATCGAAAAGCAGCGCGAGTTCTTCAAAGATGCCGCTTCGCGCCGTTTTGGCTCAGACAGCATGGCGATGTTCCAAGACCCTGAGATGGTGGAAAAAGCCATTAACAACTTTCTTGTGCGCGACCAGCTCAACAGCGGCCCGTCGTCACTGACACCGGGGGCGGCGGCTGTCACATTGATGCAGAACGCGGCGATTGGGCAGCAAGCGGCGTTCAATTTGTTCCAATCGAACTTCTGATTCCCAGTTGTGCCCGCCATGTGGGCGCAACTGAAACCGATGCAAATCGTCCCAAAAGCGGCCATCAGTCGGGCCCATTTCCCATGAATTTCGCCATTACCTTACCGAAACCAACGTAATGCCGCTTGCACCTCGCATGCCCTGCTCTTAAACCCGCGCCAATTTGCCCGAAACGAGAGCCTATAGGGGATACCATGCCCAAACGCACCGACATCAAATCCATTATGATCATCGGCGCTGGGCCTATTGTGATCGGGCAGGCTTGCGAGTTTGATTATTCAGGCGCCCAAGCCTGTAAGGCTCTGCGCGAAGAGGGCTACCGGGTTATTCTGGTCAATTCGAACCCCGCGACCATCA
Organism: uncultured Rhodobacterales bacterium; assembly: GCA_964384315.1. Taxonomy (GTDB): domain Bacteria; phylum Pseudomonadota; class Alphaproteobacteria; order Rhodobacterales; family Rhodobacteraceae; genus CAYLLD01. The sequence continues at coordinate 3,216 of CAYLLD010000098.1, read as the reverse complement.
TGACCGACCCTGATATGGCCGATGCGACTTACATCGAGCCGATCACCCCCGAGATGGTCGCCAAGGTCATCGAGAAAGAGCGCCCCGATGCGCTGTTGCCCACTATGGGCGGGCAAACCGGTCTGAACACCTCGCTGGCTCTTGACGATATGGGCGTCTTGAAAAAATACGGTGTCGAGTTGATCGGGGCCAAGCGCGACGCCATTGAAATGGCCGAGGATCGCAAGCTCTTTGCCGAGGCCATGACGCGCATCGGTCTGGAAAACCCCCGCAGCGCGATCATCACTGCCCCCACAAACGAGCGCGGCGCTGATTTGAACGCGGGTGTCTCTGAGGCGCTCAAATCCCTCGACGAAATCGGCCTGCCCGCGATCATTCGCCCTGCCTTCACGCTGGGCGGCACCGGTGGCGGCGTGGCTTACAATCGTGCGGATTTCGAAGCGATTTGTCGCTCGGGCATGGACGCCTCGCCCAACAACCAAATCCTGATCGACGAAAGCCTCTTGGGCTGGAAAGAGTTGGAGATGGAAGTGGTGCGCGACACGGCGGACAACTGCATCATCATTTGTTCGATCGAGAATGTGGACCCCATGGGCGTGCACACTGGCGATAGTATCACCGTGGCCCCCGCGCTGACCCTGACGGACAAAGAATACCAGATCATGCGCAACGCCTCGATTGCGGTGCTGCGCGAGATCGGTGTTGAGACCGGCGGCTCGAACGTCCAGTTCGCGCTGCATCCTGACACGGGCCGCATGGTGGTGATTGAGATGAACCCGCGGGTGAGCCGCTCATCGGCGCTGGCCTCGAAGGCGACCGGCTTCC
>CAYLLD010000098.1:0-2381 GCA_964384315.1 uncultured Rhodobacterales bacterium | reverse complement strand
TGCATACGGACAAACGAGTCACTTTAATTCTCGTCATGAATAATCCCGCGCTTTGCCTTTGAGAAATTCCCCGGCTCGCAGAACAATCTGACCACGGCGATGAAGTCCGTGGGCGAGGCTATGGCCATTGGTCGGTCCTTCCACGAGAGCGTACAAAAGGCGCTGGCCTCGTTGGAAACGGGGCTGTCGGGCTTTGATGATATTACCATTCCGGGGCTTGAGGCGAACGGCAAATCGGCGGTGGTTGAGGCGATTTCCGCCCAGACGCCGGATCGGCTGAGGATGATTGCGCAGGCGTTTCGCGAGGGCATGAGCCTTGATGAAATTCAGGCGATCACCTCGTTTGATCCGTGGTTTTTGGACCGTATCGAAGAGATCATCGATATTGAGGCGCAGATCAAACGCGATGGTCTGCCCCAAGATGCCGCCGCCTTGCGCCATCTGAAAATGATGGGCTTTACCGATGCGCGGTTGGCCGCTTTGACAGCGCAGGCCGAGACGAAAGTGCGCCGCGCGCGGCTGGATGCTGGTGTGACCGCCAGCTTTAAGCGCATCGATACCTGTGCTGCCGAGTTTGAGGCGCAGACGCCCTATATGTACTCGACCTACGAGAGCCTCGCCTCGGGCTATGCGGAATGTGAAAGCCGCCCCACTGAGCGCCAGAAGGTGGTGATTTTGGGCGGCGGGCCAAACCGGATCGGGCAGGGGATCGAGTTCGATTACTGCTGTTGTCATGCTTGCTACGCGCTGGCGGATGCAGGTTACGAGACGATCATGATCAACTGTAACCCCGAGACGGTCTCGACGGATTACGACACCTCGGATCGGCTCTATTTTGAACCGCTGAGCTTTGAGCATGTGCTGGAAATTCTGCGGGTCGAGCAAGAGGCGGGCACGCTGCACGGGGTGATTGTGCAGTTCGGTGGGCAGACCCCGCTGAAGCTGGCCAACGAGCTAGAGGCCGAGGGCATTCCGATCCTTGGCACGCCCCCCGATGCGATTGATCTGGCCGAGGACCGCGAGCGGTTCCAAAAGCTTTTGCAGGATCTCAAGCTGAAGCAGCCGGTCAATGGCATTGCCCATTCGGACGATGAGGCGCGCGCGATTGCGGCCCGTGTCGGTTATCCGCTGGTCATTCGCCCCAGCTTTGTTCTGGGCGGGCGCGCCATGGAAATCGTGCGCGATGACGATCATCTGGATCGCTATATCTCGACGGCGGTTGAGGTCTCGGGGGATCATCCGGTTCTGTTGGATCACTATCTTTCGGGGGCGGTCGAGGTTGATGTCGATGCCCTGAGCGATGGCACCAATGTGCATGTCGCCGGCGTGATGGAGCATATCGAGGAGGCGGGGGTTCACTCGGGCGATAGCGCCTGTTCCCTGCCGCCCTATTCGCTGGATGATGCCACGATTGCCGAGCTAAAGCGCCAATCCGTTGAGATGGCCAAGGCCTTGGGCGTGGTCGGGCTGATGAACGTGCAATTTGCGATCAAAGACGGCGAGATTTACGTGCTAGAGGTCAATCCGCGCGCCAGCCGGACCGTGCCTTTCGTGGCCAAGGCGACCGGCTCGCCAGTGGCGGCGATTGCGGCGCGGGGGATGGCAGGCGAGCCGCTAACGAGTTTCGATTTGATCGATCCGGCGACCAAACATGTGTCGGTCAAAGAGGCGGTTCTGCCCTTTGCCCGCTTCCCCGGCGTGGATACGGTGCTTGGCCCCGAGATGCGCTCTACCGGTGAGGTCATGGGCATCGACACCAGCTTTAGCCGCGCATTTTTGAAAAGCCAGATGGGCGCGGGCACGCAATTGCCCAACAGCGGCGCGGTGTTTATCTCGATCAAACAGGCGGACAAAGGCCCGATGATGGTCGAGGCGGCGAAACTCGTGATTGAACTCGGGTTTTCGCTGGTGGCGACCTCGGGCACGGCGGATTGGCTCGATGGGTTGGGCCTGCCGAACACGCGGATCAACAAGGTCTTTGAGGGCCGACCCCATGTGGTTGACGCGATGAAAAACGGTGAGATCGCGCTGGTGTTCAACACCACCGAGGGCGCGCGCTCGCTGGCGGATAGTAAAGAAATCCGCTCCGTCGCGCTTTATGACAAGATCCCCTATTACACCACGGCTGCCGGGGCGCGGGCTGCGGCGCGGGCCATGCGTGAGCGCGAAGCGGGTGATCTTGACGTAAAGCCGCTACAGGGTTTCAAACCGGCCTAGTTCCCGTAAATCGCCTCGGGCAACCATAGCGCGATTTGCGGGAAGACAAAGATCAGGATCAGGCCGATCAGTTGGATCACCATGAACTGCATCATGCCCAAATAGATGTCCTTGAGGTCCCATTCGGGCACGACGCCCTTAAGGAAATAGGCCGAGAGCGCCAC
>CAYLLD010000097.1:2441-10657 GCA_964384315.1 uncultured Rhodobacterales bacterium | reverse complement strand
GTGCTGAGCTCATCGCCGAAACGCGCCTCAAGAGCCTTGATTGCGGATTTGATGTCCATGGTTTACCTCTTGTGTGAATGGGATGTTAGCGGCGGCGGCGAGACGGGTAAAGACAGATGACAGGTGCCCTTGTGGGGTCAGTTGTGGCCCAAAGCGGGTTGGGGTTTTGGTCGCTCGTGACGGCTATTGCGCAAGCCTTGAAGGCGGTGCGATATCGCTTATGGATTTTCCCCGATCAGGTCTTAACAAAAACGTCAGACCTTCGTGTCATCCCAGTGCGGCTGATGCGCGGGTCTAAGGTTTGTGCGTTATCAATGTCGAAGTATAAGGGGCGCCCCTTGTTGGTTAGGGCGCTGAATTACGTAAAGGGCGTAGGACAGATGGTGGCTGAAGATCATGGCTGAAATGCGCCCAACCGCCCCGCGCTATAAACGTCCGAACAAGCCCTTGTGGCGACGCTTTCGCACCCGCCGTGATCAAGCTTTGCGCATTTTGCGCCGCTATGGGCCGGGGCAGGTGCAATTCTGGTTCATCGCGTTGATCCTTGGGATCGGAGCGGGTCTAGCGACGGTGGGCGTGCGCCTTGCGATTTCATATCTTCAAGCCACGATTTACGGAGCCGACGACTTTAGTCTGGCCAGTCATGCCGCGACGCTTGCGTGGTGGAAGATCATTTTGATCCCAGTGATTGGCGGCCTGATCGTGGGGGCGCTTTTGGGGCGGTTCACCCCTGATGGGCGCGTGCGCTCGGTCAGCCATGTGATTGAAGGCGCGGCCCTCAATGAAGGCCGGGTTGAGCAGCGCGTGGGTAAGGTCTCACTCTTGGCATCGCTGATTACGTTGTCCACGGGTGGCTCGACCGGGCGTGAAGGGCCGGTTGTGCATATGGCGGCGGGCTTGGCGACCTATGTTTCGAATTACATTGGCGCGGCCGGGGTTACGGCGCGGGATCTTTTGGGCTGCGCGGTGGCGGCTGCGGTCGCGGCCAGTTTCAACGCGCCGCTTGCAGGGGCGATCTTCGCGCTTGAGGTGATTTTGCGGCACTATGCGGTCCACGCTTTTGCGCCCATTGCGATTGCCTCGACGGCGGGTGCGGTCGTGGGGCGGCTTAGTTTCGGCGACGTTGTAGAATTCGATCTCGCGCGCAATATGGAACTTGGGTTTTACTACGAACTGCCCGCCTTCATGCTGCTGGGCGTGGTATGTGCACTGGTGGCTGTGGTCTTGATGCGCGCGATTTTTTGGGCCGAAGATGTTGCCGATCATGTGCAAAACCGCACGAGCGCCCCGCTTTGGCTGCGTTCGGGGGTTGCGGGCCTATGCCTTGGGTTAATCGCGCTTCAGTTTCCGCATATCATCGGCGTGGGCTATGAGACGACCTTTCAAGCGCTCAACGGCCAGTTGGATTTTGCGGTCGCTATCACCTTTATGGTTGTCAAAATTGCGGCCGTGGCGATCACCGTTGGGGGGCGCATGGGGGGCGGGGTATTCTCGCCTGCGTTGATGGTTGGCGCCCTGTGCGGGTTGGGTGTTGGTCTCGTTGCCACCTCGGTTTTGCCGCAATGGTCGAGCGAAGTAGAGATTTACGCCATTGCTGGGATGGCAGCGGTGGCGGCATCGGTTTTAGGCGCGCCGATTTCAACCACGCTGATCGCCATTGAGTTGACGGGAAATTGGCAATTCACCGTAGCGGTGATGTGCGCGGTCTCGCTGGCCACCATCATCTCAAGCCGCCTCGTGCGTCATTCGTTCTTTTTGACCCAGTTGGAGCGGCGCGGCGTGAGGCTATCAGAGGGCCCGCAGGTCTATACGCTCTCGACGATTTTCGCCAAAGACATCGCGCGGGAATTAGAGCGATTGTCCCCTGCGACTTTAGAATATTTGCAAGAGCAACTTGAGGCGGGCAATTTTGTGCCAGATAGCACGAGCCTGGAGACAATCTTGCCAAGGCTAGAATCAGCCGAGAAAGACAGCATCGCGGTAGCGGTCAAACGCGATGGCACCTTAGAGCTGGTTGGTGCGGTGTTTTATTCAGATGCCCTCAAAGCCTATTCAGAAGCCTTGGCCCGCGTGGCAAAAGAAGAACATGGTTAATTTTTACTTATTGCACCACTTGATGGTTTGTTAATTCGAAGTGAGTGTGCCTCTCAGTTCTACTAGGGGTCTGACTATGCTTTTCAATACTACAACGTTTATCAAAACGAGTTCTGCGCTTGGCGCGATTTGTCTGGTAGCTTCGGCGCATATGGCGCAGGCAGCAACCGTGAGTGTCATGGACACCTACACCGTGCGTTATTTTGAAGTGCCCGGTTCAAGCGATTCGAAGTCGGAGCCCCTCAATGATTTTGTGTCGACCCGAGCGGTTAATCCCGGCGACACTTACGAGTTTTCCTACACAATCGATCTGGATAACTTGGGCACGCTGACGACGGACCGAAACGATAATCTGGTACGCACGGTGCCGGTTATTGATCCGGCGATGACGTTCTCAAGCGGTCTGCGCATCGAGATGGATCCGCATATCATGAGGATCACAAGCTTTGATGATGGCGCGTCTTATCGTTTTGCCGGTCATTCCATGTTTGATGAATCCACAAACATCTTTAATCCGCAAATGGCATTCATCGGCGATCTTGCAGATTCAGGCGACCTGTCAGACTACCCGGTTGATACCGCGCCAATTTTTGCTGACCCTGCTGAGTTCTTCCAAAGCTATAATCCCGCCGAAGTGTTCATCATGCCGATTGAGACATCGGTTGCAGCATCTGCTTTGGGTGACGGCACGGCGGATTGCCACGATGGCGGTACCACCTGTTTGATGTTCTCTGTTCATGACGCATCCAGCGTCACGTTTAATGCTGATCCAGCGACACCTGTAACTGGGCCTACCGCTCCGGCAACTGATCCTGCCGTGACACCGGTTCCCGTACCTGCAGGCTTCGGCTTGCTTGCACTGGCGATGGCGGGTCTTGGTTTTGCAGGGCGTCGCCGCACGGCCTAGTCTTAAGGGCTTTATCAGCACTTCAACAATTGTCTTGCACAATTCACTTGCAACAGGGCGTTTGATTTCGTATCGAGCGCCCTTCATGTGAACGCCCGGCGAAAGGGCTGCCGAGGCGTTCAGAACACCAACTCGAATAAGGAGATGGAAATGCCCAAGATGAAGACCAAATCAAGCGCAAAAAAGCGCTTTAAGGTCACAGCCACAGGCAAAGTTCTGTCAGCACAAGCTGGCAAACGCCACGGCATGATCAAACGCAGCAAGAAATTCATCCGCACCGCGCGTGGCACCACGACCCTGTCCGACCAGGACGCACGGATCGTGAAAAGCTACATGCCCTATGACCGCTAAGGAGGTTTGATATGTCACGAGTAACCTCTGGTAAGGTCACCCACGCGCGCCACAAAAAGGTCATCAAGGCGGCCAAAGGCTATTACGGTCGGCGCAAAAATGCGTTCCGCACAGCCACGCAGGCGGTCGATAAGGCCAACGAATACGCGACCCGCGACCGTAAGGTCCGCAAGCGTAATTTCCGCGCGCTTTGGATCCAACGGATCAACGCTGGCGTGCGCGCCCATGACGAGAACATGACCTACAGCCGCTTCGTGAATGGCCTTTCAAAGGCTGGCATCGAAGTTGACCGTAAGGTTCTGGCTGATCTGGCCGTCCACGAGCCAAGCGCCTTTGGCGCAATCGTCGAAAAGGCGAAAGCCGCGCTTTAATCGCGCAAGCTTACGTTTCAAGAATTTAAACCCCGGCTTTGGCTGGGGTTTTTTATTGGCGTTTTTATGTGCTCACGCGCGCTCACGCCCCGCCTCTTGCGCCTCCTTTGCGCTAATCCTATGCTGACAGGCGCAATTCGCCGCGCCACAGCAGGAGCCTTCCCATGGAAATGACCGGATCAAAAACAATCGCCGCCGAGCGCGAGATGGTTTGGGCGGCGCTGAACAACGCTGATGTGCTCAAAGACTGTATTCCCGGCTGTGAAGAGCTGACCGGCTCGCCCGAGACAGGGTTCGAGGCCAAGGTCACCCAGAAAGTCGGCCCCGTGAAGGCGAAATTCGCAGGCGCGGTGCAGCTATCGGACGTGGTGCCCCTTGAGAGTTACACGATCTCGGGCGAGGGCAAGGGCGGCGCGGCTGGTTTTGCCAAAGGCGGCGCGAAAGTGCGGCTGGTGGATGTGGAAGGCGGCACCGAGCTGACCTATGAAGTTGAGGCCAAGGTTGGCGGCAAACTGGCCCAGCTTGGCTCGCGGTTGATCGATGGATTTGCCAAGAAAATGGCCGATGATTTTTTCCAGCGCTTTCAAGACGCTCTTGAGGGCCCCAGCGATGACGATGAGCCCGAGGTTGCCGAGAAAAAAGGCTGGTTCAAGCGGCTGGTGAGCTAGGTGTTGCCGGTTTTTGATGACCAAATCGGGCGCATTGTCGCAGGTCTTCCAAGAGCCGTTTAAAAACAGCCTCGCGCTGCGTATTTATTCTTAAACATATTCTTAAAAAGGTGCCAAATGCTGCTACGTGCATTCGATAATTTCTTCAAGAGTGACAGTGCGGGGGGGATTCTACTGATCCTTTCTGCCGTCTTGGCAATGGTCGCGGCCAACTCGGCGTTTGCGGTCTATTACGAAGGCTGGCTGGGCTCGATCCTATCGATCACGATCAACGGCGGCGGTTTGGAAAAGCCGCTTTTGCTCTGGATCAACGACGGGCTGATGGCGATCTTTTTCTTCCTGATCGGCCTTGAGCTAAAGCGCGAATTGCTTGAGGGCAAGCTCAAGAACCCCCGCGATGTGCTGCTGCCCGGTGCTGCGGCGGTGGGCGGTATGTTACTGCCCGCGCTGTTTTTCGCATGGCTGAACTGGGGCAATCCCGAGACGATCAAGGGCTGGGCCATTCCGGCGGCCACGGATATCGCCTTTGCGCTAGGGATTTTGGCCCTCGTGGGTACCCGCGCGCCGACCTCGCTTAAGGTGTTCTTGCTCACCCTCGCGATCCTCGATGATCTGGGCGCGATCATGATTATCGCGGTGTTTTATACCGCTGATCTGAAGGTCAATTACCTTTTGCTCGCGCTTGTGCCCCTTGCGGCCATGCTGATCCTGAACCTGCGCGCGGTGCACCGCGTGGCCCCGATCATTTTGCTGGCAATTATTCTTTGGGTGTTGGTCCTGAAATCCGGCGTTCACGCCACGCTGGCTGGTGTGGTTGCGGCCTTTTTGATCCCGCTTAAGGATCGCTGGGGCAAATCCCCGCTCCACGCCATCGAACACGCGCTCGCGCCCTATGTGCTTTACGTAATCGTGCCGATTTTTGCCTTTGCCAATGCGGGCGTCGTCCTCTCGGGGCTCTCGCTTGGGGACTTCCTTGCGCCGCTGCCGATGGGCATCGCGCTGGGCTTGATCGTGGGTAAGCAAATCGGTGTGGTCGGCATGACCTTACTGATCGTCAAGCTTGGTCTGGCGCGGCTGCCCCACGGGGCGAATTGGCTGCATATCTATGGCGTGGCCTGTTTGGCGGGCATCGGCTTTACCATGTCGCTGTTCATTGGCGGTCTGAGTTATAGCGATGCGGGTCTGATGAACCAAGTGCGCCTCGGGGTGCTCGCAGGCTCGATCTTTTCGGCGATCCTCGGATTTACGGTGCTCTATATGGCCGGAAATCCAGAGGCCGAGGCCAATCAAGACTAGCTTGGGGTTTCTGGCTCAGGCTTAGCGGCAATTTGGCGGGCGGTCGCCGTTTTGGGTGACCGTCACAGTGCCGCAGGTGCGGCACATCCATTTGGTGCTGCCATCATCGCTGGGGCGATCCGCCGAGGACCACTCGCAGGTCTTGCGGCCAAAGCCGAACACGCCGCGGTTCAGCCAAACCACGACAAACAACAGAGCGATTAAAAAGATCAATCCCATTTCCATGCATTCTTATGTGACGGGATGTGCCGCGAAAATCAAGGCCCTCAGTTAGAGAGGCTTTGCACCCATTCGTTTGGACTTCCATCTTGCGAAGTGTTATATTATAACATAATCGATTGCCCTTGAGTTTAACATGAGTCGAAATTGAAGGTGAAACGAGCGCGGTTATGAGTTTGCCTGACAAATCCTTTCGGCTTCTATTGGTTGGCATCGGCCCACGGCTGGGCATTGCCGCCGCTATTGCCGCGTTGCTTTGGCTGGGCTTTGTCTGGGCCATAGCCACACCGGGTGCGTCATGACAACGGCGCTGGCCTTTCAAAATCTGACCTTGGGATATGACCGTCATCCGGCAGTGCATCATCTTGAGACCGAGATCGCCAAGGGTTCTTTGACGGCGGTGGTCGGTCCCAATGGGGCGGGCAAATCGACCCTGCTCAAAGGTGTGACCGGCGCTTTGGCCCCCCTTGAAGGGCGCATTGAGATCACGGGGTTTTCCCGCGACGATATCGCCTATTTGCCGCAGCAATCGCAGATCGACCGCAGCTTTCCCATGACGGTGATCGATCTTGTGGCCATGGGGCTCTGGCGCGAGATTGGCCCCTTTGGTAATCTGGGGCGCCGCGGTCGGGCGCGGGTGGGGGATGCCCTCGCCTCTGTGGGGCTGACCGGCTTTGAAACGCGGCCCATCGGCTCTTTGTCCGGCGGCCAGATGCAGCGGGCGCTTTTTGCGCGGCTTTTGCTGCAGAACGCGGAAATTGTGCTGCTCGACGAGCCGTTCACCGCCATTGATGCCAAGACCATGGACGATCTGTTGCAGGTCATCAAAGACTGGCACGGCGAAGGCCGCACGGTGGTTGCGGTCCTGCATGATGACGCCACAGTGCGCGCGCATTTTCCAGATACGATGATGCTGGCCCGCGAGTTGGTGGCCCACGGTGCGACCCGCAAAGTTCTGACCACGGAAAACCAGTTCCGCGCCCGCCAGATGTGCGAAGCCTGCGCCAGCGTCCCGCATATCTGCGGCAAAGGTGCGGCATGATCTGGGATCTGATTTTCGCGCCTTTCGCGGATTTTGGCTTTATGCGCCGCGCGCTCTTGGGCTGTGTCGCGGTCTCGGTCGGGGCCACGCCGGTGGGGGTGTTTTTGATGCTGCGGCACATGAGCCTGACCGGCGATGCCATGGCCCACGCGATCCTGCCGGGGGCGGCAATCGGCTATCTCGTCTCGGGGCTATCGCTGGGGGCGATGACCATTGGCGGGTTGATCGCGGGGATGGTCGTGGCGCTGGCCTCGGGGTTTGTCGCGCGGGTGACGGCGCTGCGCGAAGACGCGAGCCTCGCGGCATTTTACCTGATCTCGCTGGCCCTTGGGGTGCTGATCGTCTCGACGCGCGGCAGCAATGTCGATCTGATGCATGTCCTTTTCGGCACGGTGCTTGCCTTGGACAACGCCGCGCTCATCCTTTTGTGCTCATTCGCCAGTATCTCGGTCTTCGTTCTCGCGCTGCTGTTTCGCCCGTTGGTCCTCGAATGTGTTGACCCGCATTTCCTGCGCTCGGTCAGCAAGCTCAGCGCGATCACTCATTTCGGCTTTCTGGCCCTCGTGGTCATGAACCTCGTTGCGGGGTTCCATGCCCTTGGCACCTTGATGGCCGTGGGGATCATGATCCTGCCCGCCGCCGCCGCGCGGTTTTGGGCCAATGGCATCGGCGGGCTGATCTGCGTTGCGGCGCTCATCGCCCTTGGTTCCAGCCTCATCGGCCTGCTTCTATCGTTCCACTATTCCCTGCCGTCCGGCCCCGCGATCATTCTGGTTGCCGGCATTGGCTATGGGCTCTCCGTCATTTTCGGTCCGGTCGGGGGGCTGGTCGCCCAATCCCTGCCGCGCCGCCATTTTGAAACCTGAAAGGATCACAATGCTGTCCCGTCGTACTCTCTTGGCCACCGCCAGCACCTTGGCCGTATCGCTGGCTTTGCCAACACAAAGTTGGGCAGATGAGCCAATCCCCGTCGTCGCAACCTTCTCGATCTTGGGCGACATGGTGAGCCGGATCGGCGGCGAGCATATCGCCCTGACCACCCTCGTTGGTCCCACCGGCGATACACATGTCTACCAGCCGACCCCGCAAGCGGCCCGCGCAGTGGCCGAGGCGGATGTGCTCTTTGTGAACGGGCTTGAATTCGAAGGCTGGCTAGAGCGTCTGGCGGAGGCTGCGGCTTTTGACGGGTCTTTGGTGGTTGCCACGAGCGGGGTGGAGCCTATCGCCTTTGACGAGCATGACGAGCATGACGAGCATGACGAGCATGA
>CAYLLD010000097.1:0-2341 GCA_964384315.1 uncultured Rhodobacterales bacterium | reverse complement strand
TGGAGCCTATCGCCTTTGACGAGCATGACGAGCATGACGAGCATGACGAGCATGAAGATGACCACAAAGACGACCATGACGATCATGAAGACGACCACAAAGACGACCACGGCGATGACCATGGCGACGAACATGAGGGCCACGATCACGGCGCCTTCGACCCCCACGCTTGGCAAGACCTCACCCTTGCGGTGACCTATGCCGATAATATCGTTGCGGGGCTGGCCAAGGCGGACCCGACCCATGCAGGTGATTACTATGCCAACCATGCGGCCTATGTGGCCGAGCTAGAGGCGCTGAGCGCCGAGGTTGTGGCGATGATGGCCGCGATCCCCGAGGAAAAGCGCACGGTGGTCACGTCCCACGATGCTTTCGGCTATTTTGCCGCGGCCTATGGTCTGACCTTTGAGGCACCGCAGGGTCTAAGCACCGAGAGCGAGGTTTCGGCGGCGGATGTGGCCGCGCTGATCACGCAAATCCGCGAAGAGAATATCTCGGCGGTTTTCGTGGAATCCATCGCGGACAACCGCCTGCTTGAGCAAATCGCCAACGAGACCGGCGCAACCATTGGCGGCACGCTCTACTCGGACGGCCTGTCCGAAGCGGATGGCCCCGCCGCGACCTATCTTGAGATGATGCGCCACAACGCGGTGACCTTGTCCGAAGCCTTGGGGTCCTAAATGATCGACCCACGCGTTCCGGTAACCTTGCTGACCGGCTTTTTGGGGGCGGGAAAAACCACCGTGCTCAATGCGGTTCTGGCCGACAACACGGCGGGACGCGTGGCGGTGATCGTCAATGAATTTGGCGAGGCGGGTCTGGATCACGACCTGATCGAGGAAAGCACCGACGAGATCGTTTTGATGCGCTCAGGCTGTCTGTGCTGTTCCGTGCGCGGGGATCTTTCGCGCACAATTGCTGATCTTCTGGAACGGCGCGCGGCGGGGGATTTGGGGTTTGAGCGGATCGTGATCGAGACCACGGGGCTGGCTGATCCTGGCCCCATTCTTCAAACCCTGCTCGTTGATTGCACCCTCTTGCAGACCACGCGGATGGACGGGGTTGTGACCGTGGCGGATGCTGTTCATGGCGATGAAACGCTCAATGCCCAGTTTGAGGCGGTGTCTCAGGCCGCCATGGCGGATTTGATTGTCCTGAGCAAAACCGACATCGCCACGCCCGAACAGGTGCAAAGCATCGAAACGCGCCTTACTGGTCTGAACCCCGGTGTGCGCATCGTTCATGGAGTGCACGGGGCGGTGCGCGGGGCGGATTTGGCCGATCAGATTTGGGGGCTCAGCGGGTTGCGCGCGGATGCCAAAAACCAGCAGATCATGGATTGGACCACTTTGGGTGCCAGCCCTGCGGCCCCGTTTTCCCTAACAAATAACCCCCCGAAGCCGGCCGACCCGCTTGCCAATCTCTCGGGGTTTGCCGAGGCCAAGCCCGCTGCCGCCGCCCTGCCAACTCACGACAGCCGCATCGGCACTGCCTCGATTGTGCTTGATGAGACGATCCCCGATGCCGCCTTTGATATGTGGCTCGACACGCTGATCGCCCTGCGCGGTCCGGATATTTTGCGCGTGAAAGGCATTGTTTTTCTCAAGGGCCACGATCTGCCCTTTGTGTTTCATGGCGTCCAACAGATTTTTGACATGCCAGTGCAAGTCAAGGACTGGCCTAGCGATGACCAGCGCTCGCGTATCGTCGTGATTGCCCGCGATTTGTCCAGGTCCGATTTGGACCGCAGCTTTGATATTCTGCGCGCTGCGGTGTCGGGCGCGTCACCTAACCCTGACCCACACCTAAATCCAGACCAACAAGAAGTTGCCCCATGAATGCCGATCCACGCCTACCCGTAACCGTCCTTTCAGGTTTTCTTGGGGCGGGTAAAACGACCTTGCTCAACCGTGTGCTGAACAACCGCGAAGGGCGGCGGGTTGCGGTTATTGTCAATGACATGTCCGAGGTGAATATCGATGCGGATTTGGTGCGCGCCGAAACCGAGCTGTCGCGCACGGATGAGACCCTTGTTGAGATGTCTAACGGCTGCATTTGCTGCACCTTGCGCGATGATTTGCTTGATGAGGTGCGCCGCCTCACCGCCGAGGGTCGGTTTGACTATCTGCTGATCGAATCTACTGGCATCTCCGAGCCGCTGCCCGTCGCCGCCACCTTTGATTTTCGCGACGAGGCAGGCAACTCGCTGGCGGATGTCTCGCGCCTTGATACCATGGTGACCGTGGTGGATGCGGTGAACCTTTTGAACGATTTCTCCAGCCATGATTTCCTGCGTGATTGCGGTGAGGTGATGGGCGAACTTGTCGCGAAACTCAAAGAC
>CAYLLD010000096.1:549-10868 GCA_964384315.1 uncultured Rhodobacterales bacterium | reverse complement strand
CGCGCTGCTTCTTCGCCTCCTTGGCAGCTTTGCGCGCCTCTCGCTCGCGCGCCTCCGCGTCAAGAAACGCCGCCTCGCGCCGCCCCTCGGCCTCGCGGATCTGCGCCTCGCGCTCACCCTCGGATTTCAGGATCGCCGATTGCTTTTCACCCTCGGCAATCAGAATTTCCGCTCGTTTATCACGCTCGGCCTTCATCTGACGGGCCATGGCCTCGTTGATATCCGCCGGCGGCTTGATATCCTTGATCTCGACCCGCGTGACTTTGACGCCCCAAGGGTTCGAGGCCTGATCGATCACCTGCAACAGCCGCGCGTTGATCATGTCGCGGTTGGAGAGGGATTCGTCCAAATCCATCGAGCCCACCACCGCACGAATGTTGGTTTGCGACAGATTGGACAGCGCCCGCTCAAGATTGCGCACCTCATAAGCCGCCTGCGCCGCGTCAACCACCTGATAAAACGCCACCGCATCCGCCATGACAATCGCGTTGTCCTTGGTGATCACCTCTTGGCTTTCGATGTCGAGCACCGTCTCCATCATGTTGATGCGCGCGCCGACTTTATCCATAATTGGTACAAGAAACCGCAATCCGGGCTTCAAAGTGCGGGTATATCGGCCAAATCGTTCAACGGTCCATTCCTCGCCTTGCGGCACGGATTTGACCATCATGTAAATTAGTATTGCAGCAAAGACAAAAACGGCAATCGCCAGACCAGCACCAAACTCAATCATATTTTTTTCCCCAAATTTTTCTGTTATAAATATGGGGGTTTGTACGTAAAAACACAATATCCGCCGAAATGCGCCGCGCAAAGCGGGCACCTACACAACATAGGGGCGGCAAATAGGGGACGCCTTGAGCGTTTGGGAGTGAGGCAAAGTGGCAGTAGGGTTATCACCGGAAACGGGACCAAAGTTTTCGCAACCGGTGCGGCAGATCATGTTCATGGTCATCATCTGCATTTTAGTGTTCGTCATTGGCTATCTGCTTTTGCCGACGGTCTGGCCGGTCTTTCAAGCCTCGCCCTATCTCAACGGTTTTATCCTGCTGGTCTTTATCATCGGGGTTATGGCCTGTTTTTTGCAGGTGCTCTCACTGATTAAATCGGTCAGTTGGATCGAGGGCTTTGCCATGGACCGCCCCGGCCATGAATTCGTCGGCCCGCCCAGCCTTTTGGCCCCGCTCGCCGCGCTTTTGTCCGATGCACGGGCGCGCCGCTCGCTGACCTCATCCTCGACCCGCTCGATCTTGGATTCCGTGGCCCAGCGGATCGAAGAGGTCCGCGATATCACCCGCTATATCGTCAATTTCCTGATCTTTTTGGGGCTCTTGGGCACGTTTTACGGCCTCGCCACAACGGTCCCTGCGGTGGTCGATACCATCCGCGCGCTGGCCCCCGAAGAAGGCTCGGGGCAGGTCATCAATTTCGAGCTGCTCATGGGCGGTCTCGAAGATCAGCTTGGCGGCATGGGTACGGCCTTTGCCTCGTCATTGCTTGGTCTTGCTGGCTCATTGGTGGTTGGGCTCTTGGAGCTTTTTGCGGGTCACGGGCAAAACCGCTTCTACACCGAGCTGGAAAACTGGCTCTCGTCGATCACGCGCATTGGTCTATCTTCGGGCGAGGGCGATATGCCCCAAACTGAAAGCCATGTGGTGGCGGGCATCATGGAGCAAAACGCGCTGCAAATCGAGCAACTCAAAGACGTGATGCTGCGGGCCGAAGAGCGGCGGATCGACACAGATACCAAACTATCTTCACTGGCCGAGGCTGTGTCGATCATGACCCGCCAGATGGCCGAGGGCGGCGGCGGTGCGATTGCCGCGCGTAGCACCGGCGAGGCCGCGTCGATGGATCGGCTCTCCGTTACCCAAGAGCGGCTGGTGCAGGTGATGCAAGAGCGCGCCGAAGATGGCAGCGGCATGGACGCAGAATCCCGGATGCGGCTGCGCAATATCGACGTGCAGCTTTTGCGCATTCTTGAGGAAATGGCCGCGGGCCGTCAGGACAGCGTGGCCGAAATTCGGGCCGAGCTCTCGGCGCTCACCGAAGCGGTGCGTAAAGCGAGCGGGCAGGAGTAAACCATGGCTGCTCTGCGCCGACGCTCGACCAACAAATTCTCGAATAATATTTGGCCGGGTTTCGTCGATGCCATGACGGCGCTTTTGCTGGTGCTGATTTTTGTGCTGTCGATTTTCATGATCGTGCAATCCATGCTGCGTGCCACCGTATCCAATCAGGAAAACGAGCTGGACGAGTTGGGCATCGAGATTTTGTCCCTTTCGCAAGCGCTTGGGATTGAACAGCGGCGCACAAACGATCTTGAAACGCAATCGCTGCAGCTTGGCTCTGAATTGGATGCCGCCCGCGAATTAGAGGCGCGCCAACTCGCGGCGATCGCGCTTTTGACCAGTGAACGCAACGCGGCGCGCAACGAAGTGGCGATGCAAACCGCCCGTGTCGAGAGCTTTGAGGCGCAGGTCGCCTCTTTGCTGGCGCGCAATACCGATTTGAATGCTGCGGTGGCGCGCACCGAGGATGAATTGGGGCAGGCGGAGGCCTCGATTGCGGCGCTCGCCGATGCGCAGGCCCGTGAAATTAGCGAAAAAGAGGCCCTGCAACTGGCCCTCGCCACGGCTCGCGATGAAATAGACGAAAGCGCCGAGGCGGCGCGGTTGGCGGCGGCGCAAAGCGAGGTGCTTGAGGAATTGGTCGCGGATTTGCGCGCGAAAGCGCAGGCCAGCGCCGCTCAGGTCGAAACCCTGTCGGAGGCGGCCAAATCTGGCGCGGCCCAGCAACAGGTGCTTGAGGCGCTGGTTGCCGAATTGCGCCGTGATCTTGAGGACGCACAAGGCACCTTGGAATTGGCCAATACCGAAACCTCTGGGATGCAAAGCCAGTTGTCGGAAAGCGAACGCGAGTTGGCCCAGACCCTGACCTTATTGCGCGCATCGCAAAGCGAATTGGATGCGGCGCGGGCGCAGGTAGACAGGCTTGACGCCGATCTAAGCGAGGCCGACAAAGCTCGTATTATTGAGGTGACTGCCGCCGAAGAGTTGCGCCGCCGTCTTGCGAATGCAGACGCCAAGTTGAGCGATGCCGAGGCCCAAAAACTCGCTGAGGCCGCCGCTGCCCAAGAGCTGCGCGCGCGTCTGGCCTCTGCGACGACCGAATTGACGGCGATGGAGTTGAACCTAGAGGCGCAGCGCAAAAAGGCTGAGAACACGCTGACGCTTTTGGCGGCGGCTCAGGCTGCGAAAAAGGCGCTAGAGGATGTTCACGGCCCGGTTTCGACCGAAGATGAAGAGCGTATGACCGAAAGGGAGCGCGAGGCGGCGCTTTTGGCGAAATCAAACCAATTGCTCAGCCAAGAACGCGCGCGCGCCGCTGAGGCGACCCGGCGGCTTGCGCTGCTAAACGAGCAAACCCGTGATTTGCGCGCCCAGTTGAATAATCTGCAGGGCCTTTTGGATGCCTCTAGCGAGCGTGACGCAGAGGCGCAGGTGCAAATCGATGCGCTGGGGCGCAATCTAAACGCGGCGCTGGCGCAGGTTGCCAATGAGCAGCGCGCGCGCGCCGATGAGCAGCAGCGTCTTGCGGAACTTGAAGCGGCTGAGCGGCAGCGCCTTGAAGAAGAGGCGATTGATCTGCGAAATTATCGCTCCGAGTTCTTTGGCCGCGTAAACGCCATTTTGGGTGATCGTGAGGGCGTGCGGGTGCAGGGGGATCGGTTTGTCTTTTCCTCGGAGGTGCTTTTTGCCCCCGGCTCGGCTGATTTGGGCGTCGGTGGGCGCACCCAAATTGCGCGGGTGGCCGGTGTCTTGCGCGAGGTTGCCAGAGAAATTCCCCGCGAGATAAACTGGATTCTGCGCGTCGATGGCCACACGGATAATGTACCTGTGGGCGGCGATAGCGAGTTCGATAGCAACTGGGAATTGTCGCAAGCACGGGCGCTTTCGGTGGTTGAATATCTGATTGAGGCGCAGGAAATCCCTGCCAACCGCCTCGCGGCCACCGGATTTGGCGAGTTTCAGCCGATTAACACGGGCAACAGTGATGCAGCACGTGCAGGCAACCGCAGAATCGAGTTGAAGTTCACGGAGAAGTAAAAGGCGCGCGGGGCGCTTGGGTGGATGACTGAGATTTTGAACCAAATTATGACGCAATTTGATTTGCAGCTGCAGGTCGCTTTTATCGCAATTTGCGCCTTTATGCTGCTATTCGTTTTTTATCTTCCGCTCAGGCAATTTCAACGCCAGCGCAAAATGTCGACCCTGCGTCGCAAATCAATTGAGTTTGAACCTGTCCCGCCCGGTCAGCATCTGACCTCGCGGTTTCTTAGCGCAATGCAAAGCCGGCCCGGCGCCAGCGCGATTTTGGTTCTGCTGGTGCTTTTGGGCACGGCGATTTGCGCGCTTA
This sequence comes from uncultured Rhodobacterales bacterium, assembly GCA_964384315.1. Classification (GTDB taxonomy): domain Bacteria; phylum Pseudomonadota; class Alphaproteobacteria; order Rhodobacterales; family Rhodobacteraceae; genus CAYLLD01. Next base: position 6,449 of record CAYLLD010000096.1, on the reverse strand, counting down.
TCGGATGGCGTATCCCGCAAGAAATCGAACGGATTTTTGGTGATGGTGGTACTTTTTCGCTGATCTTCTCAGACAGTGAGGTGCCCGCCCTTGGCAGGCTGGCTCAGGTGATCGGGGCCGCAACATTCGGTGCATGCGCCTTGCGGACCTTGCGTTTCTTGGTGCCAGTTATGATCTTGGCCCTTGTCACGCTCTTGGTGGTATTATCGGTGCAATATGTCACTGGCTTACCTATTTTGAGTGCCATGACGATTTAGGTCGGCGCGACCAACGAAAAAGGGCCGCTTGATGGGCGGCCCTTTCGTTATTCTTGAAGCTTGGTTTACTCTGCTGTCAAAAGCGGTGGTTTCTTGGTGGCCAGCTTTTTGGTTTCCGTCTCTGAGATGCGCAGCTCGATTTTGCCATCTTTCATGCCAACCTGAACCACCCCGCCCTTGGCCAATTCGCCAAAGAGCAGATGCTCCGCGAGGGGCTTTTTGATCTGCTCTTGGATCACCCGGCCCAGCGGGCGGGCGCCCATGCGATCGTCGTAGCCTTTGTTGGCCAAGAACTCGGCCGCCGCTTTGGTCAGTTCGATATGCACATTGCGATCCAGCAGTTGCGCTTCGAGTTGCAGAACAAATTTATCAACGATCTGCAAAATCACTGCTTTGGGCAGGGCCGCAAAGCTGATGACCGCATCCAGACGATTGCGGAATTCTGGGCTGAATTGCCGTTCAATGGCCGCCTGATCCTCACCCTCGCGGGTGTCGCGTCCAAAGCCGATGGCTGATTTGGCCAACTCAGAAGCGCCAGCATTCGAGGTCATGATCAGAACCACATTGCGAAAATCCACCGTGCGCCCGTTGTGATCGGTCAGCTTGCCGTGGTCCATTACCTGCAAGAGGATATTATAGACGTCCGGGTGCGCCTTTTCGATTTCGTCGAGCAAGAGCACGCAATGGGGGTGCTGATCCACACCATCGGTCAACAGCCCGCCTTGATCGAAACCGACATAGCCCGGAGGGGCGCCAATCAACCGGCTGACCGCGTGTTTTTCCATGTATTCGGACATGTCAAAACGCACAAGCTCAACACCCATGGTCGAAGCAAGTTGCCGCGCGACCTCGGTTTTACCCACACCGGTTGGACCGGCGAAAAGATAGTTGCCGATAGGCTTTTCCGGCTCGCGCAGACCCGCGCGGCTGAGTTTGATCGCAGAGGACAGCGCCTCGATGGCGGCGTCTTGGCCGAAGACCACGCGCTTAAGGCTCTTTTCGAGATCTTTGAGCACTTCCATATCGTCCTTGGAGACGTTTTTGGGCGGGATGCGCGCAATTTTTGCGACGATTGCCTCGATCTCTTTGGTGCCGATGGTTTTGCGCCGTTTGCTTTCGGCAACAAGATGCTGCGCCGCGCCTGCCTCATCGATCACATCTATGGCTTTATCGGGCAAACGCCGATCATGAATGTAGCGCGCCGAAAGCTCCACCGCCATTTTGATCGCCTCTGAGGTGAAGCGGATGTCGTGATGCTCTTCGAAATAGGGCTTGAGCCCGTTGAGAATTTTGATCGCATCGCCCACGGAAGGCTCCGCCACGTCGATTTTCTGGAACCTGCGGCTGAGCGCGCGGTCCTTTTCGAAATGCTGTCGGTACTCTTTATAAGTGGTCGAGCCCATGCAGCGCAGCTTGCCGCCCTGAAGCGCAGGTTTTAGCAAGTTCGAGGCATCCATGGCCCCGCCCGAGGTGGCACCGGCGCCAATCACTGTATGGATTTCGTCGATGAACAGAACCGCATCATCGTGGTCCTCTAGCTCTTTCATCACTGCCTTCAGACGCTCTTCGAAATCGCCGCGATAGCGGGTTCCGGCCAGAAGCGCGCCCATATCCAGCGAGTAAATCGTGGTCTCGGACAGAACCGCAGGGGTTTCACCCTTGATGATATTGCGCGCCAGACCTTCGGCGATGGCGGTTTTACCAACCCCCGGTTCACCCACCAGCAACGGGTTGTTTTTGCGGCGGCGGCACAGCACCTGCACGCAGCGCTCAACCTCATGGCTACGCCCGATCAGCGGGTCAACATCGCCCGCTTGGGCCTTGGCGTTCAAATCAACGCAGTATTTTTCAAGCGCGCTCTCTTTGGCATCGCCCTCGGGCTTATCCTCGGGGCCGATTTCGTCGGCATTTGTCTGTGGCCGCGCCTCGCCAAAGGAGGGGTCTTTGGCCACCCCATGCGAGATATAATTGACCGCGTCGTATCGGGTCATGTTCTGCTCTTGCAAGAAATAGGCCGCATGGCTCTCGCGCTCGGCGAAAATTGCCACCAGCACATTCGCCCCGGTCACCTCAGAGCGGCCCGAAGATTGCACGTGGATCGCCGCGCGTTGGATCACCCGCTGGAACCCGGTTGTGGGGGCGGCCTCAGAGCCTTCGACCTCGGAGACGAGGCTTTCGAGATCCTCATCCACGAATTTCGTGAGCGCCCGGCGCAAATCGTCAAGGGCGACACCGCAGGCGGACATCACGCGCGCCGCATCCGGCTCATCGATGAGGGACAATAAAAGATGTTCAAGCGTCGCCAACTCGTGCCGGCGGTCATTCGCCAAGGACAGCGCGTTATGGATTGCTTGCTCTAAGGTATTTGAAAAGGACGGCATTCACATTTACTCCCGTTGAGCGGCGCGATCCGACCCGAACCACGCAGCCACACCCTAACACTTTGATCGATGTGTTGAGTGTTCAAGGGGCTGGTCTGTAAATCAAGACAAAATCCCCGTCTCACCAACATATTTCGTGGTTCTCAATTAACAGTTACGCAAATCGCATTGGAAACCAAGGTTCAACGCCGATTTTATGTACAAACTGTTAACATTTTTAGCTAAATTGTCGCAACTCGCCCCATGGATCAGAAATCGTCCTTGCGGCGGCGAATCTCGGCAAAGACCTCCGCGTCGCTCGCATCACTCATCCCAAGCCCGGTTTTCACCGATGCCACCCCCGCGCGCAGAAACGGATTTGTCGCCAACTCGTTCGACAAAGTCGAGGGCACCGTGGGCTGGCCTTTGGCGCGGCGCTCGGAAATATCCGCCATGCGCGCCTTTAGGTGGTCGTTATCGGGCTCAATGGTCAGGGCGAATTTGGCATTGGCCGCGGTATATTCATGACCCGAGCAAATGATCGTGTCGGGCGGCCAACTCGCGATTTTTTGCAGGCTCTCCCACATCTGCGCCTTGGTGCCTTCGAAGACGCGGCCACAGCCCATAGCCATCAGACTATCGGCGGTGAACCCGTAACCAGCGTCGCCAAAATGAAACGCGATATGGCCGATAGTATGCCCTGACACCTCGATCACATCGGCGCGGCTTTCCCCCAGCACGATCTGATCGCCCTCGCCTATGGCTGTATCAAGCGGGGGCAGGCGGTGCGCATCGGCCCGCGCGCCAGTGACTTTAGAGCCGTATTTGGCGACCAGCTCAGGCACGCCCTCTATATGATCGCCGTGGTGATGGGTCAGCAGGATGTCATCAAGGCCCCAGCCAAGCTCATCCAGCTTGGCAATGATCGGCGCGGCCTCGGGGGCATCCACCAGCGCCGTGCGCCCGCTAGCCTCATCGCGCAGCAAAAAGGCGTAATTGTCCGAAAGACAGGCAACGGTGATGACCTCTAGCGGCATGGAACCCCTCCCACTGGGTACTTTTTTACGATAAGCCTCTATCTAAGGCTGACCATAATAGCGAAGTGAACGGGTGTGCAATGCATTTGGATGTGGTTGAACTGCGGGCGTTTTATTATCGCACGAAATTGGGTCGGGCGACCAAGGCCAACCTGCAGATGGCGCTCGAAGAGCTTTGGAGCGATGTTGAGGGCCAGAACGTTGCGGGCTTTGGCTTTGCAGTGCAGCTCTTGCGACCCTATCTGGGCAAAGCGGCGCGGGTGATTTCGCTGATGCCCGGTCAGCAGGGGGTGATGGCTTGGCCTGCCGGTGAGCCGAATATCTCTGTTTTGGTTGAGGAAACCAGCTGGCCCATTGAGGCTGGCACGATTGATAAGCTGGTCATTGCACATGGGCTTGAGACCTGCGAGCGCCCGGATGCGCTTTTGGCTGAAGTGGCGCGGGTATTGGCACCCGGCGGCTCGGCGATTTTCATTGTGCCCAACCGAGGCGGGTTCTGGGCGCGGCGCGATGCGACGCCCTTTGGCTATGGCCGCCCCTATTCGTTGCGCCAACTTGAGGGGCAGCTGCGTAAGAATCGGCTCTACCCGGAGAATCACCGCACCGCGCTTCATGCGCCGCCCTCGGATGCGCGGTTCTGGCTCAAGACTTGGGGTCTGTGGGAACGGGTGGGGCGCAGATTAGGGCGCAACTTTATGCATGGGGCGCTGATCGTGGAGGCGACCAAGCAAGTCTATATAATGCCTAAAGGGGGCACATCGGTTTCGATTAAAAAACCCCTAGAGGTGCTTGGTGGATTGGCGCAGCCTAAACCTAAAGCGGCTTCGGGGCGCAATGTGATACGGCTGCGTAATCGGGCTTTGGCACGTGATGCGGATGCATAAATCACGAGGTTTTGGGCCAAAGGTTAACAGATCATCACCACCCAAAGCTGGTTTGGGGCCGGATTTGGACCCGGTTTTAACAAAAATCTCTCTCTAGGAATCGGGTTTGCCGGTGTAAACACGGGTTAAATCGGACCAAAACGAGTTGCCAAAGCGTCGCACATCAGCCCTCAAATATCTAAAGTGCTGAAAAACAATGATATTTTTGCGAGGCTATATTTCAAGACCTCCCTTGCCCCGCACCCGACCGTTTGCTATCACGCGCACGGTTTCGGCGGGGATCGGCTTAAGTTTGTATCGCTTTAGAGTAGCTGCATTTTTTAAGACCCAACGAAACAAGTAAGAACGACACATCTTCCGAAAGGGATCCCCTTGTCAGCGACCGCATCATTCAGTCACGGGATTGCCGGCCGATACGCCACTGCGCTGTTCGAACTGGCCAAGGAAACTAAGAAACTGTCTGCCGTAGAAAAAGACCTCGCGTCTTTGGGTGCGACAATCGAAGGCTCAAGCGCGCTTCAGGACGTTATTGCCTCGCCGGTTCACACCCGCGAAGAGCAAGGCGGCGTCATGGCGGCCGTGGCCAAAAAGCTGAAACTCAGCCCCAATGTTGCCAATACGATTGCGCTGATGGCCTCTAAACGCCGTCTCTTTGCGCTGCCTGCGATGATCGCCTCGGTGAGCGCGTTGATCGCGGAAGAAAAAGGTGAGGTCACTGCTGATGTAACCTCGGCCAAAAAGCTGACCGCCGCCCAGTCAAAGAAACTGGCCGAGACGCTTAAGAAAAAATTTGGCAAAGATATTACAATTTCTGCGACCGTCGATGAAAGCATCATTGGCGGTCTTGTCGTTCGTGTCGGATCGCAAATGATCGACACGTCGATTGCTACCAAACTCTCGAAACTACAAAACGCAATGAAAGAGGTCGGATAATGGCACTCCAGGCATCCGAAATTTCTGCGATCCTCAAGGACCAGATTAAGAATTTTGGCAAAGACGCAGATGTAGCCGAAGTCGGCCGCGTTCTCAGCGTTGGTGACGGTATCGCCCGCGTTCACGGTCTCGATAATGTTAAAGCTGGTGAAATGGTTGAGTTTCCCGGCGGCATTAAGGGCATGGCGCTGAACCTCGAGATCGACAACGTCGGTGTCGTGATCTTCGGCTCTGACCGGGACATTAAAGAAGGCGACACGGGTAAGCGGACCAACTCAATCGTTGACGTGCCCACAGGCCCAGAGCTTTTGGGCCGCGTTGTTGACGGTCTGGGTAACCCGATTGACGGCAAAGGGCCGATCAAATCGAAAACCCGTTCGGTTGCGGACGTCAAAGCGCCGGGCATCATCCCGCGTAAATCGGTGCACG
>CAYLLD010000096.1:0-539 GCA_964384315.1 uncultured Rhodobacterales bacterium | reverse complement strand
CGTGGCCAGCGCGAGCTGATCATTGGTGACCGTCAGACCGGTAAAACGGCTGTGGCGCTCGATGCGATCCTGAACCAGAAATCCTATAACGACGCCGCTGCGAGCGATAGCGATAAGCTCTTTTGTATCTACGTGGCGATCGGCCAAAAGCGCTCTACGGTGGCGCAGCTGGTGAAAAAGCTCGAAGAAACTGGCGCGATTGAATATTCGATCGTTGTGGCCGCGACGGCCTCTGATCCTGCGCCTATGCAGTTCCTTGCGCCCTACGCCGCGACCGCCATGGGCGAGTATTTCCGCGACAACGGCATGCACGGTCTGATGATCTATGATGATCTGACCAAACAAGCGGTTGCTTATCGTCAAATGTCGCTGCTTCTTCGTCGTCCACCCGGCCGCGAAGCTTACCCCGGCGATGTTTTCTACCTTCACTCCCGCCTTCTGGAGCGTTCGGCCAAGCTGAACGAAGACAGTGGTTCCGGCTCGCTCACCGCGCTGCCGATCATTGAAACCCAAGGTGGTGACGTTTCGGCCTTTATTCC
>CAYLLD010000095.1:3745-10940 GCA_964384315.1 uncultured Rhodobacterales bacterium | reverse complement strand
CGGATGCGATTGCCACAGCGCTGCGCGAGGCCCATGAGGAAATTGCGCTGCGCAAGGCGGATGCGCAGATTTTGGGCCCCATCGGCACCCACCGTACGGTCAGCGGCTTTATCGTCACGCCGGTGCTGGCGCAAATCGACCCCGCCGCCCCGCTTTTGCGCCAAGAAACCGAGGTCGCCGAGATTTTCGAAGTGCCCTTCGCCCATCTGATGGACCCCGCGAACGAGCGGATCGAGACCCGCATCTGGCAAGGCACCCCGCGCAAATACCACGTCATCCCCTACGGCCCCTATTACATCTGGGGCGCCACCGCGCGCATCATGGTCGCCCTGCGCCAGCTTTGGCACGCGCCCCTATGAGCCAGAAAATCACCCCCGATTGGCTGCGCGATCCTGCCGTTGCCCGCGTCTTTGCCCTTTTGGCGGACCATCAGGTTTTTGCGGTGGGCGGCGCGGTGCGCAATGCGCTCATGGGGCTCGATGCGCAAACGGGCAAAACCGATGTGGATTTCGCCAGTGATGCCACGCCTCAAAAGGTGATGGATTTGGCGAAACGCGCGGGGATCAAAGCCATTCCCACGGGGATCGATCATGGCACTGTGACCCTTGCCATTGAGGGTGTTGGCTTTGAGGTGACGACCTTTCGCAAGGATGTTGAAACCGATGGGCGCCGCGCGGTGGTTGCCTTTGCGCAGGACATCGAAACCGACAGTCTGCGCCGCGATTTCACGATGAACGCGATTTATGCGGATGCGGAAGGCCAGCTTTTTGACCCGCAAAACGGCATTGATGACGCCCGCGCGCGGCATGTGCGCTTTATCGGCGATGCGACGATGCGCATCCGCGAGGACGCCCTGCGGATTTTGCGGTTTTTCCGGTTTTACGCGCAGTTTGGCGATCCTGATACGGGCATGGACGCCGAGGGGCTGGCGGCCTGCGCCGAACATGGCGCGCTTTTGGACGATTTGAGCGCCGAGCGCATCACGACCGAGACGATCAAACTTTTGGGCGCGCACGATCCCGCCCCTGCCGTCGGGGCCATGGCGCAAGCGGGGCTTTTGGCGCGGATTTTGCCCGGCGCGGTGCATGATGCCCTCGCCCCGCTGGTGCATATCGAGGGCGACACCGCGCCCGACTGGCACCGCCGCTTGACGGTTTTAGGCGGGGAGATTTCTGCGCGGCTGCGGCTGTCAAAGGCGCAAAGCAAACGCCTTGGCGCGATTGCAAAAGCGCTTGATGATGCGCAGGCCAGCCCCGTTGCTGCGGGGTATCTCTACGGCGAGGCCGCTGCGCTTGATGCGCATTTGATCCGCGCCGCCAGCCTTGGGCAGCCCAAAGACGCGGCGCAATTGGCCCAAATCGCACAAGGGGCGCAAAAAATATTCCCCCTGAGCGCCAAAGACCTGCTCGATCAAATCGCCCCCGGTCCTGAGATGGGCAAAACATTGAAACGGCTGGAAAAACTCTGGCTGGCCTCGGATATGACCCTAAGCCGCGACGCGCTTTTGGCAGCGCTTTGACAACCGGACGCGGCTTGTACCTGTGACAATCTGTCAAAAAAATCGGTGACAAACACCTATTTTCGGTTGTAGAAACTCTTATCGCCAAACGATCTGATGGAGGGCGCTCGATGAGCAATGCAGGACTTTATTCACTAGCCTAACCGCTGGCCTGCATGTTGTGGCCAGCCGTGGCCCCGACCTATCGACACCCCAAAAATCAGAACACCCGGTGACATCCCATGTTACGTACCGTTTTTAAATTTGCCCTACCCGGGCGTAGACGCGTTTATGTCGTCTACATGCCAGCAAAACCCGATAAGCCAAGGCCAATACGCCCGCTTTATCGCCCTGAGCCACCTCAATTCAGCCAAGTGCTGGCCTTGGGCGGCGTCATTTACGTACCGCCGCAGGTGATTAAACCGCCGCGCGGCACCCGAACCCGCTAAGATGAGACCCGCCTATGTTTCGCTTTTTTGAACACCTCGTTGACCCTTTTGGTCCCTATGCCAAAACCACCCCGCCCAAGGGCTATTTCGCCTATCTCTGGTCGCAGGTTTCCGCCTTTCGCGGCGTGATCCCTTGGCTGATGCTGGCGGGCATGGTTGTGGCGCTGATGGAGACCGGCCTGATCTTTTATTCGGGCCGCCTTATCGATCTGATGACCGCCGCCGGAGCGGACAGTTTTTTCACCCGTCACGGGGCTGAATTGGTCCTGATCGTGCTGTTCATCATGCTGATGCGGCCGATTTTGGTGGCGCTGCATCACCTTTTGCTTAACCAGACTTGGGTGCCGAATATCCAAGATCAGGTGCATTGGCGCGCCCATAATCACCTTTTGGGGCAATCCACGGGGTTTTTCCAAAACGACTTTGCGGGGCGGCTGTCGAACCGTGTGATGCAGCTGGGCCATGCCACGGAAACCTCGGTTTACATGATGTTCGAGGCGCTGTGGTACGTTTGTGCCTATCTGATCGGCGCGGCGATTTTGATGGCGCAGGCGGACATGCGGCTGTGGATCCCGCTTTTTGGCTGTATCGCGCTTTATGCGGTCTTCACCATCGCCATTGCGCGGCGGGTCGAGGAACGCTCCGAGAAACTCAGCAACGCCCGTTCCGCGCTCACGGGACGGATCGTTGATGCCTATACCAACATCGAGACGGTCAAGCTCTTTGCCCACGGGGAAAGCGAAGCGCAGTTTTCGCTCTCGGCCATGCGGCGGCACCGGCTGCGGCTGCAAAGCTTTATGCGGATGATGACGGTGATGGCCTTCGGGCAGACCGTGCTGAACTCGCTGATGATGTTCACGGTGCTGGGGACCGCGATTTACCTCTGGCAAAGCGGCGCCATGAGCATAGGCGAGGTCGCGGCGATTTCCGCCCTCGTGATCCGGCTCAACGGCATGAGCGCGTGGATCATGTGGATCACCATTGAGCTATTTCAATTCGCAGGGACGATCCGTGAAAGTCTGCAAAGCGTCTCGGTGCCCCATGCGATCACCGATGCGCCGGATGCGGGGGCCTTGCGCGTGGATCGGGGCCAGATCGAGTTTCAGGCCCTGACCCATCATTATGGCAAAACGGCGGGCGGTTTGGATGCGATTGATCTGGTTATAAAGCCGGGCGAGAAGATCGGCCTTGTGGGGCGTTCGGGGGCGGGGAAATCTTCGCTGGTTAATCTTTTGCTGCGGTTCTTTGACGTGGAACAGGGGCGGATTTTGATCGACGGGCAGGACATCTCGGCCATGACCCAAGCCAGCCTGCGCGCCCATATCGGCATGGTCACCCAAGACAGCTCGCTCTTGCACCGCTCGGTGCGCGCGAACATCACCTATGGCCGCCCGAGTGCCACGGAGGCGCAGATGATCGAGGCGGCGCAGCGGGCCGAGGCCCATGACTTTGTGCAAGATCTTGAGGATCCCAAGGGCCGCACGGGCTATAGCGCCCATGTGGGCGAACGCGGGGTCAAGCTCTCGGGCGGGCAACGCCAGCGGATCGCCATTGCGCGGGTGATCCTTAAGGATGCGCCGATCTTGGTGCTGGATGAGGCGACCTCGGCGCTGGATAGCGAGGTGGAGGCCTCCATTCAGAACACGCTTTACGGGTTGATGGAGGGCAAAACCGTCATCGCCATCGCCCACCGCCTCTCAACTATCGCGCAAATGGACCGGATCATCGTGATGGACGCGGGCCGCATTGTCGAAGAGGGCACCCATCAAGAGCTATTGGCCAAGGGCGGCCAGTACGCTGCGTTTTGGAACCGCCAGTCTGGCGGTTTTTTGGGCTATGAGGCGGGTGATTTGGCCAATAACGCAAGCTGATGCGCCAAGGTGAATCGCTTCGGCAGCCCGGCATCTTCGCCATCAATCATCGCCGCAATGGTCTGCCCAATGGCGGGGCCAAGGGCCAGACCGATCTTAAAGCCGCCAGTGGCCAGCATCACATGCGGCGAGAGCAGGCCGATCACCGGATCAGGCAGCCGCGCGCGCGGACGCACCCCGGCCCAGCGCTGGATCACCGGCGCATCGGCCAGTTCGGGCATCATCCGCCGCGCCTGCGCGATCATCGCCTCTAGCCCCTCGTCGGTCGTGGTCGCATCGGTCCACTCGGCCTCCGAGGTCGAGCCCACCGCCACGCCATGCGCCCCCTGATCCACCACATAAAGCCCCTCATCAAACAGGATTGCCCGCCCGCCAAGATCAGCCCCAAGCCGCGCCGATTGGCCCTTTATCCCCTGCGCCAGCCGCGCCATGTGATCGGGCAACATCGCGCGGCTTTCATGCCCCGCCGCGATCACGACCAATTTAGCGGGCATTTCCGCAGCAATCTCATCGGGGGTCACCGCGCTGTTTTCAACAATCCGCACCCCGCGCGCGCGGCAGGCATCCGCCAGCGCCTGCAACGCAAGGGGTGGGTAAATCTGCGCGCTGAAACTCTCGTGAACATAGCCGTGGCGAGAGGGCCGCAGCCACGGCACGTCGTCGAGTACCGCCCACTGGGGCTGCCAATCATACCCCTGCCAATGGGTCTGCGCGCCCTTGATCCGCTCCATGGCCCGCCCGCGCGACAAGTCATCGCCAAGGGGCATAATCCGGCCCGCGCGGCGATAGCTTGAGGGCAGACCGCTAAGGCCCGCGACCTCGTCCCAGAACGCCTGCGCCCCCATGAGCGCCTCTAGCTGAAAGGCTTTTTTCTCGTCCCAATTCTCGGGTAAATGCGGGCTGAGCGCCCCGATCACACCGCTGCTGGCCCCCGCGCCAAGCCTGCGCGCCTCATGCAGGGTCACGGCCATCCCCCGCCCCGCGCAGGCAAACGCAATCGACAGGCCAAAAATGCCGCCACCGATGATGCCAATATCCGCGCTTTGCATGACGCCGCCCTTATCCTACAACGACATGTCGCATACCCTAATCCCGAGACGCTGGAAATGCCGGAGACTATGAACACCACGGCTGAGTTAAACTGGGGCGCTGGTGACGTGCCAATCGCCACGCGCTTTGATGACCCGTATTATTCGCTGCACGATGGGGCGGCGGAGGCGGCGCATGTGTTTTTGGCGGGCAATGATCTGCCCCAGCGGTTTGCGGCAGGGTTTCACATTGCCGAGCTGGGCTTTGGCACGGGGCTGAACGCGCTGGTGGCAGGCCATGCTTGGGCGGCGGCGGGTCAGTCGGGCAAGCTGCGGTTCACCAGTTTTGAGGCCTTTGCGATCACTGCCGATGAGATGGCGCGCGCGCTCGCCCCTTGGCCGCAATTTGCCGATGAGGCCGCGCGGATTGTGGCGGCTTGGGGCACTGGCGCGCGGCAATTCGAAACCGCGCATCTGGCCCTTGAGGTGATCGAAGGCGATGCGCGCCAAACCGTTCCCAATTGGGCGGGCCAAGCGGATGCGTGGTTTCTCGACGGGTTTTCCCCCGCCAAAAACCCCGAGCTTTGGGAGGCGCGCCTTTTGGCAGCGGTCGCCGCCCATACCCGCAAGGGCGGCAGTTTTGCGACCTATAGCGCCGCAGGTCAGGTGCGCCGCGATCTGGAGGCTGCGGGCTTTACCGTCGAGCGCCGCGCGGGTTTTGCCCATAAGCGCCACATGAGCGTTGGCCGTTTGTGATGGAGCGCTAATGACCGAGAAAAACCCGCGCCTTGGCGTTTTGATGATGCTGGCGGCGGTCTCGCTTTTTGCCCTGCAAGACGGCATCTCGCGCCATCTCGCCACCAATTACAACACCGTGATGATCGTGATGATCCGCTATGGGGTCTTTGCGCTGTTTGCGGTGGCGTGGGGCCTAAGCCGCGGCGGGTTGCGCGCCATGGCCCGCACCGAGCAACTGGGCCTGCAAATCTTGCGCAGCCTCATCCTCGTGATCGAAATTCTGGTCGCCATCCAATCCTTCGTCCTTTTGGGCCTCGTCACCACGGTCACGATTTTCGGCGTTTTCCCGATGATCGTCGCGGCGCTTTCGGGCCCGCTATTGGGCGAGCGGGTCGGCTGGCAGCGCGGGCTGGCGATCCTTGCGGGGTTCATCGGTATCCTCATCATCCTGCGCCCCGGCTTCACCACACTGACCCCCGCCATCGCCCTGCCCCTGCTCTCGGCCTTCCTATTTGCGCTCTACAACATCGCAACCCGCCTCGTGAGCCGCACCGATGGGCCGAAAACCAGCTTTTTCTGGACCGGCATCGTCGGACTGGCGGCAATTCTGACCATTGGACCATTTTGGTGGGAGCCTATGGCGCGCAGCGATTGGGGCCTGATGTGCCTGCTTGCCGCCACGGCAATTGCGGGGCATTTTCTGCTGATTGTGGCGCTTGATCTGGCCGAGGCGAACCGCGTGCAACCCTTAAGCTATCTGCATGTGGTCTTCGCCGTTTGCATCGGTGTTTTCGTCTTTGGCGATGCGCTTGATCTGTGGACGGTGGTGGGCGCGGCGGTTGTGATTGCGGCGGGGGTGTTTACCCTGCTCCGCAGCAATCGCCGGTCTTTAGAGCGCCCATAAGAAACTCGCGGTTGCCGTCCATGCCGGTGATGGGACTGTCGATGATGTCCATCACACGCCACCCCGCATCGGTCACAAAGGCAGAAACCCCCTTGCAGGCCTGCTCTTGCGCCGCGCGGTCTTTGACGACCCCGCCCTTGCCAATGAGCGCCCGACCCACCTCGAATTGCGGCTTGATCAGCGCCAAAAGCCAAGCCCCCTCAGGCGCGCGCTCCAGCGCGGGGGGCAGCGCCAGATGCAGCGAGATAAACGACAGATCGGCGGTGATGATGTGATAGGGCGGCAGCTCTAGGCTCGTCAGCGCCCGCGCGTTCACCCCCTCGTGGGAGGTAACCCGTGGGTGACCCTGCAGGGGCGGTGCCAATTGATCGCGCCCCACATCAACCGCGACCACATGAGCCGCGCCGCGTTCCAAGAGCACCTGCGTGAACCCGCCGGTTGAGGCCCCCAGATCGAGGGCGGTTTTGCCCGTCAGATCAGGCGCAAAATGATCGAGGGCCGCGACCAGTTTCAAGGCGGCGCGGCTGACATAGGGGTTGGGGTCATGGGTGACGCTCAGATCGTCCTCTGGCCCGACAGGCAGGGACGGTTTCGTGGCGCGCTGCCCGTTCACCTCGACCACGCCCGCCTCAATCAGCGCCCGCGCCTTGGCACGGCTGGGGGCCGCACCGCGCGCAACCAGAGCCACGTCTAGTCTTGTGGGGTCT
>CAYLLD010000095.1:0-3645 GCA_964384315.1 uncultured Rhodobacterales bacterium | reverse complement strand
GGGGTCTGGCTTTGTGGGGTCTGGCAAAGGGTCAGTCATAGAGCTGTCACGTTTCCGTCACGTGGATTAAAAAATTGTCGTCTAAGTAAGAGCTACCACAAAATCTAGATGAATGTCGCAAACTCAGTGTTGGGGGTTAGATGATATGGCAAATGTTGGGGACATCAATATCGGTGATCTGGAAACGGGTCTGGAACGGGCGCGGGCACAAACCGCCTTGCTCAAGGCGCTGGGGCGCAAGCAAGCGGACGGTTTGACCGCCGCGCAGACCATTGATCGCATTGCCGGTGATTTAGAGCTTTTGGCTCAACGGCTGCGTGCGGAAACTGATCGCGCGGCTATGGCGGCTGCGGGGCTAGACGCGGGATAAACGGTCTGGCGCTGCAAGTTACCGCGCCGTTTCCCAGCCCCTGCGCTTTACTGCGCCGCCTCCAGCCCCAAAAACCCGCCGGATTGGCGCGCCCAGAACGACTGGTAGAGCCCGTTTTGCGCGAGCAGGCTTTCGTGGGTGCCGGTCTCGACCACGCGTCCGGCCTCCATCACCACGATCCGGTCCATCCGCGCAATCGTAGAGAGGCGGTGGGCGATGGCGATCACGGTTTTGCCCTCCATCACCTGATGCAGCGTGGCCTGAATTTCCGCCTCGATTTCGCTATCAAGGGCCGAGGTCGCCTCATCGAGCACCAGTATCGGCGCATCCTTCAAAATCGCCCGCGCCAGTGCGATCCGCTGCCGCTGGCCGCCCGATAGCTTTACGCCGCGCTCGCCCAAAAAGGCCTCATAGCCGCGCCGCCCGCGAAAATCCTCAAGCTGGGTGATGAACTCATGGGCCGAGGCCTGCCTTGCCGCCGCCATCACCGCCGCGTCATCCGCATCCGGCGCGCCGTAGCGGATGTTTTCAAAGGCCGAGCGGTTGAACATGGCCGTGTCTTGGGTGACCATCGAGATCGCGCGGCGCAGGCTGTCTTGGGTCACGTCGCGAATATCATGCCCACCGACTTTGATCGCCCCAGCCTCGACGTCATAAAGCCGCAAGAGCGTCGCCACCGCCGTCGTTTTACCCGCCCCAGAGCGGCCCACCAGACCGACCTTTTCGCCCGGCTCAACGGTCAGCGAGAACTCCTGCAGGCCGATTTTATCGCGGTTATAGCCAAAGCGCACCGCCTCATAGGCCACGGTCGCATCCCCCGCTGGCAGATCAACCGCCCCCGCACGATCCGTAATTGTATGGTCTTTGGCGAGGGTGCGGATACCGTCCTCGACCTCGCCTATGTTCGAGAAAATCCCCAGCGCCGTGAAGGACACCCAGCCCGACATCTGCCCCAGCCGCGTCGAGATCATCGCAGCGGCGGCGATGTCCCCCGCACTTGCGGCCTCGCGGCTCCACAGCCATAGCGCCGCACCGATCAGCAGCACCGGCAGCGTGCCTGCGAGGGTCATCAGCGTCCAGCGGAACCAGACCGAAAGCTGCCCCCAAAGCACCGCTTTGTCGCGGAAGGTGGCGATGGCTTCTAGGGCGGCGCGGTCTTCATGGGCGGCATGGGCGAAGAGCTTGACCGTGGGCACATTGGTGATCGTGTCGACGATCTGGCCCGTGACCATGGCCCGTGCAGAGGCGCGTTCGTGAGAGCGGATGCGGATGCGCGGCAGAAACCACGAAATCAGCACAACATAACCCACGAGCCACAGCACCAGCAGCACGGCCAGCATGGGATGGATGATCCCCACAACCACCACGGCCCCGATGACCGAGGCCCCCGCAAAACCGCCGACGTTCATGGTCTCCATCACGATATCGGTGAGCGCACGCGAAGTTTGTTGCTGCTTTTGCGAGATGCGCCCTGCGTAATCATCGTCGAAAAACGCCAGTGATTGGCCCAGCGTATGGCGGTTGAGCCGCGAGAGGATCATCGGAAAGATATTGGGTGCGACCGCGAGGGATTGGAGCGCGGAGTTTAGCCCCATGAACCCCGGACGGATGATCACGAAAAAGACCAGCATGGCCCCAAAAAGCAGCGCGTTATCGGCAAAGAGGTCCGCGCGGGTTTGGCTGGCGGCGAAATCGATGGTCCAGCCGACCAGAAAGGCCGCCGAGACCTCTAGAAGCCCGACGACCACCGAGATGCAAAGGGTCAGCGCCACAATGCCCAAAGAGCCGCGCAACGCCCAGCGCATGAAGGCCAGCGTGCGGGCAGGCGGCGGCCCATCCGCATGGGTGAACCCGTCGATTAATGCCGAAAAGCGCATGATTTTCCTTTGGTGGAGGCCCATGCTTACGAAACTCGCACAGGCTTTTCAACGATAGGGCGTAGTGGGCAGGCTTAGTGGGCAGGCTTATGGGCCGCTTTAAGGGTGCAGCCGCATTTTATTGCGCTCAATCTCAAGGCGCGAAAACCGGTTCAGATAGGCCATGCCCAACAGCGAGGTGTCCAGCGCGCCGCCATTGACCGAGACCTGCACATCGCGGTCCACCCGCGCGCCCATCTGCATCCGCGCCACCTGCGCCTGAGCCGTGCGCACCTCGCCATTGGCGGTCCGCGCGCGGCCCAGATAAACCAGCTGATCCGGCTTTAGCCCAATGCGCCGCGCATCCGCCTGATTGATCACGATGCTGGTGGCGCCGGTGTCGACGATGAACTTCACATCCACGTCGTTAAGTTGCAGCGTCGCGTGGAAATGCCCGTCCGCCGCACGGGTCAGCTCGATGGCATCGCCCACGGTCTCAACGCGGCCATTTTCGAACAGCGCCGCCTCAATGTCGTCGCGAAAGCTAAAGAGCAGCACCGCGAGCAGAAAGATCATGACCCATGCCACCGCCTGCCGGAAAATCTTGGAAAAGCGGTTGTTGAAATCGCCAAATAGAAACGAGCCGACGCCCACGACCAGCACGAGGATGAGAAAGGCCAAAAAGGCACCTTGATTGTCACCCGTCATCCGCCGCTACCTCTTTTCCACCTGATCCACCGCCTCTTGGGCGCGCAGCCACAGGGTCTCGGCCCGATCCACCGCCTCGACAATTTCCACGCGCTTTTGCGCAAGCTCGGCGGTTTTCTTGGGATCGCCAAAGATTTTCGGGTCCGCCATGAGGTTATCTAGGCGTTCCAGCATCTCTTGCAATTTTTCCACCCGCGCCTCGGCCTTTGCCAGATCGTCGCGCAGCTTGCCGGGGGATTGGACCTTGCGGCCCGCATTTTTCTGGCCCTTTTTGGGGGCTGCTTTGGGCTTTTCTTCGCGCTCAGATTTTTGACCCGACTTCTGATCGGGGGAACGCCGCGCCAAAAGAAACTTGCGATAGTCGTTCATATCGCCGTCAAAGGGCGCAACTTTGCCCTCATCCACCAGCCAGAGCCGGTCGGCCACACAATCCACCAAATGCGGGTCGTGGCTGACCAAAATCACCGCCCCGCCATAGGTCGTGAGCGCATGGATCAGTGCCTCGCGGCTCTCGATATCGAGGTGGTTCGTCGGCTCATCAAGGATCACCAGATGCGGCGCGTCGATGGTCGCGATCAGGATCGCCAGCCGCGCCTTTTGCCCCCCCGAGAGCTTTTCCACCGGATTATCCGCGATTGCCTCGCCGATCCCCCCCTGCGCCAGCCGCGAGCGCAGCTTCTTCAACGGGATGTATCTGCGGGCGATGCGGGC
>CAYLLD010000094.1:0-11178 GCA_964384315.1 uncultured Rhodobacterales bacterium | reverse complement strand
TGTGCCAAAAGCCCCGCAGCCAGCCCAATGGCGAGGCTCAGGGCAATCACAATCGCCGCCATGGTCCATAAAATGCCAGCCAAAAGCTGCCGGGCCTCTTCGCTTTCCTCCAAGGGCAGCGCGACCATCACTGGCGTGCCAGCACTATCGCGCGTGACCAAAACCCGCCACAAATCGGAGCGCAGCCAGTTATCGCGCAGATCAACCGTGCCGCCGCCGCGCTCAACCGCCCGCACAAAGGGCCGCGGCAGCCCCCGCAAATCCTGCACCGCTCGCATGATCATATCAGGGCTATCGCCCCCCGCCTCTGCCAGCACCGTGGTCTCGGCCAAAGCGGCCAGCGAAGCATCAACACGGCGCTCAACTGCGTCTTCGGCAAAGATAAGTGCCGCAAAAATCGCAAGGGCAAAGCCGAGCGCGAAGATAATCGACAGCAAAAGCGCCAGCCGCAAGGTGGACGAGCGGCGCAGCCAGTGAAATCTGGCGGATAGTTGGCGGGTAAGTTTGCTAATTGCCAAAGACATAGCCCTCGCCTCGGCGGGTGCGCAGCAGGGCCGCGTCGAAAGGCTTGTCGATCTTGGCGCGCAACCGGCTGATGTGGGTTTCCACCACACTGGTTGTCGGATCAAAGCTCATGTCCCAGACCTGTTCGAGCAGCATGGTGCGGGTCACCAAACGGCCGGGGCGGCGCATGAAATATTCCAAGAGCTTGAACTCTTTGGCCATCAGTTCAATCATCTGGTCCTGCCGCGTGCAGCTGCGGGCCAATAGATCAAGGGCCAGATCACCGTAGCGCAGCACGGTTTGCTCTGGTTCATCGCCCCCTGCCGGATCACGGCGGCGGCCCAGCGCGGTGACGCGGGCGGATAATTCAGCAAAAGCGAAAGGCTTGGTGAGATAATCATCGCCCCCCGCCTCAAAGCCCTCAATGCGCGCATCAACCTCGCCCAGAGCGGTCAGAAACAGCGCTGGGGTAACATTTTTCGAAGCGCGCAGGGATTTGAGCACGGCCAAACCATCAAGCCCCGGCACCATCCGGTCAAAGATAAACAGGTCGAACTCTTGACCCATCGCAGCCATCAGCGCGTCTTTGCCGTCCTCGAAGTGATCGACCACATGGCCCTCTTCGCGCAGACCGCCCGCGATCCACGGCCCAAGCTGCGCGTCGTCTTCCAAAAGCAAAATCCGCATGGCTGTCCCTCAAATCGCAAGAGCAAGGTTAGGCCGCCGCAACCGGCAGCCTAAACTAGTGTTCAAAGGAAACGGGGCGCGGCGTCAAGCATCCTGCGCTTTGTCGCCCTTGTGCTTGCCGCAATTCTTGCCCTCGCCGCGCGCGTTCATGATCTCGCCGGTCTCGGCGTTGATCTTCATTTCGGTCTCGGTGCCGTCGGTGGCGGTCACTTCGATCTCGTAAAAGCTCTTGCCGCGCCGCTGCTCGAGCTCGACCTCGGTCACCTCGCCGGGCACTTCGGCCAGAGCGATCTCGATCACTTGTGCCTCGGTGAGCCCAGTGGCTTCCCCTGTGGCTTCTGCCGCAGTTTGTGCCGTAACCGAGCCCAACAGCCCGCCTGCCAAGATCAAACCCGCCAGTGTGCCGCCTGCGATCAATTTCGTGTTCATGTCGTTCTCCATTTAGGTTGCCGCAAGACGTTGTGCCTTGCGATGAACCTAAAATGGGGGGCCAAGCTCACAGCCGCCGAACATGAAGCTTACAATTTGGTAAGGCGCGAAATTACTCGGCCAGCGCGTCCATGGTCTCGTCGGAAGCCTCGAAATTGGCGGTGACGTTTTGCACGTCATCATCATCCTCAAGGGCATCGATTAGCTTCATCAGCTTTTGCATGCCCTCTAGGTCCAACTCGGTGCTGGTCGATGGTTTCCAGATCAGCTTTGCCTCGCCGCTATCGCCCAGCGTGCCTTCAAGCGCCGTCGAGACATCGTTCAGATCCGTATCGGCGCAATAAATCAGATGCCCGTCGTCCGAACTTTCCACATCCTCTGCACCGGCCTCAATCGCCGCCTCAAAGACCGCATCCGCATCCCCTGCATCCGCGCCGTAGCTCACCAGACCCACGCGGTCGAACATGAACCCAACGGACCCAGTTTCGCCAAGATTGCCGCCGTTTTTGGAAAAGGTCGAGCGTACGTTCGAGGCGGTTCGGTTCCGATTATCCGTCATCGCCTCAACGATCACCGCAACACCGCCCGGCCCATAGCCCTCGTAGCGGATTTCTTCGTATTCATCGCCATCGCCCGCCAGAGACTTTTTGATCGCGCGGTCGATGTTGTCATTGGGCATCGACTGGGATTTGGCGGATTTGACCGCAAGGCGCAAACGCGGGTTCTTGTCCGGATCCGGATCGCCCATCTTGGCGGCCACGGTGATTTCTTTCGAGAGTTTCGAGAAGAGTTTGGAGCGAGCCGCATCCTGCCGACCTTTACGGTGTTGGATGTTTGCCCATTTGGAATGCCCTGCCATGAACTCGCCTTGCGCTGCTTAATTCTAAGATGAGCCACGGTATAAAGCAGGGGCGGTGCAAGGTTCAAGGGGGCAGCTAAGGGCGCTAACTTCGCCTGAGCCAAGCCTTAGGCTACATGCCCAAATCTTGCGCGGGGCACGGCAATGGCTCGTTTGATATCTGACTTGAGCGGATGGCGTTTTCCGGCGGGGTTCCGTCGACATAGGCGAAAAGCTGGTCATCACGGGCCTCGACCACCCAACACAGGGGCTCGATACGCTCATCATAGCTAAAGCAAATCAGCGGTGCCGCCTCAGAGCCGCCTGCGGACCAAGAGCCGCGGGTGCATATTCCATCGGCCACCATCCATTGCACCCGGCGGTCGCCCAGATATTGCTCAGCGCCGTAAAACTGCCCTGCGGGATTGACGAAAGTGATGGTTTTGCCCGAGGTGCGCGCGTCGAACTCAGCCCCTGACAGGCGGCCTTCTGCAAAAGCGGTTGGGGCGGCCAAGATTGCCCCGCACACGCACAATAATCGCAAAGCTGCGCCGCTCAACTGGTGAGTGCGCCGCATTGCAAAGGCGCATCCGAAACCTGTGACATGGTTTGCACCGATCCGATCAAAGCCCCGTCGATGACTTGTTTGACCAGAATTTCACCGCCAAGCCGCTCATGGCGAAAACACACCGGGTCACGCGATGCCCAGAAAAAGCAGTAAGCGTCGTTTTGAAACACCCAGCGCCCGGACATGCAGGTGCCATCCGCGATCTGGATCGCCACGCGGTCCCCGGTCATCGAATATTGCTCAAGCGCAAAGAATTCGCCGTTCACGGTGTAGGTCAAGGTCCGACCAGCCGCCAAGGCGCGCCATTCGTCGGGGGCGATGATCTCCCCCGGCCCTTGGATATCGCTGCCGCCCATAAGCAATGTCGCGGCGAGAATGGCGGCGCTGAGGCGCGAGATATATGGTGTGATGCGGTTCATAGCCCAAGTTTATGCCGCGCGCTGCCGCCTTTGCCAAACGAATTTGATTAAAATGGTTTATGCGGCGGTGAATGGGCTAGGCAAAGCATCGCAGGCGCGCCCCCTTTCCAAGCGGCCCGGACAAGTTTATGTGCTGAACGATCAACTTCGAGGCACATTTCTAGGCACAAGGGTCAGATGTCGTTTTTTCGCAAACTAAAAGACAAACTGCTACGCTCATCCTCAAAACTGGATGAGGGTCTCGACGCGATTGTTGAGGATGGCGGGGTTGCCGAGGCGGCGGCGCTGCCTGAACCTTCGGATGTGGTTGAGCCTGAGCCAGCTATCGAACTTGAACCTGAGGTGGTTGCCGAGGTTGCGCCCAAGCCAATTCCTGAGCCTTCCCCCGCGCCAATACCTGAACACATCCCAGAGCCTGTTCCCGAACCTGTTGTTGAAGTTAAACCGGACCCAATTCCCGAGCCCGCGCCCCCTGTTCCACCCAAGCCCGCCGCGCTAGAAAAAATTGCGCCAGGTCCTGAGCCTGTTGCGCCCCCGGTAGAGCCAAAAAAGGCGCCCCCCACTGCGCGCCCCGTAGAGGCGCTCAAAGACGTTAACCTCCTGACTGACGACGCCCCCGACGAGCCCGTCGCCAAGCCCGGTTTGTTTGGTCGTCTGGTTGGCCGCAAACCCGCGGCCCCTGTTAAACGCCGCGTGCTCGATGACGCCATGCTTGAGGCGCTTGAGGATCTGATGATCACCGCTGATCTTGGCCTTGATACCGCGATGAAAATCTCCGCCAATCTGGCGCAGGATCACTTTGGCAAGAAGCTCTCGACCCAAGAGATCAAATCCCATTTGGCCCATGAAGTGCGCCGCGTGCTTGAGCCCGTCGCAAAGCCGATGCCGCTTTATCCCAAAACCCCGCAAGTGGTGCTGGTGGTGGGCGTCAATGGCTCGGGCAAGACCACGACCATCGGCAAACTGGCCTCGCAATTCAAGGCGGCGGGCAAATCCGTGGTCATCGCGGCGGGGGACACATTCCGTGCCGCCGCCGTTGAGCAGCTTCAGGTCTGGGGCGAGCGCGCGGGCGTGCCGGTGCTCACCGCCCCCGAGGGCTCGGATCCGGCCTCGCTGGCCTTTGACGCCATGGCGCAGGCCGAGGCGGATGGGGCTGATCTGTTGATGATCGACACTGCGGGGCGTTTGCAAAACCGCTCGGATTTGATGGAAGAGCTGGCCAAAATCGTGCGGGTGATCCGCAAACGCGATCCCGAAGCGCCGCACAACACGCTCTTGGTGCTGGACGCGACCACCGGTCAAAACGCCCTGAGCCAAGTCGATATTTTCACCCAAATCGCCGATGTCTCGGGCCTCGTGATGACCAAGCTCGACGGTACGGCCAAGGGCGGCGTTCTGGTGGCGCTGGCGGCCAAATTCGGCCTGCCCATTCACGCCATCGGTGTGGGTGAGGCCATCGACGATCTTGCGCCCTTTGACCCCGAGGATTTCGCCGCCGCGCTCACAGGGGTGGACGCCTAAGGTGCACATTCGAATTGCCCTGCTGCGCGGGATCAACGTCGGCGGCAAGAACATCGTCAAAATGGCCCCCCTGCGCGCGGCGCTCGAGGATGCGGGGCTGACCCAAGTTGCGACCTATATTCAAAGTGGGAATATTGTGGCGCAAAGTGCGCTGGATGACGCCAGCTTTGGCGCGCTAATCGCTAAGGTCATCGCCAAAGAGTTTGGCGTTACAACTTGGCCTGCGGTGATCGACCCGGCGGCGCTGGCGCGGATCATTGCCGCGATGGAGGCCGGCGGGGATGCCGCACAGGCCCATGCCTTAGTTTCCCATGCCTATGTTTATCGTGAGCGTCCTGAGACGCCTCTTGATTTGTCCCAGCTTAACGGCGCGCTTGGCCCCGATGATCGCCTAACCGCCTGTCCGGAGGCGCTTATTCTCTATGCCCCAAACGGGCTTTCGCAATCCAAGTTCGCCACCAAGGCCGACCGCGCTATCCCAGTGCCCGTGACCTGCCGGAACTACCGCACTCTGGGCAAGCTTTTGGACATGGCAACGGCGGGGGTAAGCGCGTGAACTGGTTCACCGCCATCGAAGGCACCCCCACCGCCCCGCTGGTCGCGACGATCCTCGCGCTGATCTCGGCGGTGGCCCATGCGGGCTTTGGCGCGCTGCAAAAGGGGCGCTACGACCCGTGGCTCACCCGCGGCTCAATCGATTTTTCACTGCTGATCCTCTCGGCCCCCGTGGCGCTTTTCGTGGTGCCATGGCCCGAGGCGCGGCTGATCCCGCTTTTGGCGGGGATGATCGTGATCCACTTTATCTACAAATGGCTCATGGCAATGGCCTATACCCGTGGCGACTTTACCGCTGTCTATCCCGTGGTGCGCGGCACCGGACCGCTGGTGACGGTGATCTTTGCCATGCTGATTTTCGGTGAGCACTACGGGTTCTGGCAATGGGCCGGCGTCGTCCTCTTGAGCGGCGGCATCCTTGGGCTGGCCGCGTGGAACCTGAGCCAAACCACCCTAGAGCGCGCGCGGCTTGCCCAAGCCCTCGGCATCGCCTTTTTGGGGGGCTTTGTGGTGGCGATCTACACGATCTACGACGCCTATGGCATCCGCCAGACCCCCAATCCCTTTACGTTTTTGGCGTGGTTCTTCTTTCTGACCGCCTTTGATTTTCCCGTGATCGGCTATCTGAGATGGCGCCGCCTAGAAGAGCGCCCAGCGCCAAAGCCGCTGCTCTGGCGCGGCTTTTGGGGCGCGCTTATCGCCTTTATCAGCTTTGGCGGCGTGATGCTGGCAACCCGCCTAGACAAAGTGGGCGAGGCCGCGACCCTGCGCGAGACATCGGTGCTCTTTGCCGCGCTCATCGGTTGGTTCTTTTTGCATGAAACCGTCGGGCCGCGCCGCTTGATCCTCATGGCGACCATCGCCTTGGGCGCGATCATGGTTGAGTTCGGGGCGTGAGCCATTAAATGTCTCAAAACGCCAAGCTGAGGAGCAGACCAATGGCCGAGAAACCAGAGAATTCGATGCTGAAACTTCTGCTCGAAATCGGGCCGATCATCGGCTTTTTCCTCGCCTATCGCTGGGCCCCAGTCACCGAAGGCGCGGGGGACACCGAAACCCAGCTTGACCAGATCATGTTCGCGACCATGGTCTTTATCCCGCTGATCATTGCCGCGCTGGCCGCCTCTTGGGTGATCAACAAACATCTGCCGCGCATGGCCGTGGTCACCGCGATCCTCGTGGTGGTGTTTGGCGGGCTGACGCTCTGGCTGCGCGATGCCACCTTTATCAAGATGAAACCCACAGTGCTTTATGCGCTATTTGCTGGTGCGCTTGGCTTTGGGCTGCTGCGCGGGGTGAGTTATCTAAAGCTGTTGATGGGCGATATGCTTCCGATGAGCGATGCGTCATGGATGAAATTCACCTTTCGCTTTGCCCTGTTTTTCGCGGTGCTGGCGGTGGCGAATGAGCTGGTTTGGCGCAACATGGGCACCGATGCTTGGGTGAACTTCAAGACTTTTGTTCTGCCGCTGGCCACCTTTGTCTTTGTGGGCAGTCAAATCGCGACACTGTCGGACTTAAAGCTCGATGAAAGCGATGATGAACCCGGCGATAAAAGCTAATCGCGTTTAGTCCCTAGAAAAACCGCTCCGCTTTTAACTATTGAAGCAGAGAAAATCAAAACAGGCGTCCACGCGGAATGAACCGACATAATAAAGGCGATTCACCCGCCAGCGGACGCGCAAATAGTTGCAAAATGGCTGATAATCGAACATGAGCGTCGAGATGACGCAACGTCTGGAAAGTTTTTTTAGCGTCCTCAATGGCGGGTGTTATTACTCAGAATTTAATTTTCGCATAGGCGGATTTTCACCTATTTTCTTGTAATTCGTTGAATTTATTAACCCTTTGTTAACTGTGCCTGTGGATAACCCGACCGCTAAGTAGGGCAAAACGGCCATGGCGGCCCCAGCTATGCATTTGACGCATAGCAGCCATGCGTCAAACGGCCTGCCAGCTATGCCACATTTTTGTCATATTCACGAACGGCAAAAAGATTCGAAAGATAGGGACGAGTATGTTTGACGAGATCGATTCCGCCGCGTTTGATAAAGATCAAGGCGCGCGGGCTCAGAAGTTGTTTGCTGCTGTTGTATTGGCGGCTCTCGATGATGCCATAGCTGACGATAAAAAGTACGGTAACGGTGCAGAGCAAATTGCCCGCTGGGCGCGCTCACGCGATGGCCGTGAGGTGTTGATGTGTGCAGGGATTGACCCAACCGAGCGCTGTGTAAACGGCATGGTTGAGTTTGTAAAACGTGGTGTTCGCACCTCGGTTGCCCTTTCCCGCGAGGAAAGCGAGCGTCAGGCGCAGGCGAAAGCTGTGGCTGAAGCGGACGAACAACGCGCAGCTTAAGCGCGGTGAACTTCTGCCAAGATTGGGCCTTAGAATTGGGCCAAAAGATATAGGATTGTTGGTTTATCGAGAGTGCTGCGCAACTGCGTGTGAGCTTTCTTTAACCAACACCTAATCTGGCAGATCAACTCACACCGATGTAGCGCCACAGAGCAAGCGCGCCAATCATCAAAGCAATATTCAGGATCAACCGAACTGCCCAGCCACGCGCGTTTTGCTTGCGTTGCGCCGCGCGGTCTATGCCCTGAACATGCGCTTCAATCCGGGATTTATCCTTGGCCACCTGGTCAAGCGCACCCTGCGAGAGCTGTGGAAACGCTTTTGCCCGCCGTTCGGCCGCCGAGATCCGCTCAAGGCTCGGCCCCAGCTTTTTAGGCAGCTTCCGCTTTAGCTTCGGCAAACGCGCGGTGATGTCCGCGCCACGGGTTTTGTACTGCGCATCAAGCGTGTCGCCCAGTTTTTGGGTCATGTCTTTGAGGTCGCGCGTCGAAGGCATGCGAGGTTATCCGAATCCGATTTAACTGGCATTGTGGGCTGGGATGAGCTTTTGCACACAATCGCGCTTTGTCGCAATACGCGCCTGCACTCTTGCACCAGCGCGGATATTGGGCCAAGAGAAATTCGGATTTTCTGCGTTTTGACGCAACCCCAACTTGCCGCGCCCACGGGTGCGCTGTTCAACAAGACACGAGGCTTAGACCATGGCAGACGGATCGATGGAAATGCAGGACGCGCCCACAGTGGACTTACATGTCGGCGAGACATTCGGCATAGACAGCGATCTGGTCATCAAGGGCTTTGAGCAAGGCTCAAGCCGTGTGCCCGACCGCGACAGTTCTTATGTGTTTGACCATGACACGACCCTCGCGATCTTGGCAGGGTTCCGCAACAACCGCCGCGTGATGGTCCAAGGCTATCACGGCACCGGCAAATCAACCCATATCGAGCAGATCGCCTCGCGGCTAAATTGGCCTTGTGTGCGGGTTAATCTGGATAGTCACATCAGCCGGATCGATCTGATCGGCAAGGACGCGATTAAACTGGTCGATGGCAAGCAGGTCACCGCCTTTCAAGAGGGTATTCTGCCGTGGGCCCTGCGCAATCCGGTGGCGATTGTCTTTGATGAATATGATGCGGGCCGCCCCGATGTGATGTTCGTGATCCAGCGCGTGCTGGAGGTCGACGGCAAGCTCACCCTGCTCGATCAAAACGAAGTGATCCGCCCGCACCCTTATTTCCGCCTCTTCGCCACGACAAACACCATCGGGCTTGGCGACACCACCGGTCTTTATCACGGCACCCAGCAGCTGAACCAAGGCCAGCTTGATCGCTGGTCCATGGTCACCACGCTCAACTATCTGCCCCATGAGGCAGAGGTTGCGATTGTTCTGTCGAAGAACCCGCATCTGGACACCGAAGCGGGGCGCAAGCGCGTGAGCCAGATGGTGACGGTGGCGGATCTGACCCGCACATCCTTCATCCAAGGCGATATCTCGACGGTCATGAGCCCGCGCACGGTGATCGCTTGGGCGCAAAACGACGAGATTTTCAACAACATCGGCTTTTCGTTCCGCCTCACGTTCTTGAACAAATGCGATGAGCTAGAGCGGCAGACGGTGGCGGAATTCTATCAGCGGTGTTTCGACGAAGAACTGCCTGAAAGCGCGGCCAGCATCAGTCTGGGCTGATCTTGTCGCGAATTTGGCCATCAGCTAGCCCATTAGCCCTCTGTAAAGAGTATCGGCGTAGATTTGCGCCATGCTCCGGTTATCGATCTACCTGATTTGCGTGACTTTGGGCCTGCCAGCGATGGCGGGAACCACCGATCACGCGCTATTGCGCGATTTTGCGGCCTGTGCTGGGCGCTATGCGGCTCAGGTTGATTGGGCACGCTCGCGCGATCCTCAAACCGCAGGGCGTAGCCGCACGCGCACAGATACCTTCGACCAACTCGTTGAGGCGCTCTTGCCCGATGCCACCGCCCAAGGCCTAAGCGATCAAAGAGTGCGGCATTGGCGCCGCGACGCCAAATCTGCGCAGTTCGACCTGCTCTTGTTCATATCCTACGGGATTGATCCCGATCATGTAGTGCCAGCCGAGACCACGGCGGCGAGATACTTGCGAATTTGCGATGATATGATCCTCTCTGAATGATCCACACCGCTGCTCATTGCCAATAGTTAAAATTATAGCCAACTAGATCCGCTGCGTTATCAATTCAGCTAGAATTGGCGCGCTACCTTCGGCCCCATGCGGTTGTTCATCACAATATCTGCACTCATCATCGCCAGCTCTTCGGGCGGCTTTGCCACAGATACGCGCGGGCTTGTGCAAGAATTTGCCGCCTGCGCTGGCCGCCATGCCGCCCAAATGGAATGGACATGGCTCACCCAAGAGGGCAACGCTGACCTAAACCACAACCGCAGAGCCGCTTTTGTCGATCTTATCGAGGCGCTTTTGCCCGAGGCCGAGGCTGCAGGGGTGAGCTCTCGCACCATCCTATCATGGCGCATCGCAGCCAAATCCGCACAAGCGCAGCTCTTGCGACGCACTTTGGCGGACCGCAACGCAGCGCACCGGGTCGGTGCAAGCGCCCTCGCCCGCCAGCATCTCGCACAGTGCGACGACTACCTACCGGCGCGGCTCGAATATTAACCGCCTAAAGACGCCACTTATCGATTGTATCGGCACGCGCTAAAACCTCTTTCCCAATGCCTTGGCCCTTGGCATAAGAGTGACCATGACCCAGCCCACTGATAATCCTGCCGATCCGTTCAAGAAAGCGCTCACCGACTGCACCAAGGCCATGGCCGATGATGGTGATCTGACGGTTGCCTTTTCTGTTGATCCGCCCGGCCTCTCGAACGAGGCCATGCGCCTGCCGCAGGTGACGCGCCGCATGACCCGCTCTGAGGTGCTGCTAGCGCGCGGCACCGCCGATGCTTACGCAATGAAAATGCGCTTTCACGACGCGGGCACCCACCGTAAATACGCCCCCGAGGGCGATGTGGCTGGCGCGCTTTACGAGGCGATGGAAACCGCCCGCTGCGAGGCAATGGGCGCCCGCGCCATGCCTGGCACCGCTGGAAATATCGACGCCAAACACGCCGATGAGGCCGCGCGGCTTGGTCTGCAAGACATCAATAATCAAGCCCAAGCCCCCCTGCCCATCGCTGCCGCCGCGATGGTGCGGCACTTGGCAACTGGCCGCCCGCCCCCTGCGGGACACGACAATATCATGGGGCTGTGGCGCGAGTTTCTCGATCAAAACGCGGGCAAAACCCTCGCAGATGTGAACGCC
>CAYLLD010000093.1:0-11264 GCA_964384315.1 uncultured Rhodobacterales bacterium | reverse complement strand
GCCGAACATAAGGGCGGTCAGTTCACCACCTATGCGGGTAACGGCGATGGCGAAGGCTATGGCACCGGCTATTTGTTCGACGGCGAATTGACCGAGGCCGAACTGGCATCTTTTGACATGAAGGTCGGCGAGAACAGCCACGGCTATCTGGCCCCCGGTGATACCATCGAGATCCACTACGTTCATTCATCGGCGCAAGTGACCCCCGGCCCGACCCTTGGGTCCTGTCTGTCTGAGGCGATCATGAACCCACAACTGCGTGTTGAGGCCGTGGTCATGGTGCTGGTCAACGATGACACAGCGGCTGATTTTCTTGAACTGAGCAAAGTCGGCACGGTCGGCGGCTATCATCAGGCGGTGAACCTGCCAATGACTTTGGGTGATCCGGTGCAATACGCAGGCTCAACCACAGGACCTAGCTTTAACGAAAAAGGTTCGCCCCTGCAGGTAAGCTGGAGCGTGCGCCCCGAGGTGCTGAAGGTGTCGATTTCATCGGTTGCCACATGGCTCAAGGCCAATGAGTTCGACGAGACCTACGCCCACGGCGTGCGGAACTTGGTTCAGAACCCAAGCCTCTTGTCCAAGATCAACTAAAACTGATGTGAGCTGCGCCAACCACGGCGCGGCTCACATTTTGCCTACCCAAACAGACGGCTCAAAAAGCCCTTCTTGGGTTCAGGCTTCACCTCAGCGGCGGCGTCCTTCATGACCCCCGCAACCAGCGTGTAGGTCTCGGTCCAAGCCCCCTTCAGCTCGTCATTCCAATCATCACCCAAGCCCTTTTCCAAGGTGAACAAAAGCGCCGCGCCGACCTTATCGTAATGCTCGTCCTTGACGCCGTAGCCCACATGTTTGCGGCCCAGTTCCTGCACCACAGGCACGATTGTCTCGACCTGATGCAGATTGTTCACCGCCGTGCCAAGGGTCGACATCAGTTTGGTCTTTTGATCCTTCATCTGGGCCGGAAACAGCGGGCGCACTTCGGGCGCAATTTCAAAGAGCCGGTCGTAGAAAATATCCGCGGCGGTTTCTGCGATCGGGGCGACTTTCTTAAAGCTGCCTTGGACCAATTCAATTTTCTCAGGTGTCATCTGCGACCCCTCCTAGTTTGTCGTTTCAAGCCCGCTCAGCGCAAGCTCTGCGCCGCCGGAGTGGTGGATCATAAAGCGGATGGCCGCTTCGAATTCTTCGTCAGTGAGTTTGGGCTTGCCGCCACGCGCAGGCATGGTGCCGGTCTTGCCGGTAAAGCCCTCTTTGGCATTGGTGAAAATCACCTCAAGCCCTTGGGCAATGCGCGGCTCCCAAAACCGCGAGCCGGTGATTTTCGGCGCCCCCGCCAGACCAGAGCCATGACAAGCACGGCAATGTTTATCCCAAATCTTGCCGCCCATCGCCAAAACCGGATGCTCAACCGGTGGCAGCTTTTTGAGCGTAACCGTGCCCTTCATCCCGCGCTCCGGATAGGGCGGGAAAACAGGCTCGGCCCCGGCGGCAGAACCGCCGAGAGCCAAAATTGCGGCCAAGATGGCCCCCTTAGCCATCCAGAGGGATCCGAATGACAACACCGCCCATCACATCGCCGATTTCAAAGTCATCGCGCGGTGTATCAACGTGGTCGTTGTGGCAGGTCACACAGGCACCAGCCACAGCGATATCCGGATAGATCGCCGTGAAATAGACCGTGTCGCCCAGCTCTTCTTCGCCGTAGAAATTCTCACCGGGGTTGTCATTGATAAAGGTGAGACCCTCTTTTTCCATGTCCGTCACAGGCGCATTTTGCTTGTTGATCGGCCAAAGCGACTGGAGCGAATAAGAGAAGAGGTCGGTTTTATCCGCCACAGCCTCGGCCCCAAAGCGGAACATCTGTGCAGGCAGCGGCGCGGCCACATCGTCCTCAAAGAACTCAGAGGCTTTGATCAGCTTGTGCTCATTGACCAGACGCGCAACGATCATCTTGGTATAGATCGTCCGGTCGCTTTCCATAACCGCATGGAGCATGTCAGACACGTCCTGCGGGTCCAGCCCTTCAGCGCTAGAACTGACGGGGGCCGCCAGAACAGCACCGGCGAGCGCCAGAATCTTGAGATTCTTCATCATCGTGTTATCCTTCGTTGTTGCGCGAAATGCGCGATGGAGCGAAGGGCGGGGGTATTGACGCCAATCATTGATCCCCCCCTTCGCGACTTGTGGCCCAATCAACGCTCTTGACGTGCGCCGCGGGCCGCCCATTGAAATTGCTTTCAACGAGGTTCGGGTCTGCCAGCGCATCGATGGAAAATTCGAGGCTATGGCAGGATAGGCAAACCGGCCGGATCATCTTTTCGTTCGGCCGCAGATATGCGTTTTGGTTGTGGGTGGTGACAAAGCCCGCGCGGCGGTCCTTGATCTTGGGCATGTGGCAATCGGCACAGGTCACGCCGGAGCCCGCAGGCAGATCCCCCGCAATCTCTTGGGTCCAGAGCCCATAATGCGGGCTGTCGAAATAATTCTGGGTATGCTCGCTGTCATGACAACTCGTGCAAGCCTCAACCGAGGCCACTTGCAAATCCACCTCATGGGGCTTGTGACAGGCGTTGCAACTGCCCAACTCCATGTGGGCGGCGTCCGGCTTCATCGCCAAGCGCGACTGGCCGACGGTCATGGGCTCAATGGGCTGATCTTGGAAAATCCTACCCGCCAGCGCGCCGATCCCCTCTTTGGGCAATTTGCGCGGCTTTGAGATTTTGGGATGGGCGCTCATCCCGTGCAGACCTTGCACAAAGGTCTTGTTCTGGGTCTTGTGACAAGAGGCGCAAACCTCGCGCTCGGGCGTCTCGATCCACGCCGCCTCAAGGCTCGTCAGCGTGATCTCTTCAGGCGCGATCTCTTCTAACGCGGGGGCATGACAACCCGCGCAATTCACCCCGCCCAATGCGTGGCCCGATCCCGCCCAAAGCGCCACCGCCTCATCGGTCAAATAGGCCTCAGGCGCAAAAGCATCCCCTGCCCCCAAAACCTTGGCAATGGTCTCAGCCGCCTCAGCCGCCGGATCATCTGGCGCATCCTCAAGCCCCGCCAAATAGGCCTCCAACTCGGCGGTCGGATCAGCTTTGCTCAGCGCCACTTCCACCGGCGCGGGACTGCGCGCCTGAGCGGCATACTCCATCACCGCAAGATCGGCGAACTCAGGCGCGCCCGCATGTTTGATCAGGAATTTCTCGTAAAGCGCCGTGTTGTCATGGTAATTGTGACAGCCCGCTGAGGCGCAGGTGGTGAACTCAAGATCCTGATGGCTCTCGCGCTCTTGATCCACATCCTGATGACAGGCCACGCAATAATCATCGGGCAAAGTGACCGACACCGCCCGCGTAATCTCGGGCACATGCTCAACATGGCAGGTCTGGCAGTAAAGCGCATTGATCACCGACAGGCGCTCAACATTGCGCGGGTCGCGGAACTTTTTGACCGGATGGCTGTCGTTTGAGACCTCAAGCTCGTCCTTATGACAGCTCAGACAGGCCTTGGTCATGGCCTTATTGGCCTTTTTCTCGCTCGCGTTGAACGGGGCGGTGTGACACGAGCCGCAGGCCATTTCCATTTGGTGATGCACGCCCGTGGTATCGCCGGGCAAGAGCACCTCGCGCGAGCCGCCCACGAACATGGCACAGGCAATCGCCGCCGCCGTCACCAGCGACAAAAACAGCCAAATCACCCAAAAATGTAAGCCCCGTAGTCCCACCCAGAGATGCCCCTAATACATGTAAACCGAAAGAATATGAAAGATCAGCAGGACCGGCAGCGGCCAAACCCCGATGATATGTAGCCACAGCGGCACCGCCCGCGGATTGCGCCCGCGCGCCAACCCCCGCGCCCGCAATTCATGCTCGCCGCCGGTCATGATCCCCGCCACAGCGCCGGTGACGAGGGTCAGCAAAAAGCTGAGCATCAAGAGCATGTTGAGGTTCGAGCCAAGGCGCAGTCCCGTGTGCCAGACCAGCCCCAAGGCCGCCGCCAGCCCCAAAACCAGATGCGCGATGCGCCACCAGTCATAGCCGCCCAAATTCTTGAGCCAACCAATGCGCTTGCGCAGCGAAATCAGCGCCGCCACCACGGAAATCCCCAAAAGCGTATAGCCCGACCACTGTTTGGCCTGACTGTCGAACCAAAGCCACGTCCAGATGTCGCCGGCAATAAATGTATCGGGCAACCCGATGCGCGGCAGCAAAAGCGTCGCCAGCGCCGCCAGTCCGGCAACCCCCGAAAGCCCCAAAAGCCATTTCCACCAACGGGCAATTATCGGCGCCGCGCCTTTGCCCAGCAGGGTCTGCAAATGCGGGCCACAAGTGCCGCAAACCGTATTCGCACTGGTTAGCGCGCGCAGCTCTTCGATATCCGCCGCCCCTGTGCTCACTGCATCCACCAGCGCGCCCTTGGTCACCCCCGTACAATTGCAAACAATCGCCTCGCGCGCCCAAGTCTCGACCCCTTCTTCGCTAGGGGACCACAAATTACCCTTGAGCCGGAATCGCCACAGCTGCCACGGATAGAGCCGATCCTGCCGCTTGACCGCCAGTTGCAACCGATTGGCGTCGGGCCATTTGCCGACCCCCAAAGCGCCCACAAGCCGCCCGCGCAGCACAAAAAGCCGCCGATAAGTGCCCGCCTCGCGGCCACGATAAAGATAGGACCGTGTGCCGGGAATTTGGCTCAGAGATTCAAAATCCCCCGCCGAAAACACATCCGCCCCCAAAACCTTCAGCTTGGTCACTTGGGTCGAGCCCTCATAGGCCGCAGGCTTGCCCAAAATCGCCGCCGCCGCCACTTTGGCCTGATCGTAACACGGGCCAACCAGCCCATAGACCGTGCCCTCATGCTCGGCACATTCGCCGATTGCATAGACATGATCCGCAGATGTGCGCATGGCCGCATCGACCTTAATGCCGCGATTGCGCTCAAGCCCGAGCGCGGCCGCAAGCTGGATATTCGCGCGCACGCCAGTGCATATAATCACCGTATCGCAAGGCAGGCGCGTATCATCGGCCATCTCAAGCCCCGCAACCCGCCCGTTCTCGCCCAAAATGGATTTCACCGCCGTGCCGGTTTTCACCTCGATGCCAAGATCAGCGATCTTCTGGGCCAAAACCCCCGCGCCTTCGCGATCAAGCTGGCGCGGCATCAGCCGGTCTTCGTGCTCCACGATGGTCACATGGGACCCCGCGCCCGCCATGCCCCGCGCCGCCTCAAGCCCCAATAGCCCGCCGCCAATAACCGCCACACGCCGCGCGGCGAATGTCCGCGCCAAAAGCGCCTCGGCGTCATCGAAATTGCGAAACACAAAAACATCTTCGAGGTCTTTGCCGGGAATATTGGGCACAAAGGCCCGCGATCCCAGCGCAAGAACCAAATCGGAATATTTGAAGCTGCGCCCAGTGGATGTCACGGCCAACTGCGCATCAACATCAACATCAACCAGCGAAACGCCATCGAACCGCGCAACATTGCCAGCGCCTGGAAACTCATCAGGGGCAAAAATCGCACCAACCTGCGCCTCGCCTGCCAAAAGCGGCGTCAACTGCACGCGGTTGTAAGGCCGCCAGCGCTCAGCGTTTAGCAAGACCACATCGCGGCCACTGCGCGATAACTCTTGGGCGATCCGAACCCCCGAGGGACCCGCACCCGCGACCAAGACAGGGTCGCTTTCGCTTTGATCAGTTGAGCTGGCTTGGAAATTCACCGATGCCTCAATGGAACTCATGGAACCAAAGCGCCGAACCATAACGGTTCAATGCCCTTGCAGGGTCCAAAGTTGGAGACGTCAGTGTCAGTTGGTGGCTCGCCGTTGAGCCGCCCTCAAAAAACACTGATCGGCGGAATGTGTCAATAGGGTTGACCCAACAAAATGCTGCACTGCATCAAGCATTTTCCATAATGGTTTTCAACGCAACACGCCGCGCCGCTGCGCTTGACACCAAAGGCGCAGGTGCAAGGATGGGTCCATGTCTGACCTATGGCAAATTCCCGCAACCCAGATTGCGACGGGCGTAAAGCGCCGCGACTTCTCGGCACTCGAAGTCGCAACGGCCACGATTGCGCGCATTGAGACCGCAAACCCCGCATGCAACGCGATTGTGCAAGATTGCCGCGCCGAGGCGCTGGCACGGGCACAGCAAATCGATGAGACAATCGCGCGCGGGGATGATCCCGGCCCAATGGCGGGTGTCCCTGTCACCATCAAAGTCAATGTCGATCAAAAGGGTTTTGCGACCACCAATGGTCTACGCCAACAAAAAGCGCTCATCGCAAAAACCGATAGTCCCGTGGTCGCCAATATCCGCAAAGCAGGCGGCGTGATTATTGGCCGCACCAACACCCCTGCCTTTTCGCTACGCTGGTTCACCAACAACGATTTGCACGGCCAAACGCTAAACCCCCATAACCCAGCACTCACCCCCGGCGGCTCCTCTGGCGGCGCGGCGGCGGCGGTGGCGGCAGGGTTTTGCGCCATAGGTCACGGCACGGATATCGCAGGCTCGATCCGCTACCCGGCCTATGCCTGCGGTGTCCATGGCCTGCGCCCAAGCATGGGGCGGGTGCCAACCTATAATGCCACCGGCGGTGATCGATATATCGGTGCACAGCTAATGGCAGTGTCAGGCCCCATCGCACGCAGCATCGACGACATCGACTTGGCCCTTCAAGCAATGGCGGCGGCGGATCCACGTGACCCGGCTTGGACGCCTGCCCCGCGTCAAGGGGCGCCCTTCCCCAAGCGCGCGGCTTTGATCCTTGAGCCGGAGGGTGCACCCGTAGACGCCCGCATCAAAACGGCACTCATGCAGGCTGCGGCCGCCCTTGAGGCAGACGGCTGGGAGATCACTGAGCGCCCTTGCCCCAGCTTGGCCGAGGCCGCTATGATCAACGCGCAGCTTTGGATGGCCGAGACAGGTTTTGCGGCCACGGATTTGATGAAGGCCGAAGGCAATGCCGACGCGCAATTCGTCTATAAAATGATGCGCCAGCTTGCAGGCCCGGTTGATCTGGACCGGGTGATGCGCGCTTTGCAGCGCCGCGCCGGGCTCATGCGCGAATGGGAACAATTTTCCCAAGACTACCCGGTTTTGATTTGCCCCAACTCGGCAGAGCTGCCCTTTGACCAACAATCGGATGTGACCTCAGAGGCGGATTTTGAGCGCATTTACCACGCCCAGCTTACCCAAAGGGCTTTGCCAGTGATGGGCATGCCTGCCCTGAGCCTCGCCACAGGCGCAATCGATGATCGCCCGCTTGGGGTGCAGCTTGTGGCAGGCCGGTTCCGCGAAGACATTCTGCTTGCCGCCGGAAAGGTCATCGAAGCCGCCAGTGCGCCTGTGAAAATCGCGCAACTTTGTTAAACGAGGGTGCGTGGTTTTTCACTTGGCCCGATAATCGAACCTGCTACTCCTAAGCCATGACCTATCTCGCAAACACCCCCGCGCACCGCGCCGCCATTGAGCAGTCTTTGGAACAAATCCCTTTTCCCAGCGTGGACGCGGACAAACCCGCATCGCTGTTAGAGCGGTGCCCAAGAGCAGGACAAACGCCGCTGATCCAGTCCTTAGAGCTTGCTCAGTCCGCCCAAGTCGGCGCGGTTTTTGTGAAAGATGAGCGCAGCCGGATGAATTTAGGCAGCTTTAAAGCCTTGGGGGCGGCTTATGTGATTGCCAGCGATGCGCAAGCGGGACGGGCAAAGGGACAAACCTATGTCACCGCCAGCGCGGGAAATCATGGTTTATCGGTGGCAACCGGGGCGGCGGCTTTTGGGGCCAGTTCGGTGATCTATCTGGCCGCGAGCGTGCCGGATGCCTTTGCCGCCAAATTGGAAAACATTGGCGCTGAAGTGCGCTGGGCGGGCGAGACTTACGAGCAAAGCATGGCAGCGGCGCTCAAGGATGCGCAAGACAACGGTTGGAATTTGCTCTCGGACAGCTCTTGGGACGGCTATATCGACCGGCCGCGTGTGCTGATGGAAGGCTACACAGTCCTGATGCGCGAAGCGGTTGCGCAGATGCCGCAAGAGCCAACGC
This sequence comes from uncultured Rhodobacterales bacterium, assembly GCA_964384315.1. Classification (GTDB taxonomy): domain Bacteria; phylum Pseudomonadota; class Alphaproteobacteria; order Rhodobacterales; family Rhodobacteraceae; genus CAYLLD01. The sequence continues at coordinate 3,222 of CAYLLD010000093.1, read as the reverse complement.
ATATTTTTCTGCAAGCCGGTGTGGGTGGATTGGCCACGGCCTGCGCCGCCTACGCCCGCCAAGCTTGGGGACAAAGCCCGCAAATCACCGTGGTCGAACCGCTAGCCGCCCCTGCCCTGTTTGCCTCAGTTAAAGCAGGCGCTGCCCAAGTGACCCAAGGCCCGGTTTCGGCCATGGGGCGGCTCGATTGCAAAGAGCCTTCATTGATCGCACTCAAAGGCCTTGCGCGGGACGCCGACGGGTTCATGACCATCACAGAAGACGAAGGTTTCAAAGGGGCCGAGGCCTGCTCGGCGGCTGGATTGCCCTCGACCCCCTCAGGTGCGGCTGGAATTGCAGGGCTGCTGGCCGCCCGAAGGTCTTCTATGGCGCGTGATCTTGGCCTCGACGCAGCCGCGCGGGTCTTAGTCATTCTAAGCGAAGAGTTCAGCGCGTGATGCCCCCGGTGCGCGGGTTCAAGCCGGACGAATTTCGCGCCCGCACCCGTCGCGCCCAGAAAATGATGCAGGCCGCTAATTTGGAGGCGCTGCTGCTCACTACCGAGCCTGAGGTACGTTACTACACAGGCTTTCTAACCCGCTTTTGGGAAAGTCCAACGCGCCCTTGGTTTGTGGTGATCCCAGCTCAAGGCGACCCGATTGCGGTTATTCCCGCGATTGGCCAGCATTTAATGTCCCAAACATGGGTCACGGACATCCGCTGTTGGAATGCACCAAACTATGCCGATGATGGTGTCGCTCTATTGGCCGATACCCTGCGCAATGTGGTTGGCGAAGGCGGGCTAATTGGTCTGGCTGATGCTATGGAAAGCCACGCACGGATGCCGCTACAAAGCCTAGAGGTCTTGCGCGCAAAAATTGGCCAGCGGCGCCTCGTGAGCGACGTGCAGATCACCCGCGACCTGCGCATGATAAAATCACCGAGCGAGGTCGCTAAAATCCGCCAAGCGGTCGGGATCACTAACCGGGCCTTTGCACGGGTAGGCGAAATCGCCGCCGCAGGCACGCCGCTCTCGCAGGTTTTTCGCAAGTTTCAGATGCTTTGTCTCGACGAAGGGGCGGATTGGGTGCCTTATCTTGCAGGGGCGGCTGGCAAGGGCGGCTACGGCGATGTGATCTCGCCAGCGACTGACGCGCCCTTGGTGCCGGGGGATGTGCTTATGCTGGACACTGGCCTTGTCTGGGACGGCTATTTTAGCGATTTCAATCGGAATTTCAGCATTGGCGCAGCCTCCCAAACCGTGCAGGCCGCGCAATGCCAGCTAATTGACGCCACTCAAGCGGGCTTTGCACAGGCCCGCCCCGGCAACACCATGGCCGATCTACACCGCGCGATGGACGCGGTCCTTGGGCTTGGTACAAATTCTGGGCGGCTTGGGCATGGGTTAGGGATGCAACTAACCGAATGGCCCTCGATCATACCTGATGATCATACAGAAATTGTACCGGGGATGGTGCTGACGCTTGAACCTTATGTGGCGCAGGCCAGTGGCAAAATCATGGTCCACGAAGAAAACATTGTGATCGGCGAAACCGAACCCGCCTATCTATCGAAACCTGCCACCAGAGACATCGCGCACCTATGATCACTGTACCATTTGAGCTTGCCCAGACCCGCAACCCCCAGATTGGCTTGATTGTTTTGCAATCGGACGAGACGATTGAGTGGGATATGAAACGGCTCTTGCCCGATCACGCAGAGCTCTTGGTCACGCGGGTCCCCTCTGGCACCCATGTGACAACCGATACCCTAAGTGCCATGGAGAATAATCTAGGCCGCGCCGCCGCGCTTTTCCCACAAAGCGCTCAGTTCAGCGCCGTGGGCTATGGCTGCACTTCAGGCACCGCACAAATCGGTGCCAGCAAAGTCGCAGCCGCAATTCGATCCAGCATCACGACACCCCATGTGACCGATCCACTCACAGCCCTGATCGCCGCCTGCCGTCACCAAAACATCACCCGCCTCGGCATCCTAAGTCCCTATATCCAGAGCGTCTCACAAAGCTTGTGCGACACGCTGGCGCAAGCGGGCATCAGGATCACAGGTTTTGCCAGTTTCAACGAAAGCCAAGAGGCGCGGGTCGTGCGCATTGCGCCCGCCTCGGTTGTAAGCGCGGCAACGACGCTGATCGATGCCAAAAAATCCGCCGATCAGCCCGAAGCCCTGTTCATATCCTGCACCAACCTACGCACCCTTGACGTCATTGCCCCCATAGAGCGCAAACTCAACCTCACCGTACTAACAAGCAATCAGGTTCTTGCATGGGATTTAATGCGCCGCGCCAAGATCGAGCCGCCGCGCTCCAATCAAGGCGCGCTTTGGGATATGCCCAAATTTGACGTCTAGACCCAACTATTCGAGGGCCAGAAAATAGCCACGCTGAATATCAGAGGGCACGCCATTTGGCGCAACGATCCCACCTGAGATGGACCCGTCGGTGACAATCCGGCCTTGGGTTTCGAAAAACAGCCCGTCCATGGTTGCGGCAACAGTCGTAGTCCCGACATTGCTGGTCATGGCGCCCGTCAAATCAGCATCAAAGCCGTCACCTGAAATAATCCCGTTGCTCAGGGTCAACTCACCGTCCAAGTTCTCAAGGGTGTTTTCGGTCAATGGGCCGCCCGATAGATTATTCACTGTGCCGGTGATGGTATTGTCGGTGAAATTAGCATTTAGGGTCATCTTCCCGACAAGCCCATTTCGTTGTGTGTTCGCGAACATATAGCCGTTCAGCGTCGCGGCAGCCACAGCGGGCCTGCTCTCGTTAATCCCCCCTATTGATCGCTTCGCTTAAGTCTGTGCTCTGAGCGACGGCGGCGGCCCACTGATTAGCCGTCAAATAGCCGGTGTTAGCGGCGGCGAAGGTCGGCAAATTTGGCGGCGCTGCCATTTGCGCACTATCGGTCGAGCCACCATAGCCGGAAATAACAAGCGCGCATAGGCCCGCAATAAAACCGGTTTTACTATCTATTTTATTAAACAACGCAAATTTCACGTAAATATCTCCTAGTTATACAAATCTATATTTGCAGGTTCATCAATTTTATTTAACTGTTTTAGTAAATAAAATACAACCGACCGGCCTACGCGGCAGATTGGATGTTGCTGACAAAACATATTGGAAATTTGTGGCGGAGGAGGTGGGATTCGAACCCACGGAAGACTTGCACCTTCGCTGGTTTTCAAGACCAGTGCATTCGACCACTCTGCCACTCCTCCGGC
>CAYLLD010000092.1:0-11466 GCA_964384315.1 uncultured Rhodobacterales bacterium | reverse complement strand
CAGCCAAGAGATCGGCAATCTGGTCATGGCGCTTGGCACGGGCATTGGGCGCGACGAGTTTAACCTCTCGAAACTGCGCTACCACAAGGTCGTCATCATGACCGACGCGGATGTGGATGGCGCGCATATTCGCACGCTTTTGCTGACGTTTTTCTTTCGGCAGATGCGCGAGTTGATTGAATGTGGGCATTTGTTTATCGCCGAGCCGCCGCTTTATAAAGTGAGCCGCGGCAAGTCGGGCGTTTATCTCAAAGACCAGAACGAGCTTGATCAATATCTGATCGAGCAAGGCCTGACGGATGCGGCGCTGCATCTTGATAACGGCGAGGTCATCACCGGCGCCGATCTGACGCGCGTGGTTGATGAGGCGCGCGCGGCCAAGCGGGTGCTGGCGGCCTTCCCGACCAATGTATCGCGGGATTTGTTAGAGCAAGCGACCATTGCTGGCGGCCTGATCCCGGGCGCTGCGGCGGCGGATGCCCAAGGGGTTGCGGATTTGATTTCAGCGCGCCTTGATGCGGTGGCCGAGGAATACGAGCGCGGCTGGCAGGGCCGTCCGACCCAAGACAAGGGCCTGCGCTTTGCCCGTTCCGTGCGCGGTGTCGAAGAGATGCGCCTGCTTGAGGGCCGCGTGCTGGTGTCCGGCGAGGCCCGCGCCATGGGCGGCATGACCAAGCTGTTGCAGGACGTCTATGCGGGGCAGGTCTCGCTGGTGCGCAAGGATAAATCCACGCCGATCTACGGCCCGCTTAGCCTTCTGGAGGCGGTGCTTGAAGAGGGCGAAAAAGGCCTGACGTTGCAGCGCTACAAGGGTCTGGGCGAGATGAACCCCGATCAGTTGTGGGAAACTACTCTTGATCCTGAAGCGCGCACCCTCTTGCAGGTGAAAATCGAGCACGCCGCCCGCGCGGATGAGCTTTTCACCAAGCTGATGGGCGATGTGGTTGAGCCGCGCCGCGAGTTTATCCAAGACAACGCTCTGGCCGTGGAAAATCTTGACACCTAAGCATCACGTGAATTTGCGAAACAGCTTGGTCTGATCGAACATCTGTTCAAGTTCTGTCATCCTGTCTTTGGTCTTGCCCCAAGTCAGGTTTTGCACCGCTGCGATCATGGTCTCAAGCAGCAGCATGGGTGTGACTGCCGAATCCCAAGCCGAAGGCACAACGATCCGGCTGCTAAAGGTCACATCGGCCAGTTGATGCACAGGCGAGCGCCATTGATCCGTGAACAGGATCAACTGCGCGCCTTTGGCATGAGCCATTTCCGCCAGTTTCAGCGTGTTATTTTCATAGCGTCGCATGTCAAACACCACGACAACATCGCCCTTGCGCAGATCCAGCAGGTAATGCGGCCACGTGTTCGAGGTGGATTGGATATGGGTGATCTGGGGGCGGATCACCTGCATATGCATGAACAAATACTCGGCCAGCGTATGGGTCACCCGCCCGCCCGCGATATAGAGGTGGCGCGTGGTATCGGCGCAAAGTTTGCAAGCGGCATCAAAGGCTTTGGGGTCGATTTGCCCAAGGGTGTGCCTGATGTTCTCGGTGACGGCGTCCGTGAAGCGGTTGAGCAGATGCTCTGAGGGCGCGCGCTCGGCCCAAGTGTCGTGCTTGGCAATCGGGCTTTGCACCTTGGCCTTTAGCTCTTCGCGCAGCACGGTTTGAAACTCGGGATAGCCATCGAACCCCAGCTTTTGCACCATGCGCGCCACGGTCGGCACCGACACACCTGCGCCGTTGGCCAAGGCGCTCAAAGGTCCCAGACCTGAGGCCGGATAGTTTTCAAGAATCGAATGCGCCAACTGACGCTCTGCCCGGGTCAGTTCATCAAGCTTATTCTGGATGCGATCGGCAATCGTCAGCCTGTCTTCGGTCATAGCCCACCCTGTTTGATGGAAAATATAACAAATTTCCTAGTGCTGTTAAATTATTATCACAAATCTGTTGACAGTAAATCGAAAAGCTCCGACGTTTGGGTCTATTCGGGGGTTCCATGTCGGCAGATCAAAGCACCAGTCAAGCATGTGATGCGCATACCATCAATCCAGATGGGGCGTCTGAGGTGGTGCTTGTGTGCGAACATGCCTCGCATCATATTCCGGCGGGCTTTGCGGGTTTGGGGCTGTCCCAAATCGATCGTAAAAGCCACGCCGTTTGGGACCCCGGTGCCTTGGCTGTGGCCGAGGCTTTGTCTTTGCATTTGGACGCCCCACTGGTTGCGGGGCAAGTGTCGCGGCTGATCTATGACTGCAACCGTCCGCCCGAGGCGCTCGATGCTATGCCAGCCCGGTCTGAGCTGATTGAGGTGCCGGGGAACCGCGATTTGACCGCCGCAGAGCGCGCAGCGCGCACCCAGACCTATTATCATCCGTTTCATGACGCCCTGAGCCAGGCGCTGGCCGGCAAAACCGACCCAGTGCTCGTGACAATTCACAGCTTTACCCCGATCTACCACGGCAAGCCGCGTGCGGTTGAGATCGGCGTTTTGCACGATGCTGATACGCGGTTGGCGGATGCGCTTTTGGCATGTGGCCCGGCGCATAGCGCGCATCAGATCGAGCGAAACATGCCCTACGGCCCGCAAAACGGCGTCACCCATACCCTCAAAGAACATGCGCTGCCGCAGACCCGCCCCAATGTCATGCTCGAAATCCGCAACGATCTCATCGCAACACAAAATGCGCAGGCTAAAATGGCCAAGATGATCGCTGGTTGGCTGACGGCGGCGCTCAAAATGAACCAAACGCAGGTGTAAATCATGCCCGGACCCCTAAGTTTCGATGACCTAAAAGACCAAGTGACCTCGGGCGCGGTGGACACGGTGCTGGTGTGTTTTGTGGATATGCAAGGCCGCCTGATGGGCAAGCGGTTTCACGGCGCGAACTTCGTCGAGACGTCCTTTAACGAGACCCATTGCTGCAACTATCTGCTGGCCACTGATCTTGAGATGGCGACGCCTGATGGCTATGCCTCGACCAGTTGGCAGACCGGCTATGGCGATTATGTGATGAAGCCTGATCTGACCACGATCCGCCCGGTGCCATGGCTCGACGGCACAGCGATGGTGCTTTGCGATATCCTCGATCATCACACCCACGCCCCGGTGCCCCATTCGCCGCGCGCGGTGCTGCAGCGCCAGATCGCCCGGCTTGAGACACTGGGCTATGAGGCGAAAATGGCCACGGAGCTTGAGTTCTTTCTTTTCGAGCAGAGCTTTGACGACATCAGAAAGGGCGGCTTTCGCGATCTGACGCCCATTAGTGGCTATAACGAGGATTACCACATCCTCCAGACCACCAAGGAAGAGGGCGTCATGCGCCCCATTCGCAATCATCTCTTTGCCGCAGGTGTGCCGATTGAAAACTCCAAAGGTGAGGCTGAGGCCGGCCAAGAAGAGCTGAACATCCGCTATGCCTCCGCCATGGACTGCGCGGATCATCATTCCATCGCCAAACATGCAGTCAAAGAGATTGCATGGCAAAACGGACGCGCCGCCAGTTTTTTGCCCAAATGGGCGGCGGACCGGGTCGGCTCGGCGAGCCATGTGCACCAATCGCTTTGGCAAGATGGGACGCCCGCATTTTACGATGCGAAGGATCGTTTGGGGATGTCTAAACTGATGGGCCACTATATGGCTGGGCTGATCAAATACGCGCCGGATTACACCTATTTTCTGGCCCCTTATATCAACAGCTATAAACGCTTTGCCAAAGGCACCTTTGCGCCCACGAAAACCGTTTGGTCGATTGATAACCGCACCGCAGGGTTCCGGCTCTGCGGTGATGGCACCAAGGGTGTGCGGGTGGAATGTCGGATTGGCGGCTCAGATTTGAACCCCTATTTGGCCCAAGCGGTTATGCTGGCGGCAGGGATCAAGGGCATTGAGGATGAGCTTGAACTCGCCCCGCCCACAACCGGGGATATCTATCAAGACGCCAAGGCCGCAGACATTCCCAACAGCCTGCGCGCCGCGACCCGAACCTTGCGCGGCTCTGCTTTTTTGCGCGAGGCATTGGGGGATGAGGTGGTCGATCACTACACCCGCGCTGCCGAATGGGAACAAGAAGAGTTCGACCGCGCGGTGACCGATTGGGAAATCGCTCGCGGATTTGAAAGGGCATGACCATGGCCATCACCTGCATCTCGCCGATCGACGGCAAGGTATATGCCACCCGCGAAACTCTGTCGCGCGCGGCGGCGGATCAAGTCATCGCCAAAGCGCGCATCGCGCAAACCGACTGGGCGGCGCGCCCCTTGGCTGAGCGCATCGCTCTTGTGCGCGCAGGGGTGGCAGCCGTGGGGGACATGAACGACGAAATCGTGCCCGAGATCGCGTGGCAGATGGGCCGCCCCATCCGATACGGCGGCGAGTTCGGCGGTTTTAACGAACGCGCCAGTTACATGGCTCAAATCGCAAAAGAGGCGCTGGCCCCGATCACCGTAGAGGACAGCACCGCCTTTCGCCGTGTCATCAAGCGCGTGCCCCATGGCACCGTGTTGGTCGTGGCCCCGTGGAACTACCCTTATATGACTGCGATCAACACCGTGGCCCCAGCGCTGATTGCGGGTAATGCGGTGATCCTCAAACACGCCTCGCAAACCGCGCTGGTGGGCGAGCGTTTGGCGGCCGCATTTCACGCGGCGGGCATTCCTGACGCGGTTTTCCAAAACGTCTTTCTTGATCACCAAACCACCTCTGATCTGATCGCTGATAGGGCCTTTGGCTTTGTGAATTTCACAGGCTCCGTGGCAGGGGGCAAAGCGATGGAGGCCGCGGCCAGCGGGACCTTTACCGGATTGGGCCTAGAGTTGGGCGGCAAGGACCCCGGCTATGTTATGGAGGACGCCAATCTCGATGCGGCGGTTGATACGCTGATCGATGGGGCGATGTTTAACTCGGGTCAGTGTTGCTGCGGGATCGAGCGAATTTACGTACACGAGAGCTTGTTTGACGCCTTCGTCGCACGTGCGGTGGAGATTGTGCGCGGCTACAAGCTGGGCAATCCGCTTGACCCCGAAACGACCCTCGGCCCCATGGCACAGCCACGTTTTGCGGATGCGGTGCGCGCCCAAACCGCCGAGGCGATTGCGATGGGGGCCAAGGCGCATATCGATCCCATGGACTTCCCTGAGGATGGGGGCGCTTACCTGATGCCGCAAATTCTCACTGGCGTGACCCACGAAATGCGGGTGATGCGCGAAGAGAGCTTTGGTCCCGTGGTGGGGATCATGCCCGTCAAAGACGATGCTCAGGCGATTGCCTTGATGAACGACAGCGACTTTGGCCTTACCGCTTCGCTTTGGACCCAAGACGCCGTCCGCGCCGAGGCCATTGCCGATCAGATAGAAACAGGCACCGTCTTTATGAACCGCGCGGATTATCTCGATCCGGGCCTCTGCTGGACCGGGTGCAAAGACACCGGGCGCGGCGGCGGTCTTTCGCCCATTGGTTACCACAACCTGACCCGCCCGAAATCCTACCATCTTAAAAAGGCCTGAGCATATGTCACTCACCGCAAATTGGTCATACCCCACCTCAGTTCGTTTCGGCGCTGGTCGCATTGCCGAAATCGCTGATGCCTGCGCTGCTGCGGGCATCACCAAACCGCTGCTGATCACTGATCGCGGCTTGGCGAATATGGAAATCACCAACCGCACCCTCGATCTGATCGAAGCTGCGGGGCTTGGCCGGGCAATTTTTGCGGATGTGGATCCGAACCCGAACGAAAAGAATGCCTCAGCCGGGGTAAAGGCTTACAAAGAGGGTGGCCACGACGGGGTGATTGCCTTTGGTGGTGGCTCGGGGCTTGATTTGGGCAAGTTGGTCGCCTTTTGGGCCGGGCAAACCCGCCCTTTGTGGGATTTTGAGGATATCGGCGATTGGTGGACCCGGGCGGATGCGGACGCGATTGCGCCCATCGTGGCGGTGCCGACGACCGCTGGCACTGGCTCTGAGGTGGGCCGCGCGAGTGTGATCACCAACTCTCAGACGGCTGAAAAGAAGATCATTTTCCACCCCAAGTTCCTGCCCGCAGTTGTGATTTGCGACCCAGAGTTAACCGTTGGCATGCCGAATTTCATCACCGCAGGCACGGGACTTGATGCCTTTGCCCATTGCGTCGAGGCCTATTGCTCTCCCCATTATCACCCCATGTCCCAAGGCATGGCGCTGGAAGGGATGCGGCTGGTCAAAAACTATCTGCCGCGCGCCTATGCGGATGGCACGGATATTGAGGCGCGGGCACAGATGATGGCGGCGGCGGCCATGGGGGCGACGGCCTTCCAAAAGGGTCTGGGCGCAATTCACGCGCTCTCGCATCCCATTGGCGCAATTTACCACACGCATCATGGCACAACGAATGCAGTCTGCATGCCAGCGGTGCTGCAATTCAACAAACCCAAGATCACGGCGGTTCTGGGTGATGCGGCGAATTACCTTGGCATTGCTGGGGGTTTTGACGGGTTTTGCACCTTTGTGGACGAGCTAAATGCCGCCTTGGGGATTCCGAAAACATTAACCGAACTTGGCGTAAAAGACCCGGACATTGACCGTATCGTTGCGGGTGCGCTGTCCGATCCAAGTACTGGCGGCAATCCGGTCGAAATGACGAAGGAAAATACAACAACCCTATTGAAGGCGTGCCTTTGATAGGCCAATAACGCGCATATTGATGTCGGGAGAACCAGATAAGCTGGTGCCGAAGGAGCAACCGCCTCGGAAACTCTCAGGCCAACGGACCGACATCATGCAAGACACTCTGGAGAGTGGCACTTAAACGCGTGCCCGCCGAAGGGATAGCAATCTCAGGCACCCGAACAGAGGAGGCAACACACGCGAAGGCATCCGCCTTGGCGATCATGTGCTGCCGCTTGCTTGAAAATATCGGCGGCCAATTTTGATGGAAGGGCCGCATTATGTCGGATCTTTTACAAACACCGCTGGCGGATCTGCATGGGTCGCTAGGTGCCAAAATGGTCCCCTTTGCGGGGTATCAGATGCCGCTGCAGTACCCGATGGGCATTATGCAAGAGCATCTGCACACCCGCCAAAACGCGGGGTTGTTTGACGTCTCGCATATGGGGCAGATTACACTGAAAGGTGCGGATTTCGCCGCCACCGCCAAGGCGCTTGAGACGCTGATCCCCGTTGATGTTCTGGGACTGGCCATGGGCCGTCAGCGCTACGGATTTTTCACAAACCCCGCAGGTGGCATCATGGACGACCTGATGTTTGCGAACCGGGGCGACCACATCTTTATGGTGGTCAATGCCGCTTGCAAAATGGCCGATTTGGCACATTTGCAAGCCAATCTGGACGGGGTGAGCATCACGCAAATAACCGATCGCGCGCTTTTGGCGCTGCAAGGTCCGGCAAGTGAGGCGGTTCTGGCGGGACTAAATCCGCAGGCGGCGCAGATGCGGTTTATGGATGTTGCGGACCTGACTTTGGCGGGGGCAATCTGTTGGGTCTCTCGTTCTGGCTATACCGGTGAGGACGGCTATGAAATTTCCGTGCCTGCCGCCGATGCGCCCCGGCTTGCCCAAGAGTTGCTGGCCCACGAGGCGGTTGCGCCAATCGGTCTTGGGGCCCGTGACAGCCTGCGCCTTGAGGCCGGACTTTGTCTTTATGGCCATGATATGGACGACAACACCACACCAAGCGAGGCGGCTTTAAGCTGGGCGATCCAAAAGACCCGCCGCACTGGTGGCGCGCGCGCAGGCGGGTTCCCTGGTGCCGAGTTGATCCTGCCACAAATCACAAATGGCCCTGCGCGCCGCCGCGTTGGCCTCTTGCCCCAAGGACGCGCGCCCATGCGTGAGGGTGTTAGCCTGTTTGAAGACGAGACCAGCAGCACACCTATCGGCCAGATCACATCAGGGGGCTTCGGCCCAACCCTTGGGCGTCCTGTCGCCATGGGTGACTTACCCGCAAATTTAGCGACCCCCGGCACGCAGGTTTTTGGCGAACTCAGAGGCAAACGCTTGCCCATTGAGGTCGCCGCGTTGCCCTTTGTGCCCGCCAATTTCAAACGATAACCGACCAGATCAAACACAAGGAGACCAGCTATGAAATTCACCGAGGAACACGAATGGCTTTTGCCCCAAAACGATGCCGTGACCGTGGGGATCACCACCCATGCGACGACGCAGCTTGGGGATATTGTTTTTGTCGAACTGCCTGAGGTGGGCGCAACGGTGGCGCGCGGCGATGAGGTGGTTGTGATCGAAAGCGTCAAGGCGGCTTCGGATATTCTGGCCCCGGTGGATGGTGAGATCGTCGAGGTGAACGAGGCCCTCGCGGACAACCCGTCTTTGGTAAACGAGGATGCGCTGGGCGCGGGTTGGTTTTTCAAAATCAAACCCGCCGATGCCACGCAGCTTGACGGTCTGCTCGACGAAGCTGCCTATAACGCTCTGATTGCCTAAACCGCCCGGAAGACTGCCATGACAAATTTCGCTGACGACTATGCGCCCTATGATTTTGCCAACCTGCGCCATATCGGCCCGAGCAAGGCCGAGATGGCCGATATGCTTAAGGTGATCGGGGCGGCTGATCTGGAAGAGCTGATTGACCAGACCCTGCCGCAGAACATTCGCGCCAAGGCACCGCTCGCCTTTGGGGCGGCTATGTCCGAGCACGAATTGTTGGCGCATATGCGTGCGACGGCGGAAAAGAATAAGGTGCTGACGTCTCTGATCGGTCAAGGCTATCACGGCACGATCACCCCGCCGGTGATCCAGCGAAATATCCTCGAAAACCCAGCTTGGTACACGGCCTATACCCCATATCAGCCGGAAATCAGCCAAGGGCGGCTTGAGGCGCTTTTAAACTTTCAAACCGTGATCACAGATTTAACCGGGCTTGAGATTGCCAATGCCTCGCTCTTGGATGAGGCCACGGCCTGCGCCGAGGCGATGACCATGGCGCAGCGGATTTCGAAATCCAAAGCAAAGCAGTTTTTCGTCGATGAAAACTGCCACCCGCAAAACATCGCGGTGATGCAAACCCGCGCGGCCCCTCTGGGGATCGAAATCACCATCGGCCACCCGGATGATCTTGATGCAAGCGCGGTTTTTGGCGCGATTTTTCAGGTGCCGGGCACCTATGGCGATCTGCGGGATGTAACGACGCAAATGGCGGCACTGCATGAGCATAAGGGGATCGGGATCGTCTCGGCTGACCCGTTGTCCCTGATGCTCTTGAAGGCCCCCGGCGAGATGGGGGCGGATATTGCCGTCGGCTCGACCCAGCGTTTTGGCGTGCCAATGGGTTATGGCGGGCCTCATGCGGCCTATATGGCCACACGGCTGAGTTTTGCGCGCAATTTGCCGGGGCGGATCGTTGGGGTCTCGGTCGATAGTCGCGGCAAACCGGCTTACCGGCTATCTTTGCAAACCCGCGAACAGCATATTCGCCGCGAAAAAGCGACCTCTAACGTCTGCACAGCCCAAGCGCTTTTGGCAGTGATGGCCGGGTTCTATGCGGTGTTTCACGGGCCAAACGGGCTGCGCGCGATTGCAAGGCGCATCCATCGACAGACCGTGCAACTGGCACGGGGGCTGCAAACAGCGGGCTTTGAGGTCACGCCAAAAGCGTTTTTTGACACGATCACCGTTGAGGTTGGCGAACGGCAAAGTGCGCTGATGGCAGCGGCGGTCGAGCAGGGGCTGAACCTGCGCGCAGTGGGTCATAGCAAGCTGGGCATCACCTTGGATGAGCGCAGCGATGCGGCAGTGATTGAACGGGTTCTGCGCGCCTTTGGTATTTTGGGCGCTGACATGAGCCCGGTTGCCGAGGATGCAGTGCCGGGCGCACTGCAGCGGCAATCAGAGGTGCTGACGCATCCGGTGTTCCACATGAACCGCGCCGAGACGAATATTATGCGCTACATGCGCCGTTTGGCCGACCGTGATCTCGCGCTTGACCGGGCAATGATCCCTCTTGGCTCTTGCACCATGAAGCTGAACGCAGCCGCCGAGATGATGCCAGTCAGCTTTTCCAATTTTGCGGATCTGCACCCCTATTGCCCGGCGGATCAAGCTGCGGGTTATGCGCAAATGATCGCGGATCTTTCTGCCATTCTTTGCGATGTCACAGGCTATGACGCCATTTCGATGCAGCCCAATTCTGGCGCGCAAGGCGAGTTTGCAGGGCTATTGACCATTGCCGCTTACCACAAAGCCAAAGGTGCGGCGCATCGTAAGATTTGTCTGATCCCCATGAGCGCCCACGGGACCAATCCGGCCTCGGCGCAGATGGTTGGCTGGACGGTTGTGCCTGTGCAATCTGCCGCCAATGGTGACATTGATCTAGAGGACTTTAAGGCCAAGGTTGCGCTGCATAAAGACAATCTGGCGGGCTGCATGATCACCTATCCTTCGACCCATGGTGTGTTCGAGGAAACAGTGACCGAGGTTTGCGCCATCACCCACGAGGCGGGGGGTCAGGTCTATATCGACGGGGCGAATATGAATGCAATGGTTGGTCTGAGCCGTCCGGGTGATCTGGGCGGGGATGTCAGCCATTTGAACCTGCATAAGACATTTTGTATCCCTCATGGCGGTGGTGGTCCGGGTATGGGGCCGATTGGGGTGAAGGATCATCTGATTGCGCATCTGCCGGGTAATCCCGTTGCAAAGGCCGAGGCAGGAACAGGTGCTGTGAGCGCCGCGCCCTTTGGCTCGACCTCTTTGTTGCCGATTTCTTGGGCCTATTGCCTGATGATGGGCGGTGAGGGCCTGACCCAAGCCACAAGGGTTGCGATCCTCAGTGCGAACTACATTGCCAAACGCCTAGAGGGTGCGTTTGACGTACTCTACAAAGGCCCAAAGGGGCGGGTCGCCCACGAATGTATCATCGACACGCGCCCCTTCGCGGATAGCGTTTCGGTCAGCGTTGATGACATCGCCAAACGGCTAAGCGATTGCGGCTTTCACGCCCCCACCATGTCGTGGCCGGTTGCGGGAACCTTGATGATTGAGCCGACGGAATCCGAAACCAAGGCCGAGTTGGATCGGTTTTGCGAGGCAATGCTGGGCATCCGCGAAGAAATTCGTGCAATCGAAACAGGGCAGGTGGATGCACAAAACAACCCGCTCAAAAACGCGCCTCATACGACCGCCGATCTAATCGGCGAGTGGGATCGCCCCTATAGCCGCGAGCTTGGGTGTTTCCCTGCAGGCGCGCCGCGGGTGGACAAATACTGGCCCGCGGTCAATCGCCTCGACAATGTCTGGGGCGACCGTAATTTGGCCTGCACCTGTCCGCCGATGACGGATTACGAATAGGCAGAAAATAGCGCTGCCTAAACTTGAATTCTAAAATACACTATTGTAGCGGGGATTTGTTCCGACCGGTGTTGGAATGCACAATTTTCACGCCAAGTCATTTTGTGGTTTAAAACGTTAATTTAGCTAAGTGGTTACAATTTTTTCGACGTAAGATTTGGCAGGGTTGTTT
>CAYLLD010000091.1:0-11558 GCA_964384315.1 uncultured Rhodobacterales bacterium | reverse complement strand
ACGACGTGGTTTAACGGCGGCGGCGCCCCCCACGGCGGGGACGATCACCGCTGGGTGCATCCGCCTCGGTGCCATCTTGGGGCGAGGAAAACCCGCCCAAAGCTGCAACGATCTCTTCATGGCTCGGGGCCGGACCTTTATCGCCAGCCTCAAGCGCCGCGCGCATGGCCTCCAGATGCTCAGGCATGGTGCCGCAACACCCGCCAATGATCCGCGCCCCCGCGTTGCGCGCCATCACCGCATAATCCGCCATCAACTCAGGCGTCCCGTCATAGTGGATATGCCCCTCGACGAATTTCGGGATACCCGCATTGCCCTTGGCGATCAGCGGGGTCTCAACCCCCGTGCCGGACATCCCCAAAACCGTGCGCAGCAAATCCGACGAGCCGACCCCGCAATTCGCCCCGAAAGCCACCGGCGTTTGCGGCATGTCATTCACCATCTCGACCATATTCACCGAGGTGACGCCCATCATAGTGCGCCCAGCGGTGTCGAAACTCATGGTGCCACACCACGGCGCGCCGATGCTCTCGATGGCCTCGGCGGCGGCGATAAATTCCTCGGGCGCACTAATGGTCTCGATCCACAGCACATCCGCGCCGCCATCCATCAGCCCTTGGGCCTGCTCGGCGAACATCTCGACCGCGTCTTCGTGGGCCAGCGTCCCCGCCACCCCCATGATCTCGCCGGTTGGGCCCATAGACCCCGCCACCACGACCTTGCGCCCTGCCGCATCCGCAACCTCGCGGCCCAGTTCGGCAGCGATCCGGTTCACCTCATGCACGCGGGTCTGCAAATCATGCAGCTTAAGACGGCTCGACGTGCCGCCAAAGGAATTGGTCAAAAAGATATCCGAACCCGCGTTCACGCAGTTGGAGTAGAGCGTTTTAATCTTTTCGGGTGCATCCAAATTCCACGCCTCAGGCGCCTCACCGGCGACCAGACCCATATTAAAGAGGTTCGTCCCCGTGGCCCCATCGGCCAAAAGCCAATCACGCGTCTCCAACAGCTCACTTAATGCATTCGTCATTTACTCAGCCTCTACACGGGTAGCGATCTCACGGATCCGAGTGATCATGGCGCGCAGCCCGTTCGAGCGTTGCGACGATAGATGTTGGTCAAGGCCCAGACCCGCCAGCGCGGCAGGGGCGTCGATGGCCAGAACCTCGGGGGCGGTTTTGCCGTTGTATAGCGCAAGCAGAACCGCGATCAGCCCGCGCACAATCATCGCGTCCGAGGTGCCGGTAAAGCTAAGCTGGGCTTGCGCGCCCTGCCCCGCAACGTCGGGCACGATCCAGACCTGCGAGGCACAGCCCAACACGCGGGTTGCATCAATTTGCTGCTCTTGCGGCAGATCGGGCATGGCTTTGCCCAAATCAATCACATAGCGATAGCGATCTTCCCAATCGTCCAAGAACGAAAAAGTCTCAGCTATATCGTCAAACGTCTCGGCCATGGCCTATCTCGCGCCGCCCCTTACTTGATGTGGATGCTTATCTACCTAGGGGCATCTAAGCACTGCCACATGCCGCGTCCAGAAAAAGCTGCGACGCCCTTGCCCAACGCGCCCTTTTCAGGGGGCAGCGCCGATGTTAACAATTACACAATCGGCGCGTAAAACCTTGCCTGCCGAGATAATAATAACCGTCACAAAATTTCGGAGGAAAGTGATGAAGAATTTTGCATTGATCGGCGTTTTAGCCATGGGTCTGAGCGGCTGCGGCTACGGCGATGGGATCATGAATGTTCTGACCGCCCCAAGCGGCTGGTTCGGCTTTGGCGATGATGCCGATGCGGCTGCGGCTGTGACAATGACTGACGACCTGGCAGGTGACGCCATGACGGCCCCCGAAGATGCCGCGAACACGCTGATTATTCAGTAGAGATAATCATGGATTGCCCGGCGCATTTGGCCGGGCAGACCACTTTAGGGCGTCTCGACAGCGATCATGGTCACGCCCTTTGGCCCCGCCGAAAGCGCAATACGCCCCGCTTTAAGATCAAGCGCCGCTGCGCCGAACAACTCGTGCCGCCAACCGCGCAGACAGGGCACATCCGCCTCATCAGAATAAGCGAGTTGATCAAGATCAGCCGATGAGGCAATCAGCTTGGCCGCAACCCCCGCCTCTTCGGATTTCGCCTTAAGCAAAACCCGCAGCAATTCCGCCAATCCCGTAGAGCCGGGCCGCTTTTGCCCATCGCGCTTGGGGGCGGGCAGCAAATCTTCGTTGGGTACATCTAGGCCGCGTTTCACCGCCGCCAGCAAATCCGAGGCATGAGGGTCACGGCGCATTTCGCGGACCAAAAGCCGCGTCTTCGACAAATCCTCAAGGCTTTTGGGCTTGAGCCCCGCCAATTCGAGGATCGCATCATCCTTGAGCACCCGGTTGCGCGGGATATTGCGCTTTTGTGCGGTCTCTTCGCGGTACTGCGCCAACTCACGAACAATTGCCATCATGCGCGGCGCGGAATTGCGGGTCTTGATCCGCGCCCAAGCCGCCTTGGGGTCCATCTGATAGGTCGCCGGATCGGTCAAAACCGCCGTCTCCTCGGCAACCCAAGGGGCGCGGCCAGTTTCTTCGAGTTTAGCGCTGAGATATTCGTAAATATCACGCAGGTGGGTCACATCCGCCAGCGCATAGGCCTGCTGCTTGTCGGACAGAGGCCGCTTGCTCCAATCCGTAAAGCGCGAACTTTTGTCGATATTGGCCTTGGCAATGTTACGAACCAATGTTTCATAACCGACCTGCTCGCCGAAACCGCAGACCATCGCCGCCACTTGTGTGTCAAAAAACGGGGCGGGGATTACGCCGCCTTCGACAAAAAAGATTTCAAGATCCTGCCGCGCGGCATGAAATACTTTGACCACATTCGGGTTTTGAAACAGCTCATAAAGCGGCGCGAGATCGAGGCCGCTGGCCAAAGGATCGATCAGATGGGCCGCGTCATCGCCCTCGCCAGGATGGGCCATTTGCACGAGGCAGAGCTGCGAATAATAGGTCCGCTCACGTAAAAATTCAGTATCTACAGTGACATAGGCATGTTCAGTGCAGGTTTTGCAGAACGCTGCGAGCGCTTCAGTGGTCGTTATCATGTCCCGCGCATACAGCCACAATGGTCGATTTGCAACGGCAAGCGGCGCAGGAGGTCAGCACGGGCAATGTAGCTTTGGGCGCGACGGTTTGCCGAAGCCCCGCCGCGGCAACGAAATGTTTCATCCAATAAACCCAGTGTGACATAACACCGATGTGAAATGCATTTGATCCCCCAAGCCCATAGATCATTGCTGAGCCCGAGGTTCGGGTTCTAACGAAACAACAAACCAAAGGATCACTTATGTCCTCTACAACAGTTAAATCCATCGCTCTGGTTGGTGCCGTTACCGCTGCTATCGCCGCTCATACTGCACCTGCTCACGCAGCTAACGAAAAATGCTACGGCGTGTCGCTCGCTGGTGCCAATGATTGTGCCGCTGGCCCAGGCACATCTTGCGCCGGTTCGTCCACCGTTGACTACCAAGGTAACGCTTGGACATTGGTTCCCGAAGGCACATGCGTGTCCATGGAACTGCCCGACGGCCGCGAAGGTTCGCTCGAAGCGCTTGAGCGTGATCTGCCTGCATAAGGCCCAAGCTTAAGTTAAGCATTCGTTCGGGCGGGTGCGCAAGCGACCCGCCCGGCCACCTTGAAGACGCCGATTTAAGGACGATTAAGATGCCCGACGGAAGCCCAAAACCTGATAAAGATCAATGGGATTTACCGCAGGCAATTGGCGTTGGTTTCAAAGCCCAGCACCTAGAGGCGATCCTTGGCGATCCAGCTCCGGTGACATGGCTTGAAATTCACGCAGAGAATTACATGGGCGATGGCGGCCCGCCGTTGGCGCAATTGCGTCATCTGGCGCAGCGCTTTCCGATTTCCTGTCACGGTGTGGGCCTATCTATCGGTGCCGAGGGGCCGCTGGATCATGCGCATTTGGCGCGGCTCAAGACCCTAATGGGCTGGTTAAATCCGGCGAGTTTTTCGGAACATCTGGCATGGTCGACCCATGATCTGGGCTTTATGAACGATTTGTTGCCGGTCCCTTACGACGAGGCCACGCTGACGCGGGTTTGCGATCATATCGACGAGGTGCAAACCGTTTTGGGCCGCAAAATGCTGCTCGAAAACCCCTCGACCTACGTGCAATTCGCCTCATCGAGCATGAGCGAGATCGAGTTTCTGGAAACAATCGTCGCGCGCACGGGCTGCGGGCTGCTGTTGGATGTGAACAACGTCTTTGTATCGGCGACCAATCAAAACTACGACCCGCGCGCCTATATCGACGCTTTTCCTTGCGCGCATGTGGGCGAAATCCATCTAGGCGGTCACGAGGAAGACACCGACGAGGCAGGTGCCCCTTTGCTGATTGATGCTCATAACAATCCGGTGGTTGATCCGGTCTGGGCGCTTTATGAGCACACGCTGACCCGCACCGGACCTGTCCCGACCTTGATCGAATGGGACAACGACGTGCCCGCTTGGCCCGAATTGGCAGCCGAGGCGGCCCGCGCAGATGCGGTGCTGGCCAAAGCGGTGCAGGCGCACCCAAGCTGATGTTAGATAGTTTTGGCAAAGCGCTTTTGGACCCGCAGCAACCAGTGCCCAGCGGCGTCATCCGCCCCGATGGCACCCCCGCGAGCAAACGGTTCGACGTCTATCGCAACAATGTGGTGCATTCGCTTATCTTAGCGTTGGCGGACGGCTATCCCACCGCCAAAAAGCTGGTGGGCGATGCATTTTTTGACGCGGTGGCCGCGGTTTATGTCCGCGCCCATCCGCCCAAATCGCCATTGATGATATTTTACGGCGATGATTTTGCCGCCTTTCTCGACGGTTTTCCCCCAGCGGCGCAGGTGCCTTATCTGGCGGATATCGCACGGCTCGAATGGGCACGGCGCGCGGCCTATCACGCCGCCGACGATCCCCATGTCGATATCACCGCCCTTGCGCAAATCGACGAAGCGGCGCTGATGTCCCTTCGATTGGAATTTCACGCCAGCACAGGGCTGGTGGCATCGCCCCACCCGATCCTCTCAATCTGGTCGGTCAATCAAGGGCGCGACGAGACCATCGAGGCGCAGGCGCAAAGCGTCCTCGTCACCCGCCCCGCAGATCAGGTGTTAGTGACGCTTTGCCCCACGGGGGGGGATGTTTTCATACGCGAGATGATAAAGGGCGCGACGCTTGAGGCGGCGGTTGCCGCAGCACAGCCTGCAGGCTTTGATCTATCCGCAGGACTTGGGGTTTTGTTCGGATCAGGCGCGGTGGCGCGCCTTTTGACTAACTAAGGCCGAACAACAGGAAAAGAGGGAAAAATGGGATTTATCTATAAACTGGAAGACTTGATCATCGGCCCGATTGCCGCTGTCCTAAACGGGGCCGTTCTGCCGGGCCTAGCGCGACTGATATTTGCGGGCTCGCTGGCGTGGTTCTTTATCAACTCGGCGCGCACCAAATTGACCGAGAATTTTCTGGGCCTCGATGCGGGCGCCTATATCCAGATGTTCCCCAAAGCCTTTGAGGCGGCGGGTTACGATCCGGCAGCCATGAGCCCGATCTACACGATCATCGCCTATGCGGGGGCCTATGGTGAGGCGATCCTGCCGATTTTGATCGTCATTGGCCTGTTCACCCGCGGCGCAGCGCTTGGCATGATTGTCTTTATCATCGTTATGAGCGTGGTCGATATTTTTGGTCATGGGCTGGATGCCGCGACCATCGGCGCATGGTTCGACACCAATCCCCAAGCGCTCATCGTGGACAATCGCGGGTTTTGGATCTTTTTGCTGCTCGTTCTCGTGGCGCGCGGTGCGGGGCCGATTTCGATTGATCGCCTGCTTCGGCCTAGCGTCCAAAGCTAACCCAGCTTTAACAATTCCTACCTAAATCGATGGCGACCCGGCAGCGCGACAGTGCTGCCGGGCGCTTGGCCAGTGTAGGGAACAACATCGGGCACAGGCACCCAGCAGCGTGAGCAAAACGGAACGGGCGTAGCCCTAAAGATCAGATACGAAATCCCCCGAGTTTGCCGCACCTCCGAAAAGGTGCTCCGGCATCCAAAGCCGCTATTGGGACTGTCGGGACGCGCCCTTGGATGTCGTAGGGTCAACTTGTAGCCTGATTCTCAGGCAAATACATACCCCAATTTAGTAGACGCAATTTTTGCGCGATCTATGGCTAAGATTGGGAATTTAAGCAGATGGTCCCATGCGGGATGGACCTGCGCAATTGCCTAGAGAACACACACAGCCGCACTACTATGGGCACAATCCTATGGACCCGGTGTCACTGAAATTGGGTATAAGAGAGAAGTGGCGCGGTTGACGGGGCTCGAACCCGCGACCTCCGGCGTGACAGGCCGGCACTCTAACCAGCTGAGCTACAACCGCGCATTACGTCACTTGCGTAACGTTCGGGCGTTCTAGAACTCTGCCTGTGCCTCGTCAAGCGAGATAAACAGACAATGAGATGTTTTTCACAAGAAATTGCGTATTGAGACGCGTGCGATAAAACGCCTTTGGCGTAACAGATTGGGACTTGGGTCAGCTCAAGCTGCCCCACCCCCCAAAGAAACAAAAGCCGAGGTCGAACACGGTAATCGAGCCAGAAATCCACGCCCCGGTTTTCGCCAAAGGCGAATGTGTCAGCACCGCCGCGACCAAAGAGGATGAACTTTTGTAGACACCCACCCATTAGGTCTCTGATTTTCGGGGATTTTCTTATCTTGAGCGGGCTCGCAAGCGCTAACAATACGAAACGCCTTCGCGTTTTTGAGCTCGCGCCAAAACGCCATATTTGCGTATTTTTGAAAGAGATCAGGCGGCAAGATTGTGTCGCCTGGGCCCGGCTCAACTTTGGGTTAGCACCGCTTTGGTATGCGCGCAAACGACCCGCACCCCTTGGAGAGGGAAAACGTTTCTACTTTCAAAGGGATGGAATGGTGGGTGATGAGAGACTCGAACTCCCGACATCTTCGGTGTAAACGAAGCGCTCTACCAACTGAGCTAATCACCCGTAAAGCCCGCGTCTTAGCGCTTCGCCTCGTGCTCTTCAAGCCCTTTTGCGTTAAGTTTGCGGACCATTTTAAGGCAACAAAATATCCTCAAGAAAATTTGCGGATGCGGGTGGCAAAAGTAGCGCGAAACGGGGTCATGCGGGTCCGTTGGCACGGGTCGCGGCCGCACCGTTTAGCTTAGGCCTTCGACCAGACGACAATCCCGCGTCGCTGTAAAGGTCTCGCCCGTGGCTAGAAACGTGTAAATATGAGTCTCGGCATCTAGATAAATCGTGCGATAGCGTTCCACGTGGGGACCGTAAAACCGGGTTTCGCCGCCAGAGAAATCACGGCCGGTTTCGACAAAAATCTCTAAGTCACCCTGAACACGCCACGTCCCCTCTTCGATTGAATGAACGGTTTGCGTTTCAAGATCAGAGTAAGAGCAGCGGTGGGTGCCATCGCGGCGAATTGTGCAGTGGAAATGGTAGAACTCTGCAGTTCCGCACCACTCGCCGTAATGATGCTCAGATGCGCCCTGTGCCAATGCAATGCCAGCACCCACAAAGGAAAGGGCCAGCGCCGCTGCATGTGTCAAAACAATGGTTGCTACCCGCATGCTCACTTTACCAATCATGCGGGTAACATAGTCGTAAATCTCGCGCCTGCGCAATGATCCCGGCGGGCTACTGTGGATTGCGCTCGCTCATAAAGACGTCATCCACGGTATAGCTGTCGGACGTTCCGCCTTCGGTGAGCAACATGGTCAGGCCAATGTTACCATAGGGGAAGTTCGAAGGGTTCAAAACCGGGCCTTCATGGCCACCGGGAATATCGACCCCATCAAGCGCGCTTACGCTGAACATGTCGGTTTCTGGGTTTGCGGATACAAAAATGCGGTGAACTTCTCCGTTGACATAGGTGCCCACCTGTTGACCGTTGACGATGACCACCCCGTCTTCAAGCTCGATGCGCAGCATGCTGTCAAAATGACCGCCGAAGAACGAAATCTGTGCCGAGGCCCCACTGGTCAGCCGCCCTTGCCAGTTCGCATAAACAGGCTCGGTGCGGTCACTGATTGGTTCCGCATACATGAAAACAATGGGGTTGCTGGCGGCCCCGCGGCTTGCCGGACCACGCATTTGCATCGACTTGGCCCCGTTAATTGCGCCACTTGCTGTGACACGCACGGTGCCACTGCCCTCAAGCGAAAAGAGTTGGTCATCGGGCATGCCGGCGGGCTGCGTTGCTGGTTGAGCGCCGGTGGTATCTGTATCGAAGTTGTCCTCAAAACGGGTGGTACAGGCGGTTGTCATCGCAAGAATGGCGATTGCGCCAAAACAGGTCTTTCCAAACATAGTGATCTCCAAAAATAAAATGTGTTTCAATGGGTAGAGATCAACAGGTAAGGGCTGTTCCGGTCAATAGGGGCAATAAAAAAGGGCAGCCGAAGCTGCCCTTTTTGGCGTTGACTTGACGCTAGAGCGTCGATTTCGGTGCGACTTGGTCGCAAAAGAGGCGATTAATGCGCGATTTGCGCGCTGCCCGCGCCAGTCGCTTTGGCCGCTTCCGCCGCCGCAAGCGCCTCGGCCTCTTCGTCCCATTCGATGGGCTCAGGCATGGAAATCAGCGCTTGGTCCAGCACATCCATAACGTCGGACACAGCGACAATCTCTAGACCGTCTTTAACCACATCGGGAATATCGCGCAGGTCTTTGACGTTATCCGCAGGGATCAGCACTTTCTTGATCCCGCCGCGTAGCGCCGCGAGCAGTTTCTCTTTGAGCCCGCCGATAGGCAGCACATTGCCGCGCAAAGTAACCTCGCCAGTCATGGCGATATCGCGGCGCACGGGGATTTTCGTCAGCACCGATACGATCGAAGTTACCATGGCCACGCCCGCCGACGGGCCGTCTTTGGGGGTCGCCCCTTCAGGCACGTGGACGTGAATGTCGATTTTTTCGAACTGCGGCGGTTTGATCCCAAGCGTGGTCGATTTCGAGCGCACGAAGGACGAGGCCGCGTCGATGCTCTCTTTCATCACATCGCCCAGCTTACCGGTGGTTTTCATGCGGCCCTTGCCCGGCAGACGCAGCGCCTCGATGGACAGCAGATCGCCGCCCACTTCGGTCCAAGCCAGCCCCGTGGTCACACCGACCTGATCGCTTTCCTCGGCCAGCCCATATTTGAAGCGTTTGACCCCCAGCATGTCCTCAAGCGTGTCTGGCGTCACCGAGATCGTCTCGGAATTGCCCTTCACGATTTCAGTGACCGCCTTGCGGCACAATTTGGCCATTTCGCGCTCAAGGTTCCGCACCCCCGCCTCGCGGGTGTAAAGCCGGATCACATCGCGGATCGCCTCATCAGAGACCTCAAATTCGCCGGATTTCAGCCCGTGCCCCTTGACCTGTTTGGGCAAGAGATGCTGTTTGGCAATCTCGAGTTTCTCTTCCTCGGTGTAGCCCGCAATCGAGATCACCTCCATGCGGTCCAAAAGCGGACGGGGCATGTTGTAAGAGTTCGACGTGGTGATGAACATCACATCCGAAAGGTCGTATTCCACCTCAAGATAGTGGTCCATAAAGGTCGAGTTCTGCTCAGGATCGAGCACCTCAAGCATCGCCGATGCGGGATCGCCGCGGAAATCCTGACCCATTTTGTCGATCTCATCGAGGAGGATCATCGGGTTGGTGGTCTTGGCCTTTTTCATCGACTGGATGATTTTGCCGGGCATGGAGCCAATATAGGTCCGCCGGTGACCACGAATTTCCGCCTCATCGCGCACGCCGCCCAGAGAAATACGGATAAACTCGCGACCCGTCGCCTTAGCCACGGATTTGCCAAGGCTGGTTTTACCCACGCCAGGCGGTCCAACGAGGCATAGAATCGGCCCCTTCAGCTTCGAGGCGCGCTGTTGCACCGCGAGATATTCCACGATCCGCTCTTTGACTTTTTCCAGCCCGAAATGATCCGCGTCAAGGATCGCCTCGGCCTTGCCAAGATCCTTTTTCACACGGCTGCGCTTGCCCCAAGGGATCGCCAGCATCCAGTCCAGATAGTTGCGCACAACCGTCGCCTCAGCGGACATCGGCGCCATTTGCTGCAGCTTTTTCAGCTCGGCCTCGGTTTTTTCCCGCGCCTCAGCAGTCAGTTTGGTCTCTTCGATTTTGGCCTGATATTCGCCAACCTCGTTGTCGCCCTCGGCATTATCGCCCAATTCCTTCTGAATGGCCTTCATTTGCTCATTCAAATAATATTCGCGCTGGGTCCGCTCCATCTGGGTTTTGACGCGGGATTTGATCCGCTTCTCGACCTTCATCACAGACATCTCGCCTTGCATGGTGCCAAAAACAGCCTCAAGCCGCTTGCCCACATCGGCGATTTCCAAAATGTCCTGCTTGTCGCGGATTTTCACCCCGAGATGGCCCGCGACCATATCCGCCAGTTTGGCAGGGTCCGTGACCTCAGAGACCGCCGCGCGCGCCTCATCGGGGACGTTGTTGTTCATCTTGGCGTAACGGGCGAATTCCTTGGCGACCGAGCGGGTCAGCGCCGTGATCGTCTCTTCGTCATCGCTGGTTTCGATGATGCGCGAGGCTTCGGCCTCAAAATACTCTTCGCGGCCGGTAAACCCGTCGATTTTCGCGCGCTCGCGCCCCTCAACCAGCACTTTGACCGTGCCATCGGGCAGTTTTAGCAGCTGCAAAACACTGGCAATCACGCCGGTTTTATAGATCGTCTCAGGGGTCGGGTCCGCATCGGCGGCGTCCATCTGGCTGGCCAGAAGGATCGATTGATCGTCCTTCATCACCGCCTCAAGGGCTTTGACGGACTTATCGCGGCCCACGAACAGCGGCACCACCATATGGGGGAAGACGACAATATCGCGCAGCGGGAGGACGGGTAGAATTAGAGTGCTCGGCTCAGTCATGTTTTTTCCTTATACCTGCAGGCGGCGGCGTCCCATCGTCCAGCGCCCGCTTTGCGGCACACTGGCGGTTTGGCAACGAAACCACCCCATCGGACACACAATGTGGGGGCGGTGTGCTGGCCCGTCAAGATTTGACCCATCTATAGTCGCAACCGCGCGCCCACGAAAGGCACCTTTGTCACTGATGGGCAAGTTACACCCAATGGGTGGAGAAATTGGTAATTTTGGGGCAAGACTGCGCATTTCTTGCGCAATTTTTGGCCGCCTGACGTATTTGGCCGCCAGACATAGCAGAGCGTCAAAGGCTCACACAGATAGGTTTTATCGTGTCACAGCGGCTCAATATCCCCCGCCGCCCAATCCGCACGGGTCTGGGCGGCAAATTCGTCAAAGCGCCCCGCCTCAATCGCGCCGCGCATCCCCGCCATAAGCTCTTGGTAATAATGCAGATTGTGCCAGGTCAGCAGCATCGAGCTGATGATCTCTTGCGCCTTGAACACATGGTGCAAATAGGCGCGGGAATAGCCGGTGCAGGCGGGACATGTGCAATCCTCATCCAGCGGGCGCGGATCATCGGCGTGGCGGGCGTTTT
>CAYLLD010000090.1:1824-11590 GCA_964384315.1 uncultured Rhodobacterales bacterium | reverse complement strand
GCTGGTCATTGCCTGCGCCTGCGCGCATCACATCGTTGCCGCCAAGCCCCCACATCCGCACATTCTCAGTGTTGGATGTATGGCTAAAGGTTTCGCCGCCGTCCGAGCCAATGCGCACCCGTGCCTCAGCGCCATTGGCCGCCCCGTAAAGCAGTTGCGCGCCCTCGATGTCGCCGCCGCTCAGATCATGCTCGTGGCCGTAGAGCACCGGATACATGATCTGCGAGGCATCATCGATATGCGCCAGACCCAAGGCGTGGCCAATCTCATGCAGCGCCACGCCGTAAAAGCCGCTGTCATGTACCGCAGAGGCATTTGCGTTCGAGCGATAATCCGCGAGATCAAACTCGATATTGACCTTGGTCATCTCGTCAATCGCAACATTGGAAGAGCGCTGGTAGTAGAGGGCAAGGCCAAGGGTGCTGCCACGACCGTCGATACTACCCCAGCTAAATCCGATGTCGGCCGCCTCGTTGTCCGAAATTTTCATCAGGCGAATATTGGCGTAGGATTCCCACTCGGCCATAGCTTCTTCGATTTCTGCCCGATAAACCGCCTCGCTCATGCGCTGAGGCGAGGAGAGATCAAGCCGTTCTTGGATCGAAAAGCTGTTGGGGAAATTCCAAGTGATCGCTGTTGGTGGGGCAAGGCCGATGCCGTTGCCGCCCCATTTGACCCCCAAAAGGCCGAAAGCGCCGCCAATTCCCGGCAGCGCGTTGATCCGTTCCCAATCGTTCGTTACTGGCACTGGTTTACCTTACCCGACTAATTTTCTTAACAGACAGTTAACATCAAATGCCTATGACACCAACTGATAGACATGGGAAAAAAATATCCAAAATCCCCCAAAATGAGCGAAAATCGGCGATTTATTGTTAATATTGATTAACGTTGATGGGTTTTAGAATGCCAAAACCCTGCCTTGCCCCGCCTCTCAGGTTTGGGTAGAACCGCAGCTTAACACCTCCACGACACCGCCCTGCGCGACGTTTTGGGCGGCTAAACGCCTTGGTTGCTGGGTCGGTCGCCAGTTTGGTCCGCTGCGCAGCTTGGGCATTTATCGAAAGACAGGTAAATTCATGGCCAGACGCAGAATGGTCTACGAGGGCAAGGCCAAAATCCTTTACGAAGGTCCAGAGCCGGGCACTCTTATTCAGTATTTCAAAGACGATGCCACCGCGTTTAACGCGCAAAAAACCGATGTGATCGAGGGCAAAGGTGTGTTGAACAACCGCCTCTCCGAGCATTTCATGAGCGGGCTCAATTCCATCGGCGTGCCGACGCATTTCATCAAGCGGATCAACATGCGCGAGCAATTGGTGCGCGCGGTTGAGATCATTCCCCTTGAAGTGGTCGTGCGCAGTTATGCCGCGGGCTCCATGAGCAAACGCCTTGGCATCGAAGAGGGCACGCAATTGGCGCGTCCGATCGTTGAGTTCTACCTCAAAGACGACGATCTGGGTGATCCTTTGGTCACCGAAGAGCATATCATCGCCTTCAACTGGGCGACCCAGCAAGACATCGACGACATGATCGCGCTTGCCTTGCGGGTGAATGATTTCATGGCCGGGATGATGATGGGGGTCGGCATTCGTCTGATCGACTTCAAAATCGAAATCGGCCGCGTCTTTGACGGTGATTTCCAGCGGCTGATCGTGGCCGATGAGATTAGCCCCGATAGTTGCCGTCTTTGGGATATTGAAACCGGCGAAAAGCTCGACAAGGACGTGTTCCGGCGCGATCTGGGCAGTCTTGCGGACGCCTATACCGAAGTGGCCTCGCGACTTGGGGTTCTGCCCAAAAACAATGGCGGCGCGACCGGACCAAAACTGGTTCACTAAAACCTATTGCAAGCTCGGCGCAAAGCGCGCTTCATCCAATCTTAAACGCCGCATCATATACCTATGGGTAGTGGTGCGGCGGTTTTAAAAAGGCGAGCGGATGATGCGCAAAGCGATCTATGGGGTTTGGGCTGCGGGTGTTTTGGCCGTAGGTGTTTTGGGCAGCGGGCCTGCCCGTGCCGTCGAAAACTGGACAGTCTATGATTTGGGTGCCGCGCGCACCCCAGAGCTGTGTTTGGCTGCGGGCGAGATGAGCCTTTTGGATTACGCCAATACAATGGGCGCGCGCAAAGTTGTGCGGCGCGGCGATACGTTTTACGCGTGGCAGCTTGCCATGGGCAACCACGACGCGGTGTTAATGTGTGCAGAGGCGGGCAATCGCACCTCGGCGCGCTTGGTGGTCTACTCCGATGACAACGAAGAGGCGGTGATTTTAACCCGCCGTATCGCCGAGAGCTTTTATGTGCATCTGCCGCGATTGACCAAAGAGTGGGTTGATGAAGCGCTGCGGGAGGCTGGATTTTGACTTTGCCCCCGATTTTTGCTCCAATTAGCGGCCGCTGAATTCAGACATCTCTAGCTGCGATCCACGCCGCAGGCATTTGGTGCTGGAAACTCGCGCAAATTTCCCCTTAAAGCGGCCTTGATCAGCAAAAAGGGGAAGCCGATGCGCCTGCGCGTTCTGATAGAATTGAAAACTGGGGTTCTCGATCCCCAAGGCGAAGCGGTGCGTCATGCTTTGGGCGCGCTTGGGTTTAATGGTGTGAGCGGTGTGCGTCAGGGCAAGGTCATCTACCTCGATCTCGATGAAACCGACCCAGAATCTGCAAAAACACAAGCCACGCGCATGTGCGAAACCTTGCTGGCCAATACTGTTATCGAAACCTACAGCATCGAAGTCGTTTAACCAGCGACGGTCCGCAGGGCGTGTTCAGCAACAACCCGCCCACGCGCTGCCCCAATCTAGGCACCGCCCTGTAACATTTCGCGCACAAGCGCTATATCTGACACCAATCAAAAACACGAAAGCGACGTCATGCGATCGGCAGTAATCGTATTTCCTGGCTCAAATTGCGACCGGGATCTTGCAGTGGCACTAGAAAAGGCCACAGGGAAGCGGCCTGAAATGGTCTGGCACAAGGACCGTGAGTTACCTGCGGGGCTTGACTTTATCGGCGTGCCCGGTGGGTTTTCCTTCGGTGATTATTTGCGCTGCGGGGCCATCGCTGCGCAGGCCCCGATCATGGAGGCGGTTGCAAAATTCGCCACCGGCGGCGGCATGGTTTTTGGCGTGTGCAACGGCTTTCAGATCTTGATCGAAGCGGGGCTTTTGCCCGGCGCGCTTTTGCGCAACGCGGGTCTGAAATACATCTGCAAAACGGTTGAACTGAACATCGCCACCACCCAAAGCCCCTTCACCTCGGGTTATAGCGCGGATCAAACTATCAACGTGCCCATTGCCCATCACGACGGCAATTATTTTGCCGATGATGAGACGCTCAAAGCCCTCAAAGGCGAAGACCGGGTGGCATTTCGCTATGCCGACAATCCCAATGGCTCGCTCGATGACATCGCCGGTATTCTTTCGGAAAACAGGCGGGTTTTGGGCATGATGCCTCACCCCGAGCGGCGAAATGAGCGCGCTTTGGGCGGCGAAGACGGCGCGCGGCTTTTTACCAGCGTCGTTGACACGCTGGCCCCGGCCTAAGGCAGCGGCCCATGGTGAAAACGCTTCAAGAGCAAAATCGCCAAACCAATCGGTTTCGCCGCACGCTTTGGCTGAGCATCGCGCTTGCGCTTTTGGTCATGGCCGCGATTTTGTGGTTCACCAACCGCTATTTCACCTCGCAGTTCACCGAAAGCGCGCGCATCGACGCCGCTGTGCGCTCGACGCTTTACGCAGGGAACATCTCGGGCGCGCTTGAAAAGCAATCGGTCGTGCCGCTCATTTTGGCCCGTGACCAAACGCTGATCCAAGCGCTGCAATCCAAAGATTTCTCGGCAACATCCCAGCGTTTGATCTCGTATCTTGATGAGATTGAGGCGGCGTCTTTCACGCTGCTTGATGCAGACGGGCTAACCGTTGCGGCCACGGATCGGCGGCTTATTGGCACGATCCAATCGGACCGCAGCTACTTTAATGAAAGTCTGCGCCAAAGCGGCACGGCGTTTTCCCACGTGAGCCTGCCCGAGGAAAACCCCGGCTTTTATTTTGCCCGGAAAATTACCCAAGGCGCGGATGTGGTCGGGGTGATTGTGGTGCAGGCGGATTTGCAAAAGCTCGAAGAGCGGTGGCGGCGGACCAATCGCCAAGTTTTTGTGGCAGATAGCAACGATCAAGTGCTTTTGTCGTCCAACCCGGTTTGGAAAAACTCACAAATTCAGGATTTTATCTCTGATAATTCCTCGACTGTGCCCGGCTCGACCCGGCTAACCTTTGGACTGACCCCGCGCAATCAGGCTTCGACTTATATCGACGGCACCGCGCTTTTGCGGGTTGAGACCAAGATCGGGTTTCAGGGGTGGCGTCTGAGTTATTTTGAGACCCTTGAGGGGGTCCGGGCGCGGGTGAACGGCATTTTGGCCATCGAAATCATGGTCTTCGCGATCCTGACGGCCTTTGCCTTTTTCCTGCTGTCGCGCACCTCCGCGCGTTATTCGATGCGTCTGCAACAGGAATCGGACGATCTGCGGGCGCTCAACATGCGGCTGCAGGCAGAGATCACCGAGCGCAAACGGGCGCAAAAGAACCTTGAGGTCGCCGAGCAGTCTTTGCAGCAGCAATCGAAACTGGCGGCGCTGGGACAGATGTCGGCGGCGGTGAGCCATGAGTTGAACCAACCGCTGGCGGCCATGCGCACCTATCTGGCGGGCTCGCGGCTCTTGTTGCAACGCAAACGCCACGAAGAGGCGGAATCCAGTTTTCACCGCGTTGAGGATTTGCTTGACCGCATGGGCGCGCTGACCCGTCAGCTCAAGAGTTTTGCCCGCAAAGGCGAGGATGATTTTCGCGCCATTGATCTGCGGGACAGTGTGAAGGCGTCCTTTTCGCTCATGGCCCCGCAACTGAGCACGCGCCACATCGAGATCACCCGTAATCTGCCGAGTACCCCGGCGATGGTCTTGGGGGACGAGCTGCGGGTTGAGCAAATCATCGTTAATCTTTTTCGCAACGCGCTGGATGCCATGAAGGGCATCGACAAGCCGCATATGGAGATTTTACTGACCGTCGGCGACACGGTGATGCTCTCGATCAAAGACAATGGTCACGGCATCAAAGACCCCGAGCAGCTGTTCGAGCCGTTTTACACCACCAAAAAACCGGGCGAGGGCATCGGCCTTGGGCTGGCGATTTCGGCGGGCATTGCCAATGATCTGGGCGGCAGCCTGACCGCGCGCAATTCCGAGCGTGGCGGCGCGGTCTTCGAGCTGCAATTGCCCCGTATTGAAGACGCCTCTCTAGCGGCGCAATAGCCGCGACCCTATATAATTAACAACAAATTTCACGTCTCGGCCCTCCCGCGACATGTAGCAGACAGGAAGACTTAAAATGACCGATCAAGGGCAAGTGGCGCAAGTGCAAGTGGCCATCGTCGATGACGAAGAAGATATGCGCATGTCGATTTCCCAATTCATGTCGCTTTCGGGCTTCCGCCCCATCGTTTTTGACAGCGCACAGGCGGCTCTGGCGGGGCTCTCGGCGGATTATGAGGGCGTCGTGGTCTCGGATATTCGCATGCCCGGCATGGACGGGATGGAGCTTTTGCGCCGGTTGCACGCTATGGACGCGGGGCTGCCGGTCATCATGATCACTGGTCACGGCGATGTGCAAATGGCGGTCGAGGCCATGCGCATTGGGGCCTATGATTTTATCGAAAAGCCCTTTGATCCGGATCGCTTGGCGGATTTGGTGCGCCGTGCGGGTCACGCGCGGGGGCTGACCTTGGACAACCGCACCTTGCGCCGCGAGTTGGCGGACGGGACGGTTCTGTTGAAAAAGCTCATCGGCACTAGCCCCATCATGGTGCGGCTGCGTGAGGATATTCTTGATCTGGCCCAAGCGGATAATCCGGTGCTGATCAGGGGCGAAACCGGCACGGGCAAATCCATTGTGGCCCATGCTTTGCACGCCTGCGGGCCGAAACAGGGCAAGCCGTTCATCACCATCGATTGCGCGGGTCTCTCGGACGAGGAACTCTCGGCGCGGCTCTTTGGCGATCCGACCCCTGCGGGCCATGAAGCGGTGTTCCGGCAGGGGCGCGGCGGCACGGTATGCCTTGAAAACATCGACGGGATGTCGCGCGGCATGCAAACCTCGCTCTTGGCCGCTTTGACGCGCCAAGAGGAAACCGCCGCCAATGATCAGCCCGCGTTTCGGGTGATTTCCACCGTGGGTGTGGCCGAGAATGAGCCTGATCCGGTGCAGGAAAACCTGATGCCT
Source organism: uncultured Rhodobacterales bacterium (assembly GCA_964384315.1). GTDB lineage: Bacteria > Pseudomonadota > Alphaproteobacteria > Rhodobacterales > Rhodobacteraceae > CAYLLD01. Next base: position 5,308 of record CAYLLD010000090.1, on the reverse strand, counting down.
GAGCTTTATTTCCGCCTTTCGGGTCTGCAAATGCTGGTGCCGCCGCTGCGGGATCGTGGCGAGGATATCCTGACGCTCTTTAACAAATATGCTTTGCGCTTTGCCGAGGAATATGGCTGTGCCTCGCCTGAGTTGACCGCCTCTGATGCGGCGATTTTGCTGCGCGCGCGCTGGCCCGGCAATGTGCGGCAGGTCATCAATCTGGCCGAGCGGATCGTGCTGCAAAACCGGCGCGGTGATGAAGAGGTGTCTGAGCTCTTGAACCAAGCCACCGGCGAGACCAAAGAGGAAACCACCCGCGACCGGCCGCTCAAAGAGCATGTTGAGGCTTTTGAGAAAATGCTGATCGAAAACGCCCTGCGCCGTCATCGCGGCTCGATCACCAATGTGATGGAAGAGCTGTCGCTGCCGCGCCGGACCCTGAACGAGAAGATGGCGAAATACGCGCTGTCTCGGTCCGAATTCACCTAAAGATTAGCTGATCGGAACCGTTGTGCCACCCTCGTCGGGGGGCGCATCGCAATTCTGCGCGGGCAGGGGCATTGTGACTTGGCCGCTTTGGTCAAAGACGCGGGTGACTTGTTGCCCGCCAAGGGCGAGGGTCAGGCCCGTGCCCGCAAGACCGATATCGTCAAACTCGATGCGTTGCTGGCGCCAAAATCCGGTTTCATTGTCCATATCAAGCCCGACAATCACGCGGGCTTTGGGCGGCAGCGCCCCGATGCGAACCGTCAAGCGCCGCGCCCCATCCGCAACCGGATCGACCAAGGCCAGCCCCTCAAGCACCTGCACGGGCATCGGGTCTTTGGTGCCCGCGCCGCCATATTCCGTGTCGATCACAAGCCGCCCCTTAGAGCTGCTGAAATCCACCTGCAGTGCCGCTGCCACGAGGGGGCAGTCGGCGTGGTTGATAATCTGGATGGTATCCCACGGATTGCCGTCGCCGATGGCCACGCTTAGATCATCCGCATGGGCCGCGCTGCCAAGCGCCAGAACCGCCGCCCAAAGCCCGCGCATCTATTCGGCCGCTTGCAGCACAATCACCGGCTCCATCTCATCCAGATCGCTCTGGCTCAGATGGCATTTGATCTCATGGCTAGACGCGAGGGTGCGCATGGGCGGCACCTCGGTCTCGCAAAGCCCGCCTGCCACCTTAGCTTTGTGATTGCAGCGGGTCTGGAACGGGCAGCCGGACGGCGGGTTCATCGCCGAGGGGATATCCCCATCGAGCACCACGCGCTTTTTCTTCACCGAGGTATCCGCGATGGGCACCGCCGACAAAAGCGCCTCGGTATAGGGGTGATAGGGGGGCGCGAAGACCTGATCCGTGGTGCCCATCTCAACCACATGGCCCAGATACATCACCAGCACCCGATCCGCGAGATAGCGCACGATCGAGAGGTCATGGCTGATGAACAAGAGCGTGGTGCGGCTCTCGCGCTGGATTTCCATCAAAAGGTCGGTGACCGCAGCCTGCACCGAGACGTCAAGCGCGCTCACCGGCTCATCGGCGACGACGATCTTGGGGCCGCCCGCAAAGGCACGGGCGATGCCGACCCGCTGTTTTTGGCCGCCCGATAGTTGGCGCGGCATCCGCGTGGCAAAGGCGCGGGGCAGTTTCACCAGATCCAAAAGCTCCAGCATCTGGGTCTCGCGCTCGGTCACGCTCTCGCCCACGCCGAATTTCTCCAGCACCCGCACGATCTGACTGCCCACGGTTTGGCTGGGGTTCAGGGTGTCGAAGGGGTTTTGGAACACCATCTGGATGTCAGCGATGGTGCGGGTTGTGCGCTCTTCGATAGGCACCGAACCGATTGAGCGGTCCTCAAGGGTGATCCGCCCGTCGGTGGTGGTCTCAAGGCCCAAAAGCATCTTCGCGAGGGTCGATTTCCCGCAACCGCTCTCGCCGACAATCGCCAGCGTTTCCGCCTCGCGCGCCTCAAGGGTGATGCTCTCATTGGCTTTGACCACGCGCATCTCGCCCGAGGAAAACAGCGCATTGGCCGCGACCTCATAGTATTTCTTGGCGTCGTCGATTTTCAAAATCACATCGCCCGGCTCGGTGACTTGGGTCTGTTGTGCCGCCACCAAGGGCGCGTCCCAATCGACCTCGGCCCATTTGAGACAGCGGCTTTCGTGCCGATCACGGGTGCGCCCGGGCACATCGGCCATAGGGATCACTCCGGCATCGCAGCGCCCCGCCTCAAAATAATCGCAGCGCGGGCCGAAATTACAGCCCTGAGGCCGCTCATGGGGCAATGGAAAATTGCCGGGAATGGCCACAAGCGGGCGCGCGTTTTTATCGGCGCCAGGCAGGGGGATCGAGCGGAAGAGCGCTTGGGTGTAGGGATGGCGCATCTTGTCGAAAACGTCCTCAATCGAGCCGGTTTCGACCGCCTCGCCCGAATACATCACACAAAGCCGGTCGCAGGTGTCCATCACCAGCCCCAAATTATGCGAGATAAACAGCATCGAGGTGCCGAACTTCTTGCCGAGATCCTTGACCAGATCGACGATCCCCGCCTCAACGGTCACATCAAGGGCCGTGGTCGGCTCATCGAGGATCAAGAGCGCGGGCTTGGACATCAGCGCCATGGCGATCACGATGCGCTGCTGCTGGCCGCCTGATAGTTGGTGCGGATAGCTTTTGAGGATGCGATCCGGATCGGGCAGGCGGACGTCCTCGACCACCTCGCGCGCCATCTCAAGCGCCTCTTTGTAGCTTTTGCCCTCATGGATCATCGGCACTTCGGCGAGCTGTTTGCCGATTTTCATCGCGGGGTTCAGGCTGGCCATGGGCTCTTGATAGATCATCGCCACCTGCGAGCCGCGAATATCGCGCAGCTCTTCGTCCGAGAATGTCGCCAGATCGCGGCCCTTGAACTTGATCGTGCCCCCCACGATGCGCCCGTTCACGCCCAAGTCCTGCATCACCCCCAGCGCAACGGTAGATTTGCCGCAACCGCTCTCGCCGACCAGCCCCATGGCCTCGCCGGGCATCACGGTGCAGGAAAAATCCATCACCGCCGGAATTTCGCCCGCGCGGGTGAAAAACGAGATCGATAGGTTGTCGATCTCAAGGATCGGGGTGGTGTCGTCTGTGGTCATATCCATCGCGCTCATCTCCTAATCCTTCAAACTCTGCTCACGCAGCCCGTCGGCCAAGAGGTTGAGCCCCAGAACGAGGCTCATCAGCGCCAGCGCCGGTGGCAGGGCAGGGTGGGCGTAGATCGTCAGCAGCTTGCGCCCGTCGTTGATGGTCGAGCCCCAATCGGGACTTTCGGGGCTGAGCCCAAGGCCAAAGAACCCCAAGGTGCCCAAAAGGATCGTGGTATAGCCGATGCGCAGGCAGAAATCGACGATCAGCGGCCCGCGCGCGTTGGGCAGGATTTCCCAGAGCATCGTGTACCACGGCCCCTCGCCACGGGTTTGCGCCGCCGCCACATAGTCGCGGGTTTTGATGTCCATGGTCAGGCCGCGCACG
>CAYLLD010000090.1:0-1814 GCA_964384315.1 uncultured Rhodobacterales bacterium | reverse complement strand
GGCGAGTTCACAAAGACCACCGAGACAAAGATGTTCAGGATGTTCGGGGTCATGACGATGAGGCCCAGCGGGTCGGCGTTGAAGGTCAGGCCCGAATAGAGCCACAGCCCCAAGATCAGCGTGAGGGCGATCAGCAGGTTGCGCAGGCCCGGGCGGACGTAATATTTCGACTGCCACAGCACGCAGAAAAAGACGATCGGAAAGACAAAGAGCACCGCTGCGAGCATATTGGGGATCGAGGTGATCCATGTTTTGCCGCCCCAAATCGGGATTTCGTACCCTGCGGTGCGCACCTCTGGGGTCACCAGCAAAAAGAACAGCAGGATCACCGGAAAGCTGAGCACCAGATTGGCCAAAAAGCTGAGGCTCAGATCGCGCCGCCCGCCGTAAAAGCCTGCGGCCACCCCAAGGGTGATCCCGACCATAAAGGCAAAAAGCGTGGCGAGGGGCGCGATGATCAGCACGATGCGGCTGCCCAGAACCATGCGGCTAAACACGTCGCGGGCCAGATTATCGCCGCCCAAAAGATACCACTGAAAATCGCCCGCCTCGGCGCCGCGCATGGGGATGCCGGGCAATTTGTTCTTCATGCCAGAGACTTGGCTAAGCGCTTCATGGGTGGCGATGACATCGGCAAAAATGGCGGTGAGCACCCAGAACAGCACGAGGCCAAAGCCGATCATGCCGATGGTGCTGTCAAAGAGGCGGCCGTACAAACCGGTGCTGTGTTTGGTGGCAATCGACACTGCAAAGATGGCGATCATCCCCAGCCAAACCGGCCAAAACCGCAGGATCATCCAGCCGAAGATGCCGCGGGTCTCGCCGTCAATCAGCAGCGAGCCGATGACAAAAAGCGCGATGATGCCCAGCAAAACCAGCGCCGCCACTTTGAGCATCTGTTGCACGAAATCGCCAAGCGCAAAGCCTTGGTAGCTTAGGCCCACCAAAAGCGCATAGGTCAGGACAAAGATGGCCAAGAGGCCGCCAAGCACCCCCAAAAGCGCCAAACCGCCGCCCATGCCCACCAGCAGATAGGCCAGCAGTATCAGGCCCAGCCCCACCACGAGCGCGCCGCCCAGCCAGCTAGACTTTGCGCCCAGTGCAATGGTGCCGCTGTCCGAATAGCTTTCCACGATTGTCAGCATCACCAGCCCCGCGATCACGCAAAGCGTCACCACAAATGCCGGATATAAAAATGCGCCCGTTGCGCCGCCCCAAGTCAATACGTCCATGTCCAGCACCCGCCCTTAGGTCGTCACGCGGATGCGTGGGTTGAGATAAACATAGCCGATGTCCGAGATCAGCTGTGTGACGAGTACCACGAAAACGGCGACCACAGAGATCCCCAAAAGCAGCTCGATATCGTTGGATTGGGCGGCGCTCACGAGGGTCCAGCCGAAGCCTTTAAAGTTGAAAATCGTCTCGACGATCACCACGCCAGTCAAGAGCCACGGGATTTGCAGCATGATCACCGTGAAGGGCGCAATCAGCGCGTTGCGCAGGGCGTGGCGCAGCACCACGTTGCGAAAGCTGACCCCCTTGAGCCGCGCGGTGCGGATATATTGCGCGGTCATCACCTCGGCCATAGAGGCGCGGGTCATGCGGGCGATATAGCCCATGCCGTAAAGCGCCAGCGCGATCACCGGCAGTGTGAAGTTTTCAAAGGTGATGTTTTCCATCGCCTTGGTGGCGGTGCCTTTGAACCATGTTTTGCCCTCGATCAGCCCCCAATCGGCCAAAAGCGGCGAGAGCCCCATTTTCGATGAGGCCAAGAGCACGATCAGCAGAACCGCCGAGACATATTCGGGGGTGGC
>CAYLLD010000089.1:0-11710 GCA_964384315.1 uncultured Rhodobacterales bacterium | reverse complement strand
ATTCGGGCAGCAAAAGCCGCCGGATTTGACGCTGTTGAGTGTCACTTCCCCTACGAGCATCCCGCCACCGAGATTGTGGAGGTCTTGGAGGAAACCGGGATGCGGATGTTGGGCATCAATACGGTGCTTGGCCCCGAGGGGTTCTTTGGTTTGGCCGCTGTGCCGGGCCATGAGGCCGCCGCCAAAGCGGCCATCGATCAAGCGATGGACTATGCCAAAGTGATCAACGCGCGCCATATCAATGTGGTTGGTGGGTTGACCGATGGCGGGCCAGAAGCGGAAGCCGTGTTCCGCGAAAATCTATCCTATGCCGCCGATAAAGCTGCGGCGATGGATAAGATGGTCGTGATCGAAGCGTTGAACCCACGTGCGGTTCCCGGCGCTCATCTAAGCGTTCAGGAACAAGGCATTGAAACCATCAATGCGGTAGGGGCGCCCAATCTGAAACTCATGTTTGATTTCTTCCATGCACAGATCGTCCAAGGCGATCTCGAAGCATTTGTGCGGGACAACATCGCACAAATCGGCCACGTTCAATTCGCAGCAATCCATGATCGCGGTGAACCAGACGAGGGCGAACTGAACTATCCCTATCTGTTCAATGTCCTAAAAGACGCTGGATATGCCGGACACATCGGGGCCGAATACCGACCGCGCGGCGAGAGCGTCGAGGCAGGGCTGGGATGGTTGAAAGCTTACAAAAGCTAAGCAGCCCAAGACTTGGCCTGTGACGAATATTTTAGGACAATTGCGTGAGATCACCTGCCATAAAGTCATCAGGGACTGCACTGGGTCCTTGATGGAAAACCTGAGACCCAAAGCTGTTCAGATGCCGGGACAAATGCCGCAAGCGTGGGCCGGTGATCTCTTTGTAAATCGCGTCATACTCAGGGAGCCCCCGCAGCTCTTTGATCCGGGTTAGATGGGCCTTTACGGCGGCGCTTTGGGCTGCGGCGATGTGCGGATCCGCCAAAAGCCGTGCGCGTTCGGCCTCATAAAGCGGGCGTTTCCCTTGGATCAGCGTGTCTTGGGTCATATTGTGGTTCATCCGAAACCAATAGCCAAGCCCCTGATCCCGCCCGACGTGATTGACGCGCCCGCGATCACGCTTCACCAGAAAACTCTCGGCTGAGCGGACCGCGTAGTGGTTTAGCGTCACCAAGTCATATCCCACGGTTGACGTGTTGCTGCGCCAACCCGAGCGCAAGATATCCGGCGGAAACTGACGGCCAGAGCCATTCACCCAATTGATTTCGTCTATGTATTCCGGACGCAGCCCCTTGGGGCGGTGAACGCCAAACTTTTTATAGTACCCCAAGTTGCGAAATAGCGTTTTGAAGCCCCATGCCTGATGCGGCTTGCGGGTCATCTCGGCTGCGGCGGTCGTAAATTGCTCAATTACCGGACGATCAACGAAATCACTCACGTCGCCATTGCCAAACAGCCGCCAAGTCATCGAGATCATGTTTGCCTCGGGCACCGCCGCGAAAAGCGCATCCAGCGTGCCGTCGCCTACGTGAATATTAATGTACTCGTCCACATCCATCGGGATGACCCAATCCGCCGCCTGAACAACCGGCTGAGACTGTGCATTGAAAAGCGCGGCGTGCTGGGGGCGCTCTTTGGCGCGATCAAAGGGATTTTCCCGATGGGTGACGAGGCCCTTTTGCGCGAGCAACTTTAGGAAGTCGTCGGTGCCATCGGTGCAGTCGTTTGTATAGACCAAAACATCCGTGACCCCGATGGCCCGATGATAGGCCAACCAATCAAGGATAAACGGCCCTTCATTCTTCATCGTCGTAACGATTGTGATCCGCTCGTTCTTGAGCGGTGCAGTGACCATCGCCTCAGCCTTGGGCGGAGATTTTGGCGCGCCGTCGAAGTGGCTTTTAAGTACACGGGTCAGCGCGTTGTCTTCGATGAGGCTTGTTTTTGGTACGATCTCGCTGGGCTTTAGGCCGGGATGGCGCAGGCCCATGCAGCGCCAGAACCGAAATGCGGCGCTCTGGGGATCAAGAGGCGCATTGACGCGAAACTGCCGCCAATGGGCGTCTGGGGCCAGCTTGCTTGGCGCAAGACACCAGATTGTATCGCCCCCCTTGCTGTCGAATGCACGGCAGTTGTGTTCGCCAAAGAGCGGGTGTTTTTGACGCTTTAGGGCAAAGGGATAGGCGCGTCTTCCGGCGATGCGCAAAAAGCCTGTGCCCGTCGTTGCAGCGTCAAAAACACTTGGCTCGCCGCGCGCAGGCGGGGCGAGAATGTCAGCAGGGGACATGAACAAAACGGCGCGGGCATTGTGCAAAAAGCGCGTCCGGAGGCTTTCGAAAAGACCCACTTCGTAGAGTTGTGACCGCCACGGATCGGCGGGCAAGGCCTTCAAGAGCGCCTTTCCCGGGGCGTCCGGGGCGTTGATGCGCGCTGTCTCTGGGCCAAGATCAGGATGCCCCACCGGCACAGGCACATCTAGCCAAACCAGCTCTTCGAGCCCATCAACCGGCGTGTTTTCCAGCGCCGCCTTCAGCGCCTGCCACAGGGCTGCATTTTGATCGGGCAGACGGTTTATCAGCAGCGCGGCATTCGCCCCTTGTGTCTTGCAATAGAACCGAAGCCACTCGCTGAGCCGCGCCGCCGAGTTTTGCAGCACAAAACTCATCATCACATTGAGACCGACAAATTGCTCAAACGGCGGGGCGATGGGTAGGGTTAGCTCTTGTTGCGCGAGGCCAATGGTGACCGATGCGCCGCGGGGTAGCGTGACTTTGGTGCCGCGCGGTATCGGCGCAATCTCGGCCTCATGGGGCTGCCCGTCGATACAGAACCGCATGGATTGCGGCAGGCCAGATTGCATCTCGGCGCGCAGCAAAACCGTGGTGGTACTGCCGCCAAAACAGTCCAAGGTAAGCACTGGCGAGGACAGTTTTTTCCCTTCCAGCGCCGCCCCCCACGCGTCAGGATAAAGCCGCGCGTCCAGTCTGATTTGCTGCAAGTTAGTCACTGCGCGCATCCCCGTAAGCCGCGCCCATGGCCGCATAAATCCGCTGCGCCTCGCGCTTGGGTGGCACGCGACTATCGCCTGTCGTGGCAATCGCGGCGTATAGCTCGGCCCCTTTGGGGGTTTGCGTGGCCGCAAAAGCTTGTTCTTGGTGCCAGGCACAAGCGCTTTTGTGAAGCGCGCCGAGGCTTTGGTCGGCTAGCAAAGCGGCGTAAGCCTCGGTGCAGTCCCCCCAGCGATCGGCTAAGCCGGTGTCGGTTTCATCGTTGAAATTTCGCAAAACCCAGTAGTTTAAATCAATCGCAATTTGGCTGCGGTTTGGTAGGCCACGCGCGGATTTGACCAAAAAGCTATCGTAGGACCGCAGGGCATAGTGGTTAAACTGGCCAAGGGCGTTGCGGCTGGATGCGCCAGCAAGCAGGGGGCGCTTTGCAAAATCATCCGCAACTGGCCGCCCGCTGCCATCCAGCCAAAGCGGGGCGGACTGGCTCTTTGGTTTGGGTACATGGATGCCCGGCTTTGCCAACCACTTGCCGGGTCTGAACAGCGTTTTGCACATCATGGCTTGTCGCGGGAAAACTGCGGGATAAGGGCTACAGGCGGTAAATTGCGTGACCACTGGGGCGTCGCGAAACCGAGCGATGCCAGCATTGCCAAAAAAGCGCCAAGGCAGCGAGATCGCATCGGCCTTGCCCAATTCATCCAAAAGCCCCGCCAAAGTGCCAGAGTTTGGGTTGAGAAACTCGTCGATATCCGCGTGAAGCGCCCAAGCCGCCTTGTCTTGCGCTTGGGTGAGCGCATCGGCCAGCGCATCAGAGTTAAGCGCCGACCATTGTGGGCCGCGCGGCCCAACATCGTTGCGGATGTGACGCACCAATCCCATGTCGTGCAGTCGGTCGAGCATTGCATCGGTGCCGTCCGCGCAATCGTTCGAAAAAATCAAAAATTGCTCAAAGCCCAAGTGCCGATACCACGTCAGCCATTCCAACAGGAACGGCCCTTCGTTTTTGACACAAGTGAACAGGAGGTGGGGCATGTGAGGCGGTGGGTGTTGTTGCAAAAGACGTCGCGAATTTACACCACATTAGAGGTAAATAGAGGCTGCAAAGTTAACGCGCGTCCACCACCGTGCGATTAAGCGCGGTGATAAGGCGTGTTGCCCATAATCGCGACGGCCCGGTAGAGCTGTTCCGCCAGCATCACCCGCGCCAGCATATGCGGCCAAACCATGCGCCCGAAAGAGAGTTTGTGATTTGCGCGGGCGAGCACATCCGGGTGCAACCCGTCAGCGCCACCGATCACGAAACTGGTCGTTGATGGCCCGCTGTCGCGCAGCTTGGTCAAAAGGGTGGAAAATTCCGGCGAGGTCATGGCTTTGCCGCGCTCATCAAGGGCGATGCAGGTGCTTGCCTTGGGAATTGCGGCGCTCAAAAGTCGCGCTTCTTCGTCGGGATTGCTTTTGCGCGCCTCAAGCTCTTTGTGCTCGATCGGGGCAAACCCAAAGGCCCGGCCCGTATTAGCAAAGCGGCCGAGGTAATCCTCGATCAGCGCCGCTTCGGGACCACCACGGCTGCGCCCGATGGCGATAATTTGCGTTTTATGCACGGGATGCGGCCCACCGCGGCCTTACGGCGCGGTCTTTAGGGTGGTTTCCGGCGCCCACATCTTTTCAAGCTGGTAGAAATCGCGGACCTCGGGGCGGAACACATGGATCACGGCGTCGCCGCAATCGATCAGCACCCAATCGCCCGTCTCTTTTCCTTCGACGCGGCACAGCCGGTCGAGGTCGGTTTTGAGCTTATCCACCAAATGCTCAGCAATCGCTGCCACCTGCCGCGACGAGCGACCCGAGGCGATCACCATGTGATCGGCCATCTCGGATTTGCCAGCGAGGTCGATGGAAACAATCTCCTCGGCTTTGTCGCTTTCGAGCGAGGCGAGGATGAGATCGAGCAGCGGATTGACTGTCTCTTTAGTGTCACCGGCGCGCGCGCGCCCGGCTTGTGCGGTGCTTGATTGACCGCTGGATATTCCCTCAGACAGAAGTCTACCCTCCTTGGGTGAGGCGCCACGCGCCCGTTTGTCAGGACTGGCCAATATCTATCACAAATTCCTAACGTCTCAAGCCTTGTGAAAAATGGTGGTAAATTTATGACAAAGCGGGTCAGGTGGTGCCACATAAAACCTATCAGGGAGTGACCACAATGGATGATAAATTTGAGATCGGCTTGGCCAAGCGCAAAGAGACGCTGGGCGAGGATTATGTCAACAAAGTCTTTGAAGATGCTGATGATTTTTCGCGGCCCTTTCAAGAGGCCATGACCGCTTGGTGTTGGGGATTTGGCTGGGGCGATGATGCGATTGACGCCAAAACGCGCTCAATGATGAATTTGGCGATGATCGGTGCGCTTGGGAAAATGACTGAGTGGGAAACGCATCTGAAAGGCGCCATCAAGAACGGGGTCAGCAAGGAAGAGGTGCGGGCGATTCTTCATGTGGTGTCGATCTATTGCGGGGTGCCGCAGGGGATGGAATGCTTGCGGGTTGCCAAAAAAGTTTACGATGCCTGAGCATAGCTCGTTAAGCGGGCGGCGGTTGCATCCCGCCGCGCCGCTGTAACCGCCGTGCAATAGTTTTGGTCTTTGAGCAGAACTAAATCGCCCGATTGTTCAAAGTCGAAAGGCACGTCGCTGAGCGCTGGGCTGAAACGGTCGATCAGGTCGAAGACGGGTTGTGATTTGCGCCGCACGTCCTCGCCAAAGCGCAGCGAGAGCGTGATCAGGCGGCGGCTGTTGAAGGGTGATAGGTAGAAATTGCGCCAAAGCGCCGGGAAAACCGCGCCCAGCGTGGCGTTGTAATAGAGTTCCAGAAACATGAAATCCGCCGCTTTTGCCATGGCGTTTGGTGGCAAGTCGTTTTGCCAGGCGCGAAAGGCACCGCGATAGCGCGCGGCGATCTCTGGTGTAAAAGCCTTCCGCGGCACCAGCAAAAGCCGCTTGATCTGCCAATCCGGGTCGCGCCACTGCCCCTCGGGGCGAAAGACGAAAACCGCCCGCAGCAAATCCGTTTGATGTCCCCGCAGGATGACAGCGCCCTCAGTGACGCCTTTGGCCGCGCCATTGGCATATTCATCGGGCAGTTTAGCGTGATGGCCCATGGCAAGATTATAGATCCGTTGCGAGAGCTTTTGCTCCCATCCCGGCAGCTCGAATGAATCTTTGTTAAATGCCTTATGGGGCAGGTCGATGCGCTGACAAAGCACGCGGGCGATGGCGGCGTCGCATCTGGTGGCGTAGTTGTTGATATTGGTGAAGACCTGATCGATTTTGTCCAAATGGGTCTGGGCAAAGGACAGCATCAAGCGGCTGTCTTGCCCACCGGTCACCGGCAGAGCGCAGGGGTGCCGCGCCGCGATTGCGCCGATGTTAAAGGCGGCGCGCGCGTGGATTTCGTCATAGGCCGCTTGGGGGTCGGGGTGCGGGCGCGCGAAATCCTCGTCTCTTGGCCAGAACCGCGCCGTGTGAAAACTGTCCAAATCAAGATAGTGGTTGGGGTTAAGCCGTTTAACGTGACGATCCACGGTTTGGTGGAAGGAAAACTTGCCGCCCTGCTGCTCAATCGCGTCCATGTCGAAAAACGGATTTTGCTCATGTGGCTCTTTGAGCGCCAGGAACGGCACGGCGGCGACACGGCGCTCTTTTGGGTTAAACACCGCGCCGATCATCCCCACCGGATCGACATAAAGCCGCGCGGCTTTGCCCGTCGTCAGGAAAAACACGAAGCGCCCCGCAACATCGGTCAAATAGGCCTCGAAGCGATCCCAAAACGCCGGATCGCCACTGTCCATCGGTAGGTGCGTCGGCACCAGCCCATCCGGCCCCACGCCGATCCCCAGCATATAGCCAATGCCGATACCATTGGCGTCGCAAAGCGTGGTGACATCGAGCGCTTCGCCGGTGTAAAGCCAGCGCCCGGCAAAGGGATGCGTACGAAAACCGGGCAGCTCTTCGCCCGCCTTGGCGCGGTCCGGCGAGAGCGTGTAGTGATAGCGACACGCCGCCGGAAACTTGGCTTTGCGGTCGCGCCAACGCTTTTGAATTTCGAACATGTGGGCCTTTGGGTGCAGCGATGAAAAAAACGCGTAAATGCAACGCGTAAATGCAACGGGGCCAGCCCCGCGCGGACCAGCATCCTTGCAAAAATGCACAGGCTCACTTAATTCGGCCTTAATCGTTGCACGCAAATGCACGATGTCAGCGCGAACATGTCGTTTTCGCTTAGTAAATCAAACGGGTACATTAAACGGGCCGCGCGCTCGTTTATCGTTAAATGAACCACATCATGGCCGACCTAATCGCAAAAGCCGCTTTCGACAAACGTGTCGCGGATATCATTCAGCCGATCATTGAGGGGCTTGGGTTTGAGTTGGTGCGCCTGCGCTATTCCTCGGGCAAGCGACCAACCTTGCAAGTTATGGCCGAGCGTCCCGAGGGCGGGATCGAGGTTGATGAATGTGCGCTGATCAGCCGGAATATCTCGGCGGTTCTGGACGTCGAGGATCCGATTTCGGATACTTATGCGCTGGAGGTTGGCTCACCGGGGATTGACCGCCCGCTGACACGGCTCAAGGATTTTGAGGCTTGGGCAGGGTATCAGGTCAAGCTGGAGGTTGCCGAGGCGATCGATGGGCGCAAGCGGTTCAAAGGGCTGTTGCGCGGGGTCGAAGAGGGCGAGATCCTGATTGATATTCCCGAGGGCACGATTGGCCTGCAATATGAATGGCTCGCCGATGCCAAGCTGGTGCTAACCGATGAGTTGGTCGCCGAGGCTTTGAAGGCCCGCAAAACCGCAGGCATGACCGATGCGGATTTCGACGAGACCGCCTTTGACGAGGTGATCGAAGAGGGCCCAAGCGATGAGCCCTCTGATGAGCCTGTAAAGGACAGCTAAGCCGCTTTGCGCTTAAACCCGGCCAAGCCAAGCAGACCCAACCCCAAAAGCCACGCGCTTGCAGGCAGGGGAACCGGCGCTGTCGCCGCGGCCGCATACTCAAAGCTGGTAATTTGCACCTCTAGGCAAATGAAATCGGGGCAAAACAATGTGCCCGCCTCTAAATAGTCGTGACCGAAGTCCCGATAGTAGTGGTTCCACATCGTTTTGACGCCACTGGTGTCTAGATCGAAGGAAAACGCATCAATATCGGTGAAGCCTGCCAATTCAAGCGTGGTTGCAGGGTCCAAAACGCCAAATTGGGTTTGGGCCACAAGCTCGCCGTCGCGGTATCCTTGCAGTGAAAACCGCTCACCGCCTTCAAGTGGGGATGCCTTTTCATGCGCGACATAGGCCTGACCAAGCTCGTTGTAGCGAAGCATGTTGTCGAAGTAGTAATATTTGGGATCGTAGAATGGCGCAAAGGCGCGCAGTTCGGGCATAAACGCAGGGACGCTTTCAAACAGCTGCACATTATCTGTGGTGCTCAGGGTGATCGCGCTCAGATCAAACCGGGTGCCGTCGATGCGGCTGAACTGCTCTAGTCTGCAATTAAGGTGGTGGTAGTTGTTATCGCCGCCCGTGTTCGTGCGTAGCGGTTCAAAGAGGCACTCACGCCCATCTTGATAGCCGGACCACTCAAATTCCTGCGCCGTAAAGTCGATGGGCCCCCCAACAATGTTACGCGTGATCTCAGTTCCATCGCCTGTGAAGGTGATCGCATTGGCGGCTGTGCCAACAGCCGAGACTATTAAGTAGAGATGCAAAGAATTTTAGTAAGCATGAAAATATCTCCCAAATAATGACCATAACATTACTGTGAAATCCGCCTCGGTCAAGCCTGTCAAACCAACCTTTCTAAGCGTCTGTCCACGCGCCCCCTTGCCAAACGCGATCAACCGGCTTATGTACCCATCCAACAGCGGCGATCAGCTTCCACCCCTGATCCCAACGCACTTATGACGCACGGGCCGCTGGCCCGTTTTTTTGTGCCTGATCCAAATTTGGTGACGGCATTCCTTACTGGAGGACCTTACCCCATGAACGGTGCATTCCTATGAGCGTGACCAGCGCAAACCGGCTCGAACTGTTGCAGATCGCGGAAGCGGTCGCGCGTGAAAAGCTGATTGAGACCTCGCTTGTGATTGAGGCGATGGAAGAGAGCCTCGCGAAAGCGGCGCGGTCTCGCTATGGCGCGGAATACGACATTCGGGCGCATATCGACCCGAAAAACGGCGAATTGACTATGGAGCGCGTGCGCACAGTGGTCGAAGAGGTCGAGAATGATTTCACCGAGGTGACCCTTGAGGATGCCAAGGAATTTTTGACCGATCCCGAGATTGGCCATGAAATTAAAGACGCGCTGCCGCCGATGGATTTTGGCCGGATCGCGGCGCAATCCGCCAAGCAGGTCATCACCCAAAAGGTGCGTGAAGCCGAGCGTGAGCGTCAGTACGAAGAGTTCAAAGACCGTCAGGGCGAGATCATCAATGGTGTCGTGAAGCGCGAAGAATATGGCAATGTGATCGTCGATATGGGCCGTGGCGAGGCCGTGCTGCGCCGTGACCAGAAAATTGGCCGCGAAATGTTCCGCCCCAACGACCGCGTGCGCGCCTATGTGCGCGATGTGCGCCGCGAAAACCGTGGCCCGCAGATTTTCCTAAGCCGGACCGCGCCTGAATTCCTCTCGGCGCTGTTCAAGATGGAAGTGCCCGAGATTTACGACGGTATCATCGAGATCAAAGCCGTGGCCCGTGATCCGGGTAGCCGTGCGAAAATCGCGGTGATTTCCTATGACGGGTCGATCGATCCGGTCGGGGCCTGTGTCGGGATGCGCGGTAGCCGCGTTCAGGCGGTGGTCTCCGAGCTGCAGGGCGAGAAAATCGACATTATCCCTTGGAACGAAGACGTGCCGACCTTTCTTGTGAACGCGCTGCAGCCTGCTGAGGTTGCGAAGGTTGTTCTTGATGAAGACGCCGAGCGTATCGAGGTTGTTGTGCCCGATGATCAACTGTCGCTGGCCATTGGTCGTCGCGGTCAAAACGTGCGGCTGGCCTCGCAGCTGACCGCCCTTGATATCGACATCATGACTGAGGCCGAAGAATCAGAGCGTCGTCAGGCCGAGTTTAACCAACGCACGTC
Source organism: uncultured Rhodobacterales bacterium (assembly GCA_964384315.1). Taxonomy (GTDB): domain Bacteria; phylum Pseudomonadota; class Alphaproteobacteria; order Rhodobacterales; family Rhodobacteraceae; genus CAYLLD01. The sequence continues at coordinate 1,587 of CAYLLD010000089.1, read as the reverse complement.
CTTGTTCATGGAGACCATGAACGTCGATGAGATGGTGGCGCATTTGCTGGTGACCGAGGGTTTTGCGACCCTCGAAGAGGTGGCTTATGTGGAAATTGACGAGCTGACGGTCATCGAAGGCTTTGACAATGACACCGCCGAGGAATTGCAGGCCCGCGCCCGCGAGTGCCTCGAAGAATTGAACCAAAAGGCCATTGCCAAGGCGCGCGAATTGGGCGCTGAGGACAGTCTCTTTGATTTCGAGGGCCTGAGCCCGCGGATGATTCTCGTGCTGGTCGAAGACGGGATCAAAACCCTGTCGGATTTCGCAACTTGCGCCGATTGGGAGATCGCTGGCGGTTACACCACGGTTAACGGCAAGCGGGTTAAGGATGACGGCCTGCTGGAACCCTTCGATGTGGGTCTGGAAGAGGCGCAGACCATGATTATGACCGCGCGTTTGGCGGTTGGCATGATCACCGAGGAAGAACTGGCTGCGATGCAGGCTGAAAAAGAGGCTGCAGAAGCGGCGGCGGCTGCCGAGAATGAAGACGACGAAGAGGCTGCGGCGCGTAGCCTTGAGGCCGAGACCTTCTCGACACCGCCTAGTTCTTCGGCGGAGGCATAAGGCTAACCCATGACCCGTGCTGGACGACATTTCAAAAAGGAGACGCCCGAGCGGCGCTGTATCGCTACGGGCGAGACAGAGCCCAAGGCTGGGCTGATCCGTTTTGTCGTCGGGCCGGATCATACGCTGGTGCCTGACGTGATGGGCAAATTGCCCGGACGCGGTATTTATGTTAGTGCCCAGCGTGCAGCGCTTGAAAAGGCAGTGGGCAAGGGTCTCTTTGCCCGCGCCGCCAAAGAGGCGGTTAAGGTGCCTGACGATTTCGTCGCCCTCGTCGAAGATGGTTTGTCAAAGCGGGTGGTGGCGTGTTTGTCCCTTGCCCGTAAGGCGGGTCTCGCGATTGCCGGATACGAAAAGGTAAAATCGGCCCTCGTCGCTGACGAAGCGATGGCGCTGTTTCAGGCCTCTGACGGGTCCGAAAGCACAAAGAAAAAGCTGCGCGCGCCTCAGGGCGAAGCGGCCTATGTAGACTATTTGACAGCGGATGAATTGGGTTTGGCATTCGGGCGGGATCGTGTGATACACGCAGCGATCAAACCCGGTGGTGCCGCCAAGCTTTGTTTATCCGAAGCACAACGGCTCTGCGGTTTGCGCAGGGTGTAATACGGGCGCCTATACGGCGTTTAACTCGGCGGTATCTGTCGGGTATGATCAAGCCGCTCTTTTTGAGGGTGGTACTTTGAAAGGTCTGGTCAGGAATGAGTGACAATAACGACAACGGCAGAGGCGGTAAGACGCTTGGACTGCGCAATACGACCGAAACCAGCCGGGTAAAGCAGAGCTTTAGCCATGGCCGGTCCAAGTCGGTTGTAGTCGAGACCAAGCGCAAGCGTGTGGTTGTCCCCAAATCTGGCGCAGGCGGTGCCGGTGGCATGTCCAATGCCGAGCTAGAGCGGCGCAAAAAGGCGCTTGCGGCGGCGCAGGCATCCGAGAGCGATCGTAAAGAGGCTGAACAAGCGGCGTCGAAGCTGCGCGAGCAA
>CAYLLD010000088.1:0-11876 GCA_964384315.1 uncultured Rhodobacterales bacterium | reverse complement strand
GCGCGCGGTCCGGCGATTGGTCTCTTGACCCGCGGCAGTGACGGGGCGAGCGCGCTTTTTGGTGAGGGCGCGCAGGTTGATGTGCCGTCCCAAAAGGTTGTGGTGCGCGACACGGTGGGGGCGGGCGATACGTTTAATGCTGGGGTGTTGGCGAGCCTGCGGGCGCAAGGGCTTTTGAGCAAGAGCGCGCTGCGGGAAATTTCGCCGTCTCAGATGGCCGAGGCGCTGGGCTTTGGCGCCAAAGTCGCGGCGGTGACCGTTTCGCGCGATGGGGCGAACCCGCCTTGGGCAAACGAGCTATAGCGCGACGCACTAGCGTTTGATGTGGAATAAAGGGAACGCGTGAGCAGGGGAGTTAACAAAAAAACTCATTACGCTACACAGGACACCTCTCCTGCTCACAAGACTTTTTTCACCTCTGACTTAGGCGCTTATGTGGCAAAGGGGTGGGGATTTTGCGTTCATGTTCCAGTAACACCGGTAAATGCTTGATAATTTTCTAAAATTGAGGGGGTCTGTGGCCCCTCAATTTACCTGTTCAAAAGCAAGTAAAATGGTGATTTTGACACGCCCCCTGGGCCGCTGCTTAACAAGCCACCGCCACATCAAGATCGGTGCAGTCCTCACCCCAAACCCCACGTTCAAGAATCATCTCAAACATGGTTTCGCAGGCGGTCTTTATCATGACTGGCACCGCAGCCTGTTCATCAATGGCATCTAGAATGTCAGACAAAAAGGCCAGACATGCGCTGAGATCACGCGGATCGACAGGGGCGCCATCAACCATAGCCATCATGGATTTGTGTAAATGCGCAACAACGGCCACGTCCCCGCGAGGCGAAAGCGCCACAAGGTCATCAAATTGGCCATCAAGTATTACGCGACAAAATTTAATATTCATATTTGCTATCATCAGAATGTTTCCACATGCTCGCGGCATGTCTGCGACTATTCGACAATCCCACAACTATCTTGGCACAAAATCCTGACGAAATAAACCCCGCTGTGTAGAGGGGGTGGAAACGCTGGCGGTCGAAACAAATTATCGGAAATATCTAATAGTATTTATTGAAATACTTCATCGTGTTTTTCGCATTAGTAGTAAAATTTGCAAGCTTTAACAGCATTGATTACTTGTGGAATATCGCATAACTCAAATATAGTTTTGCTTGGGTGTGGGTATGAGTGTAGCGACGACTGTAAGTTTCTCGATTAATACTGATACGGTCCGTTCCGGCGAGATTGACCCGCGCTTTTTCGGGGCCAATACCTTGTTCGATCACGACAGCTTGGCTGGTACCTACGGCGATAAAGTGACCACGATGGGCGTGAATTTGCTCAGGTTCCCCGGTGGTGGGATTGCTGAAAATGACTTTGATATCACAAACCCCGACGCGCTTGGTGTTGTTGGCCAAGAAGACAACGAAACACTCAGCAATTTTCTAAGTTTCTGCGCTGCGCAGGGTCTAACCCCGGCGGTGGTAATCCCGACCAAACGGTATTTGGGTGATATCGACACGGGCGTTGCCGAGGTCACTCAGTTTGTGGCGGATCTCACGGGTGGGGTCTATGGTCCGGCGGATGGTTTGATCTTGGAAATCGGAAATGAGTTCTACGCTGATACCGACGACATCGCCCGGATAAACGCTGAGGAATATGGCCAGATTGCCAGCCAATTTGCGGAGGCTGCGGATGCGGCGGCCACGATCCCGACCGTGATCACGGTACAGGCCGGGCGGACCAAGCTGCAAAATGATGCGGTCATGGCAAGTTTTGACACCGCCGCTGAGATAGATGCGATTGGTGGCGTGATCGTTCATCAATATCCGTGGCGCGCTGAGGTGGTAGAGCGGCGGTTCGAAAAGCAGCAAAAGCGCTTGGACGAATGGGCTGATTTTGGGGTGGATGGGATCACCTTTATGTCCGAGTGGAACGTGGGCTCCTCTCCGGATGACAGCGCCGATCCTTCGCATGACTATGGGGCGGCGCAAATGCCTGCGCTCTTAGAGATTATCTATCACGCCACGGCGTATGACATCGATTATGCCGCGATTTGGGGCGTTCAACAAAACACCAAAACGGCCCTGAGCCCGCGCGAGGGCAACGCGCCTTTATTGGCCGCTGGCATGGTCTATCAACTTGCCTCGACATCACTGGTGGGCAAGCAAGTGCTGCTTGATGCCGCCAGCACCAGCGCTGATGGGACCAGTTTTGCGCATTTTTATGAGGATGCGCATGAATATGTGGCCTTTGTCTCGGCAGGGGATTTTGACGCTGCGGCGGGGGCTTTGGAGATTAAGTTGGAGCTTTCTGGCCTGACCGCCGGGTTTGTTTCCGTTGATGCCACCAAAGTTTCAGTGACCAGCCCCGGTGATGAGCCGCGTCCCGAGGGTGTGATGACGACCTCGACGCCGGAGGTCAGTTTGGACGGCGATACCCCGGTGCTGAGCTTTACTTTCGATGCGGATTACGAAGTCATGCAGCTGCGGTTCACCAAGGTGAGCGCCGTGGTCGATGACCTGATTCAGAACGGTGGCGAAGAGGGTGACTTTCTGGCGGCGGGCATGGGCGATGACCTGTTGCGCGGGCGGCGCGGTGCGGATGTTTTGCAAGCCAATGATGGTGATGACCAATTGTTCGGCGGTGGCGGCGATGATCAGTTAAATGGCGGGGCTGGCGCGGACACGCTCACCGGTGGTGCAGGGGATGATGAGCTGCTTGGCGACGAGGGCGCTGACGTTCTTATGGGCAAAGGCGGGCGCGATGATCTGCAAGGCGGCGCGGGCGATGATACGCTGACGGGCGGCGGCGGACGCGACGAGCTGCGCGGTGGTGACGGGGATGATGTCCTGAACGGCGGCGACGCGAGTGATCGGTTTTGGGGCGGTGGCGGGGCCGATAGTTTTGTCTTTGAGGGCAATTTTGGCACCGACCGGATTTTTGGCTTTGAGATTGGCGTGGATAAAATCGACTTTAGCGCGCTTGGATCGGTGAGTGATTTTACGCAAGTCACCGCGTTGACCAGCCAGAACAATTACCAAACGGTGATCGCTCTGGCCGAGGGCACTGTGATCCTGCGTGGCTTTGATATGACCACCTTGAATGCAACGGATTTTCTGTTTTGACCGTCCGGGCTTAGCTCTTGGTGCCGAAGCCTCGGTATAGCCGCCGGATTGAGCGATCTACCCGGTCCAAATCCATCAACTCCGCCGCCGCTTCGCCGGGCCAATCTGCGGCATTGGGGGGGCGCCGGGTTTTTTGCGCGTGGATATAGCCTGCAATGGCCTGACTGATCGTGGCAGAGCGGGTCTTTTCGCAAATCACTCTCTTACGGGTTTTCACCGCTCTGAGCGAGATGGACAGATGCGCGGCGGCCTCTTCGTCGGACAGACCATCGCAGAGCAAATCCAGATAAAGCACCTCTTTGGGACCGAGCGCATCAAAGGGGCTGTCGCGCTCGCTGGCTTGAGTGACGGACAAAAGTGCCGCGCGCAATTGCGCCTGCTCGCCAGGGCAGGGCACCAGATCCTCGATCTGTGCGCCTAGGCCGGAGAGCCGGCCTTGATGCAAGACGTGTTTGGACGGCTCGAACCGGCTCTCGCTCACCGGCTCGATCGCGACGATCACCGAAGTTTGACCGCTTTGATCGGCAAACTCACTTAGAACTTCACGCGCTGCGCGCTGCAAAGATGTCTTTTCCAAACTGCCACCTAGACGTTTTTTAGCTTTGCTGAGGCGGTCATTCACCGGGTCCTCCATCCCGGTTTCGACCCTTACATCACACCCAATCTGTGAACCTGAAAGTCGATGCCGCCGATGCCGACAGCTGGGCCCATGCGCTCAACGTCATAGCCCCAGATTTTGCCCAAACGACCAGCCGCAGGGCGGGTATGAATGACAAAATGCGTGGCCAGTTTGGTCTTTAGAAACTCGCAGGCCTGCGCCGTCATTTTCTTAAGATGATAGGGCTCTTTCGAGGTGATCACACGGGTCAGTTCCCAGATTTTGGGGTCGACCGGGGCGTCTTGGGTGATCAGATCGCGCGGCATGTTTTGCAAACGCCCTTCACGGGCATCGCGGATCATGTAGCTGTAGCGTTGACCGTCGCGGCCCAAGAACGCCGTGGTTGTCGGCATCAAGCGCATGCCGCCAACGACCTCACCGTGTTTCTCCGAGATTAGATAGAACGCGCCGGTTCGGTCGTATTGGTCCATCTCGCCCAAGTCGGTTTCATTGAGGTCCCATCCTAACCCATCAATGAACACCTGTTTGCGCAGCTGAAAGTACTGCCGCATGAGCGGCGACTTGCTGGCGTCTTTTAGTGTGAAAATATGGTAGTCTTCTTCGCGGTTAGCATAAGCTTCCGCAGTAGCCTGATTTAGCATTACAGTATCCCAATTCTGCATCCTATCGCGACAGCGTGTTCCAGGTTTTTGGCGTTCAAAGACGCAATTGCGGTCTTTTTCACGTCAGCCAGTTTCCGCGGCGAGATATCGAAAATGTTCCGAATTTGTTCGTTGGTAAAGCCATTCGCGAAATAATAAAGCAACTCATACGGGTCCAAATTGGGCTGTGGCTTCTCCATTAGAATAAGAAAAGTATTAAGAGAAGACACGGCCAGGGTAATTTCTTCCTCATTAAGCGATACTTCTTCGTGACACAAAGAAACAGCGATCTTTTTACCTCGGCGAGCCGTTGTAACAACTGATCCTTCTTTTAAGCCAAAGTCCGCCGATCTTTTAAAGACGGTCTTATCTTCGGCGCCTGCGCGCAGCTGCTCCCATGCCGCATAGCCCGAACCATTGTTCATGAAATGCAGGATCGGATCGACGGCCGCGAGCTTTTCAGAGACGTAAACACCGGCCCATTCCTCGGGGTAGGTCGAGTAGACCTGCGGCTCCAGTGGAAGCCCCGAAACGACGACATAACCCTTGGGGGCCAGAGTGCGCAAAATGCCATGCGCGGCATCGGCCATGCGGCTGTCTTTAATCGCGCCAATATCGCTGAGCGCACCGTCGCCGATTTTAACGACGTCGCGGTCCAGCTTGCGTTGATTTTCTTCGATAATCTGCTCGCGTTCGAGGGTTTGCACCAGCTCGTCCAGGAGCGCCTCCATCGGCGTGCCCAAGGGAACGTTGTTCTCAACCATGGCTTCAGAGGTGTCGCGAATGACCGAGAAGATATCGATGCCGGTTTCGCGAAAAAGACTGACCAGAAATCCCAAGTTTGGGTTAGCTTTGCCCCGTAGCACATTGCCAACGTAGTCTCTGTGCTTGCCCAGATCGGTGCTGAGCTTCGTAATTTTGACGCCCTTTTCGGCCAATTGCCGCGCCAGTCGCTCGCGCCAATCTGTCGCCAAGTTTGTATCGTCCAGCCCCATAAGCTCACCTACCCTGTCCCATAGTAAACAACCCGTGGGAAATGTAGTTTACGCGTGGTAAAAAAGTGAAGCACTTTTATCCAGAGCGTTGAAATCAGGCGGTTTTTTAGCGGCGAATTTGCCATTTGGGGCGGCATTTCTGGTTTGCGTGTTGCAAAAAAACGCGGATTTGGGAGATCGTTGCGTCAGGAGCACTTGGGTAGTCTTGGGTCAGTTTTGCGAAGCCCGTTGCAGGGTGCAAAACTTTACTTTGGGTCATGCAAAAAAAATATACTACTACTGGTGGTTGTAAAGTTTAACACCACCACATTTGGCAAAAATTAGTGATCGATCCATAATGCGTCGCATTTTGGACACGCCGCGAGGCAATCACCCCAAAATCACAGGCATTTTGCCGTGATAAATATACACCAAATATGTGTTAAAAAGCTGGCACTAGGGAAAACCCGCCCATTGGCCGCCCAAAAATTAACCAAATCGTAAGTTGGTATAGTTTTGGGATCGACCAAAGGCACTGTTTCACAACGAAACAGCGAATCACTTCAAAATCAAATTTTAGTGAAGTTCTGCACCAATTTGGTACTGATCACCGTCCATCGCGCCGAAAACCTCTTCGACATCGGGATGGTCCACGGGCTCGCCTGTTTCATCCGGCACAAGGTTTTGTTCGGAAACATAGGCGATATAGTAGGACGTGTCGTTCTCGGCGAAGAGATGATAAAACGGCTGCTCTTTGGCTGGGCGCTGTTCTTCTGGAATACGCTCCCACCACTCATCCGTATTCGCAAACTCGGCATCAATGTCAAAAATAACGCCACGAAACTTGTGAATTTTGTGCTGTACGATCTGCCCAATCGCAAACTTAGCTGATGTCATCAACATAACTAGATACGCCCCAACGCCTGATTCCACTTCCCATTCGGTGAAGCTATCATAGGAAGTCTTGCGGCTCACCTAAAAATTCGTGCAACTAAGGGTATCTTAACAGTTCTAGTTAATGGCCATGATTGCGCTGATCATCTTCGAAATTGTTGCCCCTGTTTTCATCCTCGCCGGGATTGGCGTGGGATGGGTGCGCTTGGGGTTCGACTATCATGTGCGGTTTGTCTCGCAGCTGGCAATGAAGCTTTCCCTGCCTGCGCTGATCTTTATGGCCTTGGTCACGACAGAATTATCGGCGGCGCAGATCGCGAAACTCGCAGGGGCGGCCCTGCTGGCGCATCTGGTGCTGATCGGCGGGTTTTGGGCGCTCACTAGGGTCATGGGGCTCGAACGGCGGGTCTATTTGGCGCCGCTGATCTTTGGCAATACGGGAAATCTGGGCTTGCCGCTGGCGCTATTCGCCTTTGGGCAGGCGGGTCTTGAGATCGCCGTGGTGGTCTTTGCGGTCTCGCTGGTTCTGTCCTTTACCTTTGGCATTTGGGTGGTCTCGGGCGGCGGCTCGCCCGTCTCGACGCTCAAAGAGCCTGCCGCCATCGCAATTTTTCTGGCGTTTTTGGTGATGTGGCTGGACTTGAGCTTGCCCACTTGGCTGACCAACACCGTTGACTTAATCGGGCAAATGGCGATCCCGCTGATGCTTTTGACCCTTGGGGTGGCGGTAGGGCGGCTGCGTCCGGCCAGTTTCACAAAACCGTTCGTACTGGTGACGGCCAAGTTTTTCATCTGTTTGGCGGTGGCTTGGATCACGGGGCGCGCCTTTGGGCTGCAAGAGATGGAGTTCGCGGTTCTCGTTTTGCAAATGGTCACCCCGGTGGCGGTGACCGCCTATCTGATCGCCGAGACGCATAACGTTGAGGCCCAAGAGGTTGCGGCGCTTGTGGTCGTGTCGACGGTCTTGTCGGTGATCTATCTGCCGGCGCTTCTCTCGGTGCTATTATAAGACGCGCTTTTATAGGACGTGCTTTTACAAGTTAATTTGACCCAAAAGCCGCTTCCGCCTATGATTCGCAGCAGATCGAGCGTGATCGGGGAAAACCCCGGCGACAGATGAGGCGGACAATGAAAAACTGGTTGGGCATCGCCCTTGGGTCAGCGCTGCTGGCTGGGCTTTTAATTGGATGTGGTGGGTCGCGCACGAACCCGCCGCGAGACATCACAAACGCCTGTTCAATGATAATGGAGCGCCCCGATTGGGTGCGGCCTTTGGCCCAGACCGAGGCGCGCTGGGGCGTGCCTGCATCGGTGCAACTGGCCACGATTTACCGCGAAAGCAGCTTTCGGGGCGATGCGCGCACGCCTAAAAAATACCGGCTGGGAATAATCCCTGCGGGGCGGATTTCTTCGGCCTATGGCTATGCGCAGGCGATTGACGGGACGTGGGATTGGTACCGCCGCGACACCGGGCGGCGCGGGGCCTCGCGGACCAATTTTGCGGACGCTGTGGATTTCATCGGCTGGTACATGGACCGGACCTTGCGCGAAAACGGCATCCCCAAAACCGACGCTTACAATCAGTATCTGGCCTATCACGAGGGCCATGCGGGCTATGCACGCGGGTCGTATCGGTCCAAGTCGTTCCTGCTGCGCGCGGCCTCGCAGGCGCGGAATATGGAGGCGCGGTATCGGGGGCAATTGGCGCGCTGTCCGGTGCAGATCAGGGGTTAGCGCCCCTTGCCGCTCATGCTGCGGGCGGGGTCATAGAACCAAACGCTGGCGGCGAAAAACAGCAGCCCCGTGGCGATGACGATGCCAAGGGCCATGGGGTTGATCTGGCCGTAAAGCGCAAAGCGGATGGCCTCGATCCCGTGGCTAAAGGGGTTGAAGGCGCAGATATTGCGCAGAATTTCCGAACTCTCGGCCATTTTCCACAGCGGATAAAGCGCGGTGGACATGAAAAACATCGGGAAGATCACGAAGTTCATCACCCCTGCGAAATTCTCAAGCTGTTTGATTTTCGCCGATAGGACCAGCCCGAGCGAGCCGAGCATCATCCCCGAGATTAGCAACATCGGCAGGGCCATTAGGTATCCCAAGGCTGGGAAGGTGATGCCAAAGAGCGCCGCGATGGCGAGGAAGGCGTAGACCTGTAGGATCGACACGCAGACCCCCGCAAAGACCTTGCAAAACAACAGCCACCAGCGCGGCAGCGGGCTGGTCAGCATCAGCCGCATGGACCCCATTTCGCGGTCGTAAACGAGGCTGAGCGAGGATTGCATACCATTGAAAAGCTGGATCATGCCGCACAGACCCGGCACGATATAGACCTCATAGGTGATGTAGGTTTGGTAGGGCGGCATGATCGACAGGCCCAAGGCGGCGCGAAATCCGGCGGCAAAGACCACGAGCCAGACGAGGGGGCGCACGAGGGCGGCCAAAAAGCGTTCGCGTTGGTTGATAAAACGCAGGCCCTCGCGTTCGGCGATGGCGCGCAGGCAGATCAGATAGGCGGTCATGCTGTTGCCCCCGTCATTTGTGCCCCCGTCATTTGCGCGAACCGGTCCGTGAGGGCCATGTCGCCGCGCAGGGCGCCTGCGTCCTCGATGGCCAAAAGCTTGCCCTTATGGATCACAAGCACCAGATCGCTATCGTCGATTTCATCCACCAGATGGGTCGCCCAAAGCACGGAAATCCCCGTCTCGACCAGCGAATGCGTGTATTTGGTCACCGAGGCGCGGCTGGCGGCGTCTAGGCCGACGGTGGGCTCATCGAGTAAGAGCAGCTTGGGCCGATGGATAAGCGCGCGGGCGATTTCCATGCGCCGCCTGTGCCCGCCATTAAGATCACGCGCCCGCTCATGACGGCGCTCGGCCATGTCCGCTCTAGGGCGTCTTCGATGCGACTGGCGGCGAGGCTTTTGGGCAGACCGTGCAGGGCGGCGAAATAGAACAGGTTCCGCTCGACCGAGAGATCGAGATCGAGGGTCATTTGTTGAAAGACCACACCGATTTTGGCCAAGGCGTGGCGGGGATGGGTCACCAGCGACTGACCATCGACGTTGATCGTGCCCTTGGGGGCCACGCGCAGCCGCGTCAGCAGCGAGAAGAGCGTCGACTTGCCCGCGCCATTGGGGCCAAGCAGCGCGCAAAACCGCCCCGCTGGCAGAGCGAAGGTCAGATCGTCCAACGCGCGCCGCTCGCCGTAATCGTAAGACAGGCCTTCAACCGAGAGGATCGGAACCATGTTTTTGACCCAGAAATTCTTTCTAGCCCACTGACCTTATGGACAGCCGTGGGCTGAAACAACTCATTTTAGGTTAAGTTTAATTTGTCAAAGCCCCGCGCCTGTGTATGCTTTTGGATACCGGCGACCTCCTCGCACACGAAAAGAAGGACGCGCCGGTGAACGAATGGGGAGGAAGACATGTCCACTGGACTTAAAGATGTTGCCGCCAATAGCGATATCAATTCGATCCTAATCATCGATGATCATCCGCTTTACGGCGACGCCTTGCGCGATTCTGTGTCGCGGATGTTTGGGCTTAAGAAAATCAAATCCGCCACGACGCTTGTTGAGGGGATGAAGATGATTTCGCGGCGATTCATGCCCGATCTGATCATTCTCGATCTCAAATTGCCCGATGCGACCGGCACGGCGGGCTATCTCAAGCTCAAAGGGCGGGTGCCTGATGTGCCGGTTCTGGTGATCTCGGCCTATGCGGATAACGACGCGATTGCGGGGCTTTTGAACGTGGGGGCGGCGGGGTTTATCCCCAAGGATTCCAGCCGCGAGACCTTTCGCCATGCGCTCAAAGAGATTTGGCGCGGCAACCGCTATGTGCCGCCGATGTTCACCATGCCGACGCAAAACCGGCAGGAAAAGGAAACCGCCGAGCAAATCGCGCTGCGGATTGCTAGCCTGACGCCGAAACAGGCGCGGATTTTGCATTACATCACCCAAGGCAAACTGAACAAAGAGATTGCCTATGAGATGGATCTGGCGGAGGCCACGGTGAAGGCGCATATCACCGCGATGCTGCGCAAGCTGAAGGCCAAAAGCCGGACCCATGCGGCGATGCTGAACCAACAGGCGTTGATTATACCTAGCCTGCAGTAGTGGTGATGCAATTGCAGGCCTTTGTGTCGCATAAGCCCGAGGTTTCAGACGCGCTGGCCGAGATTAGCGCGCAGTTTGACGGGGCGGATAGCGCGTTTTTGCTGGTCTTTGCGGACCCGCGCTATGTCACGTCTGATCTGAACGCGGGGTTCGATCGCTTTTGGCAGGGCGTCCCAGTTTATGGTTGTTCTACCGCGGGCGAGATTGCCCATGCGGGCTATAGCGTTGGGTCAATCGTGGTGATCGCCTTTCCCAAAGCGCATTTTGCGGCGACCCCGATCCAGTATGATTTTGAGCGCGAAAAGGCCTTGGTCGAAATCGCCGAGCGCACCCGTCTTGCGGATCACGCGACCCAAGCCGCGCCTTTTCCCAATCGTTTTGGCATTCTGCTGGTGGATGGGGTGAGCGGGATGGAGGATGTGGTGGCGGCGGCGGTTGAGCTGGGGCTTGATAATAAAATGCCGGTCTTTGGCGGCTCGGCGGCGGATGGCATGGCCTTTGAGCGCACCAGTTTCTTTTGCGAGGGCCGCGCCCATCACAACGGCGCGCTTTTGCTGATGGTCTCGACAGATTACGATCTGGTGGGCATCGGCTTTGACCATTTTGAGCCGACGGATGTGAAGGCGGTGGTCACCGGCGCGATCCCCGAGCGGCGGCTTTTGAGCGAGTTGAACGGCGCGCCTGCGGCCACGGAATACGCCCGTCTGATCGGCAAAACCCCCGCCGATGTGACGCCCTCGGATTTTGCGGAAAATCCCCTGTTGGTGCGCAGCGGAGACAAATTTCATGTCCGTTCGATTAAGGAATTCACCAAGAACGACCAGATCGCCATGCTGGCGGCGATTGATTATGGGCTGGTTTTCAACCTCGGGCAGGGCAAGGAAATCATCAAGACGCTGGTGGCGGAACTGGCCAGCGTCACCCTGCGCAACCAAAAGCCCGAAATGATCATCGGGTTCGACTGCGTGTTGCGCAAACTTGAGATCATCGATCGGGATTTGGGCGATGAGGTCTCGGCGGTGCTGCGGGATTACAACGTCGTGGGCTTTAACACCTACGGCGAGCAATACATCGGTGTACATGTAAATCAGACATTTGTCGGCGTTGCGCTTTTCCCACCAACACAAACAATGTCCCCATGATGTTGAACCCCAGCGACCCGCCCCAGCTTCAGATATCCAAGCAACAAAAGATCATTGCCGCTTTGATGCATCAGTTCGAGCGGCGGCAGGATATGGGCGGCTCGGCCTATGCGCTGTTTCAATCGGCGATGGAGCTAGAGGGTCAGGTTCGCGAGAAGACGCAGGATCTGGAGCGGGCGCTGACCACCATCGGCGAGCGCAACACCGAGCTGAGCAATATCCACTCGGCGCATAACCGCGACCAGCAGAGCCTTGCGGATACGCTGGAGGTGATGAACGAGGGCTATGCGCTGATCAAGGACGGCTATCTGGCGGTGGTAAATGATCGGTTTCGGCGGCTGTTCCCAGATGTGTCGGAA
>CAYLLD010000087.1:0-11971 GCA_964384315.1 uncultured Rhodobacterales bacterium | reverse complement strand
TATCAATGTCGCGTTCGATCAGCGTGCCTTTGGTGACGATCCCGACGGGGTGGTTATGGGCGGCCAAGACCTCAAGGATTTCGCGCATGATGCGGTGGTCGCGCTCGATGGGTTGATAGGGGTCGGTGTTGGTGCCGATGGCCAGCGGGGCCACGCGGTACGAGCGCGCCGCCAACTCGCGCTCAAGGGCCGCCGCCGCATTGGGCCGCGCCACCAGTTTGGTCTCGAAATCCAAGCCCGGCGAGAGGCCCAGATAGGCGTGGGTCGGGCGGGCAAAGCAATAGATGCAGCCGTGCTCGCAGCCGCGATAGGGATTGATCGAGCGGTCAAAGGACAGATCGGGTGAGGCATTTTTGGTGATGATCTTGCGCGCGCGCTCATGGGTGACCTCGGTGCGCAGGGGCGGCAAATCCTCGTCCTCGGCCCAGCCGTCATCCACCGCAACGCGGGTGTAGGGATCAAAGCGGCTCACCTGATTTGACGCCGCCGCCCGCCCGCGCACCCGCGCGCGCCGCGCCATATCGTTTAGCGCATCTGGCAGCGTGTCGGGCAGCGTGTCGGGCAGCGCGCCGGACAGAGCATCGGGCTCCAGATCATGCAAAAGGTCGTTGGGTTTGGGATCATCGGTGCGGTGATTCATGCGCTCAGACTAGAACAAAGACGGAACATGCACCAGTCCTGAGGCGTCCTCGTCGCACATGAAATCGCTTTTGTCGGAATCGCTTTAGATTGCCTCAATTCTTTGGTTTCAAGATGCTAAGGAGCGCGAGACAATAAAGGATCACCGCGATGACCGATCAAGGCCCAGATGACGACCAAGACATCGTCCTGTCCGAACTAAGCGACGACGATCTCGTGCTGCAAATGCACGACGATCTGTACGACGGATTGAAAGAGGAAATCTTAGAGGCGGTGAACCTGCTGCTGGAACGCGGCTGGGTGCCTTATGACGTGCTCACCAAGGCGTTGGTTGAGGGGATGCGCATCGTCGGGATTGATTTTCGCGACGGGATTTTGTTTGTGCCCGAGGTGCTTTTGGCGGCCAATGCCATGAAGGGCGGCATGTCGATCCTGCGGCCGCTCTTGGCGGAAACCGGCGCGCCGCGGCTTGGCAAAATGGTGATCGGCACGGTCAAAGGCGACATCCACGACATCGGCAAAAACCTCGTGACCATGATGATGGAGGGCGCGGGCTTTGAGGTCATGGACATCGGTATCAACAATCCGGTCGAGAAATATCTTGAGGGTGCTGAGGAATTCGAGGCCGATATCATCGGCATGTCCGCGCTTTTGACCACCACCATGCCCTATATGAAGGTCGTGATCGACACGATGACCGAAAAGGGCATTCGCGATGATTATGTGGTTCTGGTCGGCGGCGCGCCCCTGAACGAAGAGTTCGCCATGGCCATTGGCGCTGATGCCTATTGCCGCGATGCTGCCGTTGCGGTTGAGACCGCCAAAGAGATGATGGCGCGCAAGCATAACCAACTGGCGGCGGGCTAGCGGAGGCGGCCGCCTATCATGCACAGCAACCCTGAGTTTCGCCGTACGGAACACGCCAAAAGCCTCGATGCCGCGCGCGCCTGCGGCATGGGCGCGCTGACGATCAATGGCACGCAGGCCCCGCTAGCCTGCCATATCCCGTTTTTGATCAACCCCGAGGGCACGCAGGTGGGGGCGCATCTGACCCGCTCGAATGCGATTTTGCGCGCGCTGGATGCGCCGAAGCCTGCGCTTTTGATGGTCACCCTCGGGCAGGCCTATATCTCGCCGGATTGGTACGGCGCGCCGGATCAGGTGCCGACACTCAATTACATTGCCATCCATTTGCGCGGGAGCCTGCGCCGCTTGGATGAGGCGGCGCTGCGCCCGCATCTTGACGCGCTCTCGGCGCATTTTGAGGCGCAAAAAGAGGGGCCGCCTTGGACCGCCGATAAGATGACCGGTGAGGTTTTGGCGCGGATGATGCGGATGATCGTGCCGGTGGCGCTTGAGATCGAAGAGGTCGAAAGCACGTGGAAGCTTAATCAGAACAAGACCGAGGCGCAGAGGCGCGGGGCGGCGGATCATGTCAGCGATCCGGTGATCCAAGCCGCGATGCGCGCCCTATGACCTCTGCTCTTACTGGTACGATGGATGACGAGACCCTAAGCACCAAGGGCCTGCGCGCGGGGCAGGGCGGGCGCGTGCTTTTGCTGGCCTGCGGGGCGCTGGCGCGGGAAATTTTGGCGCTCAAATCCCTAAACGGCTGGGATCACATGGACCTGCGCTGCCTGCCTGCCAAGCTGCATCTGTACCCCGATCAAATCCCTGACGCCGTCGAGGCGGTGGTCCTCGAAGAGCGCGCGGCTTACGATCTGATCTATGTGGTCTATGCCGATTGCGGCACCGGGGGGCTCTTGCAGGCGCGCTGCGACACGCTCGGGGTTGCGATGGTGCCGGGGCCGCATTGCTACAGCTTTTTCGACGGGAACGACGGGTTTGCCGCCCGCGCCGAGGCCGAGATGACCGCGTTTTTCCTGACGGATTTTCTGGTGCGCCAATTCGAGGCTTTCGTGATCAAACCCATGGGGCTCGACCGCCATCCCGAGCTGCGGGACATGTATTTTGGCAATTACGAAAAGCTGATTTATTTGGCGCAAACCCAAGATGAGACCCTTGATGCGGCGGCGCAGCAGGCGGCGGTGCGGCTGGGCTTGGCCTATGAGCGGCGCTTTACCGGCTATGGTGATCTGGCCGGAGAGTTGGGGCGCGTCGCGGCCACGTAACCAGCGGTGAAAACCCGCGCTTAGCTCGTTTCCAGTCTGCTTAAGCGAAGGGCAGCTTAGAGCCAAATGTCGACCAATGCTGCTCGGTTATCGAATGTCTGATATCAGTCGGACGTTTTTGCCGCACGGTTGCCGAGTGTTACCACTCGCAATGCCCGACCGGAGAAGCTACCAGAGCAAAGGCCAATAATTCCGGCAAAAATGACTGTGTATAGCAATGTGCTAGACACTTGAGTGGCCACTGCTTCAAATACACCATTCACGAAATTTGAAAAGAAGATCAGCATAAGGATCAACATCGTGATTTTGTCACCTTGAAGACGCATGGTCCAACCTTGTTTTTCAAGGATCAATCCATCTTGCCAACGAAACGCCATCACTGCGCCGATCAGGTAAAAACAAGCAAAAACAATCCAGTTTGCGGGAATATGACCCAGGTTCATAAGAGCGTTGGCAGCCGTCAGTCCGAACAATGGGTAAAAGAAGTAAGGAATGATCGAGCTGTTTCGCGTCTTCATTGCGAACAACCCGATTGCCAAAAGTACAAAAAAAAGCGGCCAAACCCAGATCGGCGTATTTTGCCACATGCCAATAAAAATTTCACGCATCTTGCCTACCCAACGTTGAACACCCTGATTTGTTCACAACCCTACTTATCGTAGGTAGTGCCAGCCAGCGTAAAATCGAAATTCCGACATTGGAGCAACCGCAGCAAAAGGTACCTCTGTCCCCATTGTAGTCCTTAGCAGACGGTCCGTTTAGGCGCGAGGTTGATGCCAAATTAACTGATCGAGATACTTTATGGTCGTTAGATTACCTTAAAAATTGCCCGCACGAAAAGGGCAAAGGAAAAGGCAAAGCAAAAGAGCCGGCAAAAGAAAAGGGCCGAAGGCGAATTGCCCTCGGCCCCAATTTTCAAACCCTAGCGGGTGGGATTAACCAGCCAGCGCGGTCAGTTTACCCAAGATCGTTTGCAGGATTGGACCAACCGCATCGCCAACACCGGCCATGCCCATCACGTTCTCGATCAGAGGCTGAACCGTCGACAATGCGCCGCCGATCAGACCGCCGAATACGCCTTGCGCGCTCTCGGGCAGGTTCGCAGCCAAACCGCCGATTTCATCCAGCTGACCGCCGAAAGCTTCGAGCTGAGGCAGAGCCGCCGTGGCGCTATCCGCATCTGTGATCGAGCCCATTGCGGTGGAGAAACCGTCCAGCGATGTGCTCAGCTTGTCGCTCAGGTTCACGTCGCCAACCATGATGCTTTGGCTCACGTCAGGCACCGCAACCTCTACAGAGTCAGGGCGGCCGATGAAGTACCAAGCGATGGCCGCGGCCAGAAGACCGATGATGACCCATGGCCAAATGCCGGGGCCCGAACGCACGTTATCAACCGCGTCTTTACCGCTTGTCACTGCCTCGCGCAGAGCGCCGGTTGTGGCATCTGCTGCCCCATGTGCGGCATTGCCGACCGCGCCAGCTGCACCTTGGGCTGCGTCAACCGCGCCGCTCACACCAGAGCGGGCGAACCCGGTTGCACTTTCGGCCATGCCCGATGCGGTTGCACCTGCCACGCCCGCTGCCCCGGCAAGACCGCCAGCGATGGCACCAAAGTTGCCACCCAAGCTGTCGAGCAAGCCCGACCCGCCGAGGGAGTCTGCAAAGCCAGCAGGCATCGATTGGGCAACATTGCCTGTTTGGTCGCCGAGGAACTGCGCCAGACCTGCCGCGTCCAGTCCATCCGCATCAACTTTATCGCGCAGTGAGCCCAAAGCGATAGGGCCAAGCATCCCGATCATCGAGCCAGCGTGGGCTGCATCAACGCCGCTTTGGGTCGCCATGGTACCTGCAAGTTTTTCAAGCGGGGCCTCGCCCATCAGGCCAGCCAGCATGCCGCCGCCGCTCTGGGCAAAATCAGCTGCGCCGCCGACATCAAGAGCGGCCTCAAGCGGGTTGGAATTGCCGCCGCCCCAAGTCATTTTCGACACCGCGTCAAACAAAGCGCCTGCACCGGCGCTGCTGCGGCTGGATCCCGTCAGACCACCAAGAATGCTGGGCAACGCCATGCCGATCAAACTGGTTGCAATGCCTTCGGGGATGCCCATGGACTTTGCGATTTTTGATACAACTTTGGGGGCCAAGTAACCCATTGCCATTGATACGATATTCATTCTTGATCTCCTTTAATTTCCCTGGTTCTGCCAATTCGGCAGTTATGAAGGTACTCTAAATGCGAATTCCCGCTGTTATACGGGGAATTTTAACACACTAAGATCAGATTCGCCTTACGTAAAAGGCAATTCACAATGGTCCCGCGTATTTCCGCACAAAAAAAGCGCCCCACTTGGGGGCGCCTTCGGCATATTGTATCGATTTGGATCGACTTATTTGGGATCGACTTATTTGGGATCGGCTTAGGCGCGGGCCTTGCCCACCAATTTCCAAACTGCTGGAATCAACAGCGCCGCCAGCGCCAGTTTGATCGCATCGCCAATGATGTATGGCGTAAAGCCCCACTGCATGGTTTGCGCGATGGCCGAGCTGAATTTGTCAGTGTTGTACATGCCGTTTTCCAAAATGGTGTGGTGCAGCCAAGGCACGCCCAGCCCGTAGATGATCACATTGGCCACGAAGAGCCCTGCAACCATTAACAACACGCTACGGTCCCAGCCCATGCGCGCTGTCCACCCAAGAAAGATCGTCGCCAGAAGATAGCCGCCAAGATAGCCGCCCGTGGTGCCCATCATGTAGCTCAAGCCGTTGCTTTGCGACGAGGAATTGGCAAAAACGTCAAAGCCCGCCGCGCCCACAAGCAGATAGCCCAACATGGTGACAAGCCCAAGACGCGGTCCGTAAGCGACTGCGAGGGTCAAAACCGCGAAAGTGCCCATGGTCACAGGCACAGGCGAGGGCGGCAGAGGCACGCGGATTTTAGCGGCGAGTGTCAAGATCGCGATGCCCGCAAGCACGAGAATGGCGCGTTTGACCCAAAGGGCCGCGCCAGTGGCGTTCCAGATCGCCTCTTGCAGCACCATGTCTTTTTGAGCTGTCATCATGATGAATATCCTTGTCTGCTGATCGTCGGTTTTTATGTGTCTATGGCGGTTTGACACGGCGGAAGGTGCTGCGCAAGCCGACAGAGGCGCAGCTTAAGGCTCTGCCGCGCCGGGCCTGCGATAGGTTGAGACCATGCGGTAGTCTTTTTTAGGCCCTTCAACCCGCCACTCCGCCCGCCATTGCGGGTATTTGCGGAAATCATAGGTCACATCATACTCGTCCGGCTCGCAAAAATGTCGCGCAAAGGGACGGGGCTGCCAAGGATCGAATTCGTGAAAGTCAGCACCATCGGAGAACAGCACTTTGACATGAGACGCGCTGGGGAAGGTCCATAGATAGTCGCGGGTGGCGCGGGTCGCGGTCAGCCCGCCAAATTGAAGCATGCCCTCTTCGGTATAGCGCAGATGTCCGTCACCATCTGTGAATTTTGCACTGCCCTTAAACCGACCAAGCCATTCGCTATCGAGATCAAGAATATGCCGATCAATGACCCAATCGCCCCGAAACCGGGCCATGGCCCCCGCAACTGAATGGTCTTGTGTCTTTGGCAATTTGAATTTCTCCGCGCCTGCGCCTAAGAGGGGCCCATCTGCCACAACAAATCAAAGAGTTCCACGATGATCCCGCGTTATTCGCGTCCCGACATGATGGCCATTTGGGCGCCTGCCACTAAATTCCGTATCTGGTTCGAGATCGAGGCCCATGCCTGCGATGCTCAGGCCAAGCTTGGGGTGATCCCCGAGGCCAATGCACAGGCCGTTTGGCGCGCCCGCGACACCGAGTTCGACGTGGCGCGCATCGATGAGATCGAGGCGGTTACCAAACATGACGTCATCGCGTTCTTGACCCATCTGGGCGAGATCATTGGCGCCGATGAGGCCCGCTTTGTGCATCAGGGCATGACCTCCTCGGATGTGCTCGACACCTGTTTCAACGTCCAGCTGGTGCGGGCGGCGGATATTCTGATCGCTGATCTTGAGGGGCTTTTGGCCGCGCTCAAACGCCGCGCGCTAGAGCATAAAATGACCGTGCGCATCGGGCGCTCCCACGGGATCCACGCCGAGCCGACCACCATGGGTCTGACCTTTGCGCGGTTCTACGCAGAGATGGACCGCAACTTGGCGCGGATGCGCGCGGCGCGGGCCGAAATTGCCACGGGCGCGATTTCTGGCGCGGTTGGCACCTTTGCCAATATCGATCCGGCGGTTGAGACCCATGTGTGCAAAGAACTGGGTCTAGAGCCCGAGCCGATCTCGACCCAAGTGATCCCGCGCGACCGTCACGCGGCGTTTTTCGCAACTTTGGGTGTGATCGCCAGTTCCGTCGAGAATGTCTCGGTCGAAATCCGTCACATGCAGCGCACCGAGGTTCTGGAGGCCGAAGAGTTCTTCTCGAAGGGGCAAAAGGGCTCTTCTGCAATGCCGCACAAGCGCAATCCGGTTCTGACGGAAAATCTCACGGGCCTTGCGCGGCTGGTGCGGGGCATGGTGGTGCCAGCGCTTGAAAATGTGGCGCTTTGGCACGAGCGGGATATCTCGCACTCATCCGTTGAGCGCAATATCGGGCCGGATGCGACCGTGACCCTCGATTTTGCCCTGTCGCGGCTGACCGGTGTGATCGACAAATTGGTGGTCTATCCGGACAATATGATCGCGAATATGAACAAGTTTCGCGGCCTCATTCACTCGCAGCGGGTGCTCTTGGCCCTGACCCAAAGCGGAGCGAGCCGTGAGGATTCTTACGTGATGGTTCAGCGCAATGCGATGAAGGTTTGGGAAGAGGGCAAGGACTTTTTGACCGAGCTAAAGGCCGATGCGGACGTGCGGGCCGCGCTCGATGAGCCTGCGCTAGAGGCGCTGTTTGATCTGGGCTACCACACCAAACACGTCGATACGATTTTCGAGCGCGTCTTTGGCAAAAGCTAATCGCTTAGATTTCGACGGCAGTTGGATTTAGGGCCCCGTCTTGTGCTCCGTCATGCTGCGCTTGGGTAACTTGAGGCGCAGCAGGCGGGCGGGCGATCAATCGCGCGGCATCCAGCCCCCCCAAAGCCGTATCAAACACCGTGGGTGCCGCCAAATATCGCGGCGCCCAATCGGGCCGAAACGCATCTTTGAACCGTTTCAACCCATCCCCGGCAAAAACCTGCGGAAAGCGGCCATGGGCCCAAGCCAAAAGCGCCTCTGAGCGATTGAGGGGCGTCTCGGCGTCTTTATCGCAAGGGGCTGTGAAAGGCGCGGCGCATAATGAAAACACCACCGCGCCGCGCTCTTGCGCCCAAGTGAGGGCCTCATGGCACAGGGCATGCATGGTGCCTGCAGGCGCATCGGGATCACAACGTGTCACATCAATCGAAACCTCCGTGCCATCGCCCGAGGTCCAAAGGCTGACAAAGCCCAAGGGCTGCCCGTTTTGATAGGCGGCAACAACGCGATGACCCGCAAGATAGTCCGGGTCGAACCTGCCCATGGAAAATCCCCGCTCAAGGCGGTCCTCAAGCCAAGCCGCAGCGATGCGTGCAAAATCTTGCGGCTCAAACCGGCCCGAATCAAACCGGCCCGAATCAAACCGGCTCGAATCAAACCGGGTTGGGTCAAAGCGCTTAAAGCTCACCCCCGCCTTTTCCGCCTGCCTCAGCTTGCGCCGCAATTCACGCCGGGACGAGCCCTCTAGGGTGAATTGGCTCAGGAAAATCTCGGCCTCCGCAGAGATTTGGCACAGCTCCATGTCGCTTGTTTCTAGCACTGCCGCAAAACAGGGCGAGGCTTTGTAAAAGACCGGGGCGCAAAACTGGGCCGCCGCCTCAACGCGGAAACGTGCCACCAATTGCGGCCAAGCGCTGGGATCGCCCACGGGATCAGAGATGGCGATCAGCGAGTTGCCCGAGCGTGCAAACATCAAAAATGCCTTACCGCAAGCAGAGCGCAGGTACATTTTATCCCCCGCATAGGCCAACCCCGCCTCGGCGCGCATGGCGTGATCAAGGGCAGGGGTGAGCTGTGGCGGGACCGACCCGCTGGGGCAAGGCCCCAAAACGCCGGTATCCATCTGAGCCTGCCGCAGGCCGCCTTGCATCTCGCGCGCGGCCAAAAGCGCGAGGCCCAGCACCACAGGCAATCCGTAGTAAATCGCGCGAAACACAATCAGCGCCGCAATTAAGGCCTCAGGCGGGGTCACGGGCAGGGCCATGAGGCAGGTCAGTTCAAGCACGCCGACGCCGCCGGGCGAGTTGGACATAAGCCCCAGCCCAAGGGCCACGAGATAAACCGGGATGATCGCAAAAAGGCTTGGCGCGTCGCTCGTGGGGATCAATACCCAAAGCGCAATGGCGGCGGGGATCGTGTCAACGGCGGCCAAAATGATGTTACGGCAGAGCAAGCGCCAGCGCGGGGCCTCGATGCGGTGGCCGAAGACTTGGAACCGGGCATTGGTGAGGGACAGCAAAAACACCCCAAGAACCGCCAGAATGGTGAAACAAGCAAGCGCGCGGATCAGGGTGGATGAGGCGGCCAATGATGTGGAGGTCAGGATGACGAGGCCCGTCGGGTCGATGAGGGTGAAGACCGCGACCACGAGCATAAAGCCAAAGATGAACCCGGCGATGACGATGCCCGATAAGAGCGCGGATTGGGGCAAGGAGAACCCAAAGCGACGGTAGGACCGCCAGCGGGCAAAAGAGCCGACGATCATGCCAAAGCCCAAAGTTTGGCCCAATGATGTCGCGACAAACCCACCGCGTAGGCTTTCTTTGAGGGGCAGGCGGTGGCCCATGACGCGCAGACCTGCGTCTTCATAAAGGGCCATCGCAAAAAAGCTGATGGCGGTCATGAGGGCGGCAAAGATCATCGCCCAAAGCGGGATCGCCTGCAGCGCGGCGGCCAGTTGATCGCGCTCTAGGGTTTCAAGGTGCTGCGCAAGCATCCAAAGAACCGGCAGTGCCACGGCCAGACAGACCGCGAGTTTAATAACTGCCGACACATCACTGCGACGCGCGACGCGCCGTATTACGTGTACAAACGCCAACTCAGACACCTCGCACAAACTCCACCGGCCCGAAGTATCGAGCGAAGCTCTTAATGTGCGGTCAATGTTTTGCGGCGCTTTAAAGGCAGCGGGCATTGTGGTTAATCGCCGTGGTCCGCGGCAATCGGGGCCAAACTGCCCCCCAAAAACGCAAAAGGCGCGCAGCCTATGGGGGCCGCGCGCCGAGAAACTTTGTTAAAACTGGGAAAGCCTTAAACTTAGGCTTCGTTCATGATTTGCGCTTTGGCTTCAGCGCCTAGCTCAACCATTTTCGCCCGGATCGTGGCCTCATCGGCCTTGTCGCCCAAATCGCCCGAGAGTTTACGGTAGACATCTTCGTCGCCCGCCTCTTCAAAATCGGCTTTGATGACCTCTTTGGCATAGGCCAAGGCCTCATCATCATCACTCACGCCCATAAGCTCAGCCGCCCAAAGCCCCAAGAGCTTGTTGCGCCGGGCTTCGGCTTTGAATTTCATCTCGGCGTCATGCGCAAATTTGTTTTCAAAGGCGCTTTCGCGATCGTCAAAACTAGACATGGGGGTCCTCCGCTGGCCTATTGGCATCCTGTCACCGGGTATAAAACACCTGTGACGAGCGCTTTCAAGGCCTTCTGCGTGCTATCTTTTGCCGCTGTAGACGCCCAAAATCTCAATCGGGGACTCTGCACCGTTGCGGTAAACAAAGGCGCCCCCGGTCTCATTCGCGCCGGGGCCGAAAAACGCACCGTCGTGATTGACGTTGACCGAAGAGGGGGCGTTTTCGAAATTACCGGTCAGTGTCAGACGACCGTCGGCAAACTGGGTGCCGTTGATGGTCGCATCTTGGATCGCAACTTTGTTGCCCCCTGACGCGATTTCCAAATCCAGACGGTTGGTGTCGAAATTCGCTCTGATCGAAGCAGGCCCATTAATCTCGGTCACAGGCCGCGTGCCAGTGCCATCATTCACCGTGACATTGCCAATGCCCGTGAAACTTGCTTGGCCGCCGGGCAATGTCGAAGAGCGCTCGCCCGCAACCCCTGCACGCGTGCCATTGGTGAAGGTGAACATATACTCAGAGCCTTGCGCGCCGCCGTTCAGATAAGCGACGCCGCCACTATTGAGGGCAACTTCATAGGCCGCAGCGCTATTTGACGTTGAGGTTTTAATGTCGCCCGCAATGCTAGACCCGTTGATGCGGTTTGCATTCACCAATGTGGCGTTTTCGAAAAAGGCAGAGCCCGTGGTGCCGTCAGCCACAGCCAAGGTCAAACGCCGCGAGGCATTTGCTTGGTTTGGTGCAAAGAGCGCGGTTTGCGATAGGTTTGCGCCCTGCACGGCGGACCCGTCACCGCCTGATCCGCCGCAAGCGCTTAGACCAACCGCACAGATTAGGCATGCACCTTTGGCCGTTGCGCTCTTTAGGATTGAATTTTTGATACCGACTGACATTTTGCCCCCCAAATCTACAGGTCTACTCATCAACTTATGCCCACAAAAAATCATCTGCAGTAAAGGCGCTTGGGGCGATGCCGTTGATTGTCACTTGCATGCCCTGTGCGTCGAAAATTGTGTTCGAGCCAGACGTGCGCAACGCATCAAGCGCTTGGTTCGCCGAAGAAAAGTTAAAGGCGCGTACGTCCAAAACATCTATGCCGGGCTGATAATCCGCCCCCGACAGGGTGCTGACGAAATTATTTGAGCCCAGAGCCAGCCGTCCGATCATGTCGTTGCCTTGATTGGGGCGGAACACGAATGTATCAGCGCCTTCGCCGCCCATCAGACGGTCATTGCCTGCACCGCCATCCAGCGTGTCATTGCCAAACCACGTATCTGTCGCATACCAATCGGCCAAAAGCGCGTCATCGCCATTGCCACCGATCAGTTGGTCAGTGCCCATACCGCCGACGACCACATCCCGCTCATTGCCACCATCGAGGCGGTTGTTGCCGGAAAAATCAAGCAGCACATCTTCGCCATTGCCGCCGTATTGTTGGTCGTTACCAAAGGCATCCATCAAAAGATCAACGCCGTTGTTGCCTTCGAGCCGGTCATTGCCCGCCCCGCCGAAAAGCTGCAACGCTTCCAGGCCGACCTCTGGGCCTACGCCGACCACCGCGGCGCGCTGGTCAACGCCCTGCT
>CAYLLD010000086.1:7284-12018 GCA_964384315.1 uncultured Rhodobacterales bacterium | reverse complement strand
TGGTGGCCGTGGTTCATCTTGACCGTACGCCCACCCAAGGCCAAGGCCAGCATTTGGTGCCCAAGACAAATCCCAAAAACAGGGACCGAAGTCGCGCCCAAAACCTCTTTGATCATTGGGATCGCGTAAGAGCCCGTGGCCATCGGATCGCCCGGCCCGTTCGAGAGGAAAATCCCGTCTGGGTTATGGGCTAGCACCTCTTTGGCTGTGGCCGTGGCGGGTACAACGGTCACGTCGCAGCCTGCACTGGCGAGGCAGCGCAAAATGTTGCGTTTGGCACCAAAATCAACCGCCACAACCTTTTTCAAAGGCGCGCTCTGCTCGCCATAGCCCTCAGGCCAAGCCCACCGTGTTTCGGACCAGCGGTAAGATTGGGAACAGGTCACATCCAGGGCCAAATCCGCGCCCTCAAGTCCGGGAAACGTCTTGGCCTTTGCCACCAGTGCGGCGGTGTCGAATACACCATCACGCGCATGCTGGATCGCCACATGGGGCGCGCCTGCTTGACGGATTGCGCGGGTCAACCGCCGGGTATCGATGCCGCCCACACCAATGCGTCCAGCCTTGTTAAGCCAAGCTTCAAGCCGCTCTTGGGTCCGCCAATTCGAGGGGGCGCTGATATCCCAGCGCACAATCATGCCGCGCGCGGCCGGCTCTTCGGCCTCGTTATCCTCAAGATTGGTGCCCACATTGCCAATATGCGGAAAGGTGAAGGTGACCACCTGACCGGCATAGGAGGGGTCGGTCATGATCTCTTGATAGCCGGTCATCGCGGTGTTGAAACACAGCTCTGCCGTCTCGATGCCCTCAGCGCCAAACCCTTGACCGTAAAAGAGCTGCCCATCCGCCAAAGCCACGCAAGCTGTTGGGGCGCTCAGGGGGGCACCCAAGGGTGCGCGCGCGTCTTTAGAGGTGGCAGGGGTCGATGTGTCTGCAGCCATGGGTGCGCTCGCGATTTGCTCTGAATTGATGAATTTGCGAGTTTCTAAACGCGTGGCATATTGGCGTCAAGAAAAGTAAAAATTAAAGAGTCTGCAAAAACAAGGCCTTAGATATATTGGAAATTGTTGTCTCTCAAAAACCTAGCACTTATATTCGCAAGCCTTGGCCGAGAGTGTCGGTTGACGTGGGATCAATACCAGATGCGAACCAAGCTATCGAAGGCTTTGAAAGAGGCCATGAAAGCCAAAGAGACGTTGCGTGTATCAACGCTGCGCCTCATTCATGCGGCGATCAAGGACCGTGATATCGCCCTGCGCGCGCGTGATGAGCACGAGGGTGTGGGCGACGGCGAGATTCTCTCAATTTTGGGCAAAATGGTGAAGCAACGCCAAGACAGCGCCAAAATCTACGAAGAGGGTGGGCGGCTTGAACTGGCGGAACGTGAGCGCGACGAGATCAAGATCATTGAAGAATTCCTGCCCCGTCCTTTGAGCGATCAAGAGGTTGAGGCGGCGATCGGCGAGGCGATCAAGACCACTGGCGCTGAAACCTTGCGGGACATGGGCAAGGTGATGTCTGTGCTCAAGGACGGCTACGCGGGGCAGATCGACTTTGGCCGCGTCGGCGGTTTGGTGAAATCGGCGCTGGCAAACAACGCCTGACTAAGCACGAAATTTCTGAAAACGGGCGCGGCTGGTCTGCGCCCTTTTTTGTGTCTTCGCTCCAATTTTGAACCTTTTTTGTGCATCCGCCCAATTGCGCCCGGTTTGTCTTTTCCTTGGCGCTATTGTTGTGCATCTTGGCGGGGAACAAATACGAAAGAGGTAGGCCATGAAGCTCGCAGTGATCGGGCGCGGGTTAATCGGTGCAGCGGCGGCCCGGCATTTGGCAGAAGCTGGCCATGACATTACGTTAATTGGCCCGTCAGAGCCGATAGATCGTGCCGCGCATAACGGCGTTTTTGCGTCCCATTACGATGAGGGCCGGATCACCCGGCTTTTGGACCCTGACCCGCTTTGGCAAGAGTTGGCAGCGGCATCGATGGCCCGCTACGCCGAGATAGAAGCCCGCAGCGGCGTTGATTTTTACACCCCTGCTGGGCTTTTAATCGGTGGCCCTGCGGATCATGACTATGTGGCAGCGGTGCGGCGGCTGCGCGATGAGCGCGGGGTGACAGCTGCGGCTTTGGATGATGCGGGGCTGCGCGCGGCCTTTCCGTTTTTGGACTTTGCACCCAACAGCTTGATGTTTCACCAGTCGCAAAATGCAGGCCATATCTCGCCGCGCCGCCTCGTTGCTGCGCAGAGCCTTTTGGCGGCGCAGGCCGGGGCCAAGCTGATCGACGACTACGCGCTTCATGTCGAGGGTGGCCGGGTTGAGACAAGTCGCGCGCGCTTTGATTTCGACCGGGTGCTTGTGGCGGGCGGCGGCTTTACCAATATGATGCTGACCCGGCCTCTTGCTCTGGCAGTGCAGGCGCGCACGGTGATGTTTTTCCGGTTGGAAGCGGCGCAGGCGGCGCAGCTTGCGGGAATGCCTGCAATAATTCTGCGCCGAACCGATGGTGCCGTGCCTTACATCCTGCCGCCGATCAAATACCCCGATGGGCAGATTTACGTGAAAATTGGCGGCGAACCCGAAGACAAGCCGCTTGCCGATACAGATGCGATCAAAGCCTGGTTCAAAAGCAGCGGCAACCCAGAGGTGGGCGCGTTCTTGCAAGGTGTCGCTTGCGGCTTGATCCCTTCGCTGGCCGGGGTGCCGGTTCATAGCGAAAGCTGTGTGGTCACTGATACCAAGACCGGCCACCCCTATATTGGCGAGATTGATCCGCAAACGGTGGTGGCTACGGGCGGTTGTGGTGGGGCGGCCAAGTCGAGCGATGAAATTGGGCGGATCGCAGCACAGGCGCTTTTGGGCGCTCCTGATTTGCGGTTTAAATGCCACTTTGCCGCGAGATAAATGCTAGTGGTGTTGTAGCCGTTCGGGTCCGCATGGTCGTCGTTTTTTGGGGATTTTCGTGGGTGAATTGCTCGAAGAAGCCGATGATCCAATTTTGCGTATTTATGACTCAGGATTAGACGGCACGCTGCATTTTAACGCGGATTGCTTTGACCACAGGCTATCAGAGCTTTTGGCGTACCATCGCCATCACGGCAAATTTGGGGGGGCGTCCGCGCAAAGAGGTTCTGGCGACAGCCACAGGCTTAATTCTCGATTTTGTGGTTTGTGGAAAACCCAATGCGCAAGAGTTTGCCTGTTTAGAGCGCAAATCTATCTTGGTGGCGCATAGCATTCAAAATTAACCAAATATTTACTCTGATGCGCCCTAAAGAAGCCGTTTTTTAATGAAATACCCATGTTAATTAACGCCGAAGCCTTTTCGAGGGCTTCAGTGGCAGATTTTGTGTTTTCCAACTTGGATGGTCAAATGCGCGCTCTTTCACGTCTTGCTCTGTTTCATGCCACAAGTGTTGTGGCTGTTCTGTCTTTCTCACCAATGAGCGCTGAAACCGCATCGACCGGCTTTGAGCCCGCGCAGTCTACCCTGCTGGCGCTCGCGCTTTTAGGGCAGGGCGACGGGGCCAACGTACGGGCGGTGACACCTGAGCATCTTGCGCAGATGGAGCGCTATCGGGCGGCGGTTGCAGCGGCGAAGCAAACCCAAGATCATGCCCAATGGGCAATTAGTGCCTTGGACGATGTTGAAAAACCGATGCTGCTTGGCCCCGATCTTGAGGCCGCCATTGCGAAGGCCGAGCAGAATATTGCGACCCTTGATGGTTTGCTGTTGCACCTTGAAGCGGGTCTAGAGGCGGATGATGCGGCGCAAAACGCGGAACTTCTGCTTTTAAGACAATCTAGGTTAGCGCAGGTAAACTCACTAAACGGGCTGCGGGCCACGGAAGCCACGGCCCGCCGCTACGTTGAGGCCACTGCCCGCGCCTACGCTCTGCGTGGACGTGCCTTGGTCGAGTTGACCGCGGCCCAAGCGCATCTAGCGGAAATTTCCGCGCGTAGCCTGTCGCATGAAGAACAACAAAAACTGCTTGAAACACTCGGTCTTTAACGAGAGCCAAGCGCTTCGATCATACCGCACAGGTTGATCGCATTTCGCAGCGCCGCGCCGGTCGTGATCGCCATTTGTGGCAGTACCATCCACTCGAGCATCCACGCGCTACCCGAACGCTCTTGTTCATGGATCATCGCCTGATGAACCAGCCCAATTTGCGCCGCATTGTAACGGCCCTGAGAAACAAGAGTTTCCGCGAGGATTGGGTTGCGCTTATGGGCCATGGCCGATGACCCACCGGCACCTGACAAAGTGACTTCATCAATGCCATTTTGCGCCATCAACGTGATGTCTGCGCCAAACTTCGCCAGCGCGCCCGAAATCGTGGTTAGCCATGTTGCATAAGTCACAATCGGTGTTCGGTCCGTGTGCCAAGGGTGGGCGGGTGCTTTTAGGTTTAGTGCCGTCGCCATAGCCGCAGAAACCGCTTGGGCTTTCTGGCCATAGGCCGCATTTGTGCCGACCGGGCCTCCGAGTTGGAGAAGGTAGAGCTTTTGGGGAAACTCGAGCGCCTCTTGGCGCAAGGCTTCCAGCGGCGATCGCCAATTTTGTAGGCGATCACGGACGGTAGTTGGTAAAGCTGCCTGCATCCGGGTTCGGGCCATCAAAGGGGCGTCCCCAAATCGGGTGTCTAACCGGTCTAGCTGTCCAAGAAGCTCGCTGAGTTGAGCCAGAATATGCGAGTTCGCGGCCTGTGCCGCCTTTACAAAAGCCGTATC
>CAYLLD010000086.1:0-7184 GCA_964384315.1 uncultured Rhodobacterales bacterium | reverse complement strand
GGGTGTTCAAAGACACCGACATTTTTTAGGTCAGATGTCAAAAAACACCGTCTCCTGCGGCCCTTGGAGATAAACTTCGAAGCGGTAGATATCTTTTTCTCGCTTCGCAATCAAAGTAGGCACACGGGATTGATGCTCTAGGCGGTTTAGAATTGGGTCAGCGGCGTTTGCTTCGTCCTCGTCGCTGAAATACATCCGCGTGTTCAAACCCAGATTGATCCCCCGCGCGACGATCCACAGGTTTAGGTGTGGGGCTTGGATTTGCCCATTATTCATGGGTACCGCGCCCGGTTTAATGGTCTCAAAAACCATTTGCCCGGTGGTTAGGTCAGAGGGTTGCCGCCCCCAGCCAGTGAAATTCGGATCTGCCGCCCCGCGCCATTCGGTGGGTGAGTTGAAAAGGCCTTGGGCATCTGCTTGCCACACCTCGATCATCACGTCTTTCAGAGCCGTGCCAGTTCCGTCAAAGACAAAAATCTCCACCGAAATCCGCTCGCCCTTGGTGTTTTCATTCACCATTTTAGCGCCAAGATCGGCAGGGTAAACTTCGGTCATCCCCAGAAAGTTTGGGGTGCATCCGATGTGAACATATGGCCCGGCCGTTTGGCTCGCGCTTT
This sequence comes from uncultured Rhodobacterales bacterium, assembly GCA_964384315.1. Lineage (GTDB taxonomy): Bacteria > Pseudomonadota > Alphaproteobacteria > Rhodobacterales > Rhodobacteraceae > CAYLLD01. The sequence continues at coordinate 6,567 of CAYLLD010000086.1, read as the reverse complement.
CCTTGAGAACGGATAGTTCTTGTACCATTTTAGTTTCCTTCAAGCCGGTTTTCGAACATCGTCGAGCGGCGTCCGCGCAAGACAATGTCGAATTTGTATGCGCGTGCGTCCATCGGGACAGTTCGGGTCATGTCGAGCGGCGCGGTCAATTGCTCGACCGCCTCTTTGTCGGCGATTGCGTTCACAATCGGGCAAAGCGGGATCAACGGATCACCTTCAAAGTACATTTGGGTGATGAGGCGCTGGGCAAAACCGTGGCCGAAAACCGAAAAATGGATATGTGCGGGGCGCCAGTCGTTCACGCCATTGGGCCAAGGGTAGGGGCCAGGAAGAACCGTGCGAAACTCATAGGCACCGTTTTCATCCGTAATCGTCCGGCCGCAACCGCCAAAATTCGGGTCTAAAGGTGCTAGATAACGTTCATTTTTGTGACGATAGCGTCCGCCTGCGTTGGCCTGCCAGACTTCCAAAAGTGCATTTGAAACGCCCTGACCTCGTTCATCAATCACGCGGCCATAAACCACAATGCGTGGGCCAATTGCACTATCACCAGTGCTGGAAAAGTTATGGATCAGGTCATTATCCAGCTCGCCAAGAGTGTCGTGGCCGAAAACTGGTCCAGTGATTTCCGAAATCGTATTGTCTAGCGAGATAATCGCTTTTTGTGGGGAGCGCACCACAGATGTTTTATAGTCCGGTGTCAAAGCTTTCGGATGCCATTGACGGTCGCGGGGGAAGAACCCACCTGTTTCTGGGCGATTGTTTGTCATGATTGGTCATCCATTTCTGCGAGCGTCTGCTTGATGATTTTGATGGCGTGGTTGGCTGTCGGCACGCCGACGTAGATCGCAATGTGCAAAGCAACATCTTGCAGATCGTCTGGGGTACAGCCGGTGTTGGCGGTTGCTCTGACGTGCATCGCAACTTCGTCCCAATGACCGCCGGCGCATAAAAGAGCGATGGTTAACATCGAACGTTCACGCAGCGGTATCGTGCCGCGTGACCAAACCCGGCCCCAAGCGGCATCGGTAATCATCTCTTGGAAAGGTTGGTCAAACGCCGTCATTGATGCTGTCGCGCGATCGACATGAGCGTCACCAAGTACAGCGCGGCGGGTGGCCATGGCCTTGTCTTCGAAAGGTGTTTTTTGATCACTCACATGCGTTACTCTTGTCTGCAAGGTTATCGGAGATTGTTACCTTGGTTAACGTTTATTGGCAACGGCATACCTTTGAGAATCGAAATTTGCAAATTTTTACGGACGTGTGCGCAAAAAGACCGTCTTGGTGGTGGGATGAAAGCAAGCGGATTGTCGGTTTGGGGGGCTTAGAAAAAAGACTTTGCTTATGGCTCGCTTTCAAAACTGCGAGGCATTCTCAAATAGATTTTTAGCAACGCCCGCATGTTAACGACCGCTGCAAATATAGATCAGTTTTTGAAGTTCTGAATTATGCGCAATATTTAGAGCGCTAAATTCTTCAGTTTTCCGCCAAAGACAATTTGGCATTAACGGCTTCTCTTGAAGCAATGGAACTGCCATCTGCAAAAAAGAGCCTTACTTCGCCGTTGTCTGTTCGCGCTTCAGTGACTTGCGAATAGGTCTCAGCCGCTTTTGAAGTTGTAACCGTGCCGTTTTCTAGCCCAATGATCGCGAAGCTGTATTTTCCAGCTTCTGCCTCGGCCCCGGTGAAATCAGTGCCATCCCAAGTTGTTTTAGATGCCGTTGGTTCAACGTTCACACGCGCCACTTCGACGTCTTTCTCGTCCTTGACGCTCACATAAGCCGCGTCTGCCTCTTGAGGTGGCGTGAAAAACACATCGATATTATTACCCGAAAATTCGGTCGCTGCTGTAGAACGGACATCGGCACCAATCCAGTTAGACAATCCGTTCAAGCCGCCCTCTGTTAGGGCGCTGACGAGTTCTTCAAGTTTTTGGTTGGTCGACACTTGTTGTTCGACCGCAGAGAAGCTGGCAAGCTGAGCCACGAATTCCGTACTATCCTGCGGATTGGTCGGATCTTGGTTCTTCATCTGCGTCGTTAAGAGTTGCAGGAAGGTTTCAAAATCGGCGGAAATCACATTTGACTTGGACGTGTTTGTATTGGAGCCGCTAGCGGCGGAGGCAACACTTTGTGCGCCAATGGTTGGAGCTGTCGTTTCCATGTCAGCGTTCCTCTAAAGTCTAATGTCTAGGCTACCCGCTACGCCAGTATCCGCGCGGGCGGCAGGGGCGATATCAGAACTGGTCATAACCTCAACTTGGTTACCGTTGTGTTGCGCTTCATCCGATTCTGCATCGTCGCTATTCTCAGCATGTGCGAAATTGAGGTCGATATTGCTGAACCCTGCGTCCGCTAACTCTTTTTGAAGGATGTTTTCATTGCGGCGCAGAACATCTACGATTTCTGCCCGTTCTGCGGTCACCTGTGCTTGAGCGCCAAATTCTGTTGCAACGATCTTTAGAGCTATTCGGCCAAGTTCTGGTGGGTCGAGACGAATATCAATCGTTCCATCATTTGCGCGCGAATAGGATGCGACCAGCGATTGAATTGTCTGCTGGGCAAAATTTGCCGATCGCAGTGCATTTGTCGCAAAAGGAGATAGTGGGATTTGCTCAGCAGCCGCCAATCGCGGCATTGAGGACAATTCGAGCGCCGGCAAGGTGCTCTCTAGAGAGATGGAGGTTCCAAATGTGGGAACGGCCTTTGTGGCCTCTGTAGGTACGGGGGCTGCGCCAAGTTCAATGGGGGGTGGGGCTTTTTGCGTCGGTGCAGCGATCGCGCGTGCTGTTTGCAAAATGGCTTTTGGCACCTCGTTTAGATCAGCATCGATTGAAGGGGCAATCGGTGATAGAGCCTGATCCGTTTTTGCCAAAGGCTGGCCTGAGATGTGACTGGTCATGCCGTCCCGCAAGGTGCCTGTTGGCGCGCCCTCAAGAACGCGGGTCTCAATGCCTTGCGGCAAAGGGCGTGCAAGGGTTTGTGTTTGCTGGCGTGGTTGATCGCCCGTAACTTGAGCGTCAACGGCGCGGCGCATGTCTTTATCCACCGGCATAACCGCAATAGTTTCAAGCGTTGGTCGCGCGGCCTCTGTCGATTTCGTTGGAGATTTTTGCTCAATACTGGCTGCGGTACCTGGAACAACCTGAGACTGAAGCGCAGTACCGGGAATTGCGCTCTCGGCCAAGATAGCTTTGCCTCGCGGTTCAGCTTCTACGTCCACAGGCCCGATCTCGCCAATCTTTGCGGTCAGTTCAATCGCCGCATCAGGCGTAATTTCTTTTGTCAAAGCGGCCTTGGGCAGGACCGCGCTGGCGTTTTGCCCCGGCAGTTCTGCCACGACAGTTGTGATCCAGCTACTTGTTTCGCCAAACAGTGTCCTATCGCTCACCAAAGGTTGTTGTGCTGCATCAACAACGCTTTGTGGCACAGTTTCAGCGCTTGGCGTTTCCTGAGACGCTTTGGCGTCGTCTGCCATAACCACTTCGAAGTCAGAGCCAGAGGACGTTTTGCGCTCTTTGGCCACATCTGTCTTTGGCGCCGTGTCATCAGCATCAGTTTGACCTGTGGGGCGACCCTTACCGTGATTGGCGGCCGTGCCAGGCACAGTTTTGCCCTGAGGTTGATGAAGTGAAAGGATATCCAAAGGCTGCATGGTTCTACCGTTCTAGTGCCAACTTGGGATCAGATATATCTTACAAGCTTTACTGAATTTTTATCCCAATAGGCTTTTGTGTCCCCAACGACCCCTAAAATGCGGAGAATTTGAGTGATTACCTCGCTACCAGCAGACCGGATGACCAATCTGCCGCAACCCGCCGCCCAAACGGCGGAAACGCAGGCGAAACGTGCCTTGGCAAAGGAATTTGAGGCGATGTTTTTGTCAGAGATGCTTAAACATAGTGGGCTGCACAAGACGTCTAGCTCCTTTGGAGGCGGCGTTGGTGAGGATGCGTTTTCGTCGATGCTCACGAATGAATACGCCAATAATCTGGCGCGCACCGGGGGGATCGGTATTGCGGAACATATTTTTCGCGCCCTAACAGCGGGAGACCCCTCATGACACCAAATGATGTAGAATCAGTGATCGAAAAAATTCTTCTAGCGCTTGATGAAGAACGTGAAATCATCCGCAGTGGCCGATTGACAGGGCTGGCTGATTTGGTTGAGCAGCGCGAGGCGGCGATTGCCTTGTTAGATGCGCCTGGCGCTGAAATGACCCCGCAGATTGTGGCTGGCGTCGAGGAGATTGCTGAACGCGCCCGGCGTAACGCGGCTCTTTTGGAGGCAGCCATTGAGGGCGTGAAGGCCGCGGAAAAGCGGCTCGCGCAAATTTATGAGGCGCGCGATACTTTGGGCACATACGAGCGTGATGGGACCAAGTCGACTGGCCCGGTTTCGTCCGGAAAAATCGAGCGGCGCGCCTAAGCGGCTTAGAACATTAGGGCGAGTATTGCCCTGATGTTAGCAATACCATAGCCTCTTGTCATACCAAAACCCGGCGTTAGCTCGGGGTGGCTGAAAACGGGGGGTGCGCTAATGGATATTGGAATCGGTATCATAGGTGGCGGCTATATGGGCAAGGCTCATGCAGTTGCCATGTCGTCGGTGGGTGCGGTTTTTAACACCAAGTTGCGGCCAAGACTGGAAATGGTTTGCGCGCAAAGTGAAACATCGGCGCAAAATTATCAAAGGGCCTATGGGTTTGCGCGGGCAACAAGTGATCCAATGGCGTTGGTTAAAGATGCGCGGGTTGATGCTGTTATAATCGCTTCGCCGCAAACCACCCATGCCAAGATTGCCTTGGCGGCATTTGAGGCGGGCAAACATGTGTTTTGTGAAAAGCCTTTGGGCGGTTCATTTGATGAAGCCATGGCTATGGCCGCGGCGGCGCGCGCGTCGGGCCTCGTTCATATGTCGGGATTTAACTATGTGCGCACCCCGGCCACCCAATATGCAAAATCGTTGATCGATAGCGGTGCCTTGGGCCAGATTTCTTGGTTTCGCGGCGAACATACAGAGGATTTTTTACACGACCCCGAAATTCCCGCAAATTGGCGAACCGATGGGGCTGCGAATGGCACAATGGGCGATCTTGCGCCGCATATGATTAACTGCGCCTTGCGTTTGATGGGGCCAATGCGTGAGGTTTCCGCAGAAATTGAAACGGTGATTTCGCCGCGTCCAAGCGAGAAGGGCGCGCCGCGCGATGTGACCAACGACGATCAGGCGCAAATCATGGTCCGCTTTGAAAATGGGGCCATGGGACATCTATATTTCAGCCGCATCGCGACCGGGCGTAAAATGGGCTATGTCTATGAAATCTTTGGGACAAAAGGTGCACTGCGGTTCGATCAAGAGGATCAAAACGCGCTGTGGCACTATGATGCGCAAGGCGATGCCGCGCAGCAGGGGTTTCGGAAAATTCTAACAGGCCCCGCGCATCCCGATTATCTGCCGTTTTGCCAAGGGCCGGGACATGGCACAGGCTATCAGGACCAGATCATTATCGAAGCCAAGGATTTTTTAGAGGCCATCGATGAGGGCAAGCCGCGGTTTCCAAGTTTTGAGGATGGTCTTGCAAGTTGGCATGTGGTCGAGGCGGCGCGTGCATCCGCCGCCTCGCAAGCTTGGGTCAAAGTGGCGGGTTAAGCCACCGATCGTGAGGCGCGTTTGCGCTCATGCGGGTCCAGATGGATTTTGCGCAAGCGCAAAGAGTTTGGCGTGACCTCAACCAATTCATCATCGTCGATATAGGCAATCGCTTCTTCAAGCGAGAGCCGCACCGGCGTGGTCAGCACAACCGCTTCATCCTTACCCGAGGCGCGCACGTTGGACAGCTTTTTACCCTTAAGCGGGTTCACTTCCAGATCGTTGCCGCGCGAATGCTCACCAATAATCATGCCCTGATACACGTCCTCTTGGGCGCCGATAAACATCTTGCCACGCTCTTCGAGGTTCCACAGCGCATAGGTTACCGAGGTGCCGTTCTCCATCGAGATCAAAACGCCAGCGCGCCGCCCCGGAATTGTGCCTTTGTGGGGGGCCCAATCGTGAAACACGCGGTTCAAAATACCGGTGCCGCGGGTATCGGTCAGAAACTCGCCGTGATAGCCGATCAAACCGCGCGACGGTACATGGGCGATGATGCGGGTTTTACCGACCCCAGCGGGGCGCATCTCAACCAATTCGCCCTTGCGATCGCCCGTGATTTTCTCGATCACCGCGCCGGTATATTCATCATCAACGTCAATCGTGGCCTCTTCGATGGGCTCAAGCGTCTGGCCATCTTCGTGGCGCAACAGCACTTTGGGGCGCGAAATCGAAAGCTCATAGCCCTCGCGACGCATGTTTTCGATCAAAACCCCCATCTGCAATTCGCCGCGGCCCGAAACCTCAAAAGCCTCGCCACCTGGCGTGTCGGCGATCTGAATGGCAACATTGGCCTCGGCCTCTTGCATCAGCCGCTGACGGATCACGCGGCTTTGCACCTTTTTCCCGTCGCGCCCAGCCAGCGGGCTGTCGTTGATCCCGAATGTGACCGAGATGGTCGGCGGGTCAATCGG
>CAYLLD010000085.1:0-12238 GCA_964384315.1 uncultured Rhodobacterales bacterium | reverse complement strand
CATGTCGCCGCGCGCCTGTACCTGCGCGCCAAAATAGTCGCGAAACCCTTTGGGGGTTTCCGCGCGAGGACGGCGAATTTTTTGCTTTTTCTCAGCCATGGAACTCTTCTATTTTTGCGGGCCTTTTGCTGGGCGCTTCCCTAGCGATCTTGCCCGCGTTCGGCAAGCGCTCTGGGAATGGAAACTGGGGCAGGCACAGGGCCTCTATTCAGCCAGCGCCGCGTATTGGCCCTTGTGAAACACCAAAGGCGCGCGGTCCCAAGTGTCGCAGCGCTCGACCCGCCCCACAATAATCAGATGATCGCCGCCGTCATGAGCAGCGCTTTGGGTGCATTCGAGCCGCGCCGCGCAACCTTCAAGCAGCGGGACATCCCCTGCGCCTTTGGTAAAATCAATATCCGCAAAGACCGCCAACCCGTCAGAGGCAAACCCCATCGAAAGCTCTTTTTGCTCGGCGGATAGCACGTGAACCGCAAAGCGAGTCGCAGCCTCAAAGGCCGGAAACCGCGCCGAGCGGCGGGCGGGCGACCAGAGGATCAGCGGCGGATCCAGAGAAACGCTCGCAAAGCTATTGGCGGTGATCCCAAGCGGCCCCGCAGGGCTCATGGTCGTGATCACCGTGACGCCTGTGGTAAAGCTGCCAAGCGCATCGCGAAACTGACGTTGTGTAAACGGGTATTCCATGCGCAGTGACTAGGCCATAGACAGGGAATTGTCGACAAGACTGGTGAGTCTAAGGAGAAGTTTATCATGGCTGGTGCAGTTATGAATGATGATGCGGCCCGTTTGACTGATCTTGAGGTGCAAGCGACGCACCAAGCGCGGGTGATCGAAGAGCTAAGCGACGAGTTGGCGCGCCAAGGCAAGGTCATCGACGGGCTTGAGGCGCGGATTGCGGCGCTGATCACCAAAGCCCATGACGTGGATGCGCGGCTGGGCGATATTCCTGCCGCCGATGAGCGGCCGCCTCATTGGTGATTTGTATGTGATTGGTTTGACGCTGATCACCCACCAGCGTTAGTCTGACGAAGACAATCAAAAGACGAGCACCATGAGCCGCACGCCCTCCTTTATCCATCTGCGCTGCCATTCGGCCTATTCCCTGCTCGAAGGTGCCATCGGCGTGGGCGCGCTGCCCAAGCTGGCGGCCAAGCACAAGATGCCCGCCATTGCGATCACGGACACGGGCAATCTGTTCGGCGCGCTTGAGTTCTCGGAATATGCCGCCAAGGCCGGTGTGCAGCCCATCGTCGGCGCGGTGTTTGAGGTGGATTATCTGCCCCAGCAGACCGGCCATGCGGCCCCGCCCGCGGCACCGATGCTGTTTCTGGCCCAGAACGAGGCGGGTTATCTGAACCTGCTGAAACTGACGTCTAAAAACTACCTCGAATGCGGCGATCGTCTGCCCCATATCGGCATGGATGACCTGCGCCTGCACAACGAAGGTCTGATTGCGCTTTCAGGTGGGCCGCAAGGGCCTCTGGCGCGGCTGGTGGCCGAGGGGAAAACCGATGCGGCCAAGGCTTTGGCCAGCGATCTGGCGGGGCTCTTTGCCCAGCGCTTTTACATCGAGCTGCAGCGCCACCCCGATGAAACCGGCACCATCACCCCCGCCGAGACCGTCAGCGAAGCGGGTCTGATCACGCTGGCCTACACCCTAAACCTGCCCCTCGTGGCCACCAATGACGTGCATTTCGAAAATCCCGGTATGTACGACGCCCATGATGCGCTTTTGTGCATCGCCGACGGCACTTATGTGGATCAGCAAGAGCCGCGCCGCCGCCTGACCCCCGCGCATTATTTCAAGAGCCCCGAGGAAATGGTTGCGCTGTTTTCCGATCTGCCCGAGGCCATCGAACGCACCGTTGAGATCGCCCAGCGCTGCGCCTATCGCCCCCGCACCCGCGCGCCGATCCTGCCGCGTTTTGCCGAGGATGAGGTGGAAGAACTGCGCCGTCAGGCCCATGAAGGTCTCACCGCCCGCCTTGCCGCCATTGAGCCTGTGGGCGAAGAAAGCGACTACCGCGAACGGCTCGATTTTGAGCTGATGATCATCGAGAAAATGGGCTTTCCGGGCTATTTTCTGATCGTTGCGGATTTCATCAAATGGGCCAAGGATCACAATATTCCCGTCGGGCCGGGTCGGGGGTCGGGGGCGGGCAGCCTCGTGGCCTATGCCCTGACCATCACCGATCTTGACCCGCTGCGCTACGGGCTGTTGTTTGAGCGGTTTCTCAATCCCGAGCGGGTCTCGATGCCCGATTTCGACATCGATTTTTGCATGGATCGCCGCGAAGAGGTGATTTCCTACGTGCAGGATCGCTATGGCACGGACCGCGTCGCCCAGATCATCACCTTTGGCGCGCTTTTGTCCAAGGCGGCGGTGCGCGATGTGGGGCGGGTCTTGCAGATGCCTTACGGGCAGGTCGATCGCCTCTCGAAAATGATCCCCGTTGAGGGGGTGAAACCTGTGAGCATCGAAAAGGCCCTCGCCGATGAGCCGCGTCTGCGCGAGGAGGCCCGCGCCGAAGAGGTTGTCGCGCGGCTTATGGATTTCGCCCAGAAACTAGAAGGGCTCTACCGCAACGCCTCGACCCATGCGGCGGGGGTTGTGATCGGCGACCGGCCTTTGGACGAGCTGGTGCCGCTCTACCAAGACCCGCGCTCGGACATGCCCGCCACCCAGTTCAACATGAAATGGGTTGAGGCGGCGGGGCTGGTGAAATTCGATTTTCTGGGCCTAAAGACACTGACGGTGATCCAAAACGCCCTCGATCTGCTGAAACCGCGCGGCATCGAGATCGATATCGGCGCGATCCCGCTGGATGATGCGGGGGCCTATGAGGTCTATGCCTCCGCCGAGACGGTGGCGGTGTTTCAGGTGGAAAGCTCAGGCATGCGCGACGCCCTGCGCCAGATGAAGCCCGATTGCATCGAGGATATCATCGCGCTGGTGGCGCTCTATCGTCCCGGTCCGATGGAGAATATCCCGAAGTTTTGTAAGGTCAAAAACGGCCTTGAGGACCGCGAGGGCATCCACCCGCTGATCGACCCGATCCTCGACGAGACCCAAGGCATCATTGTCTACCAAGAACAGGTGATGGAGATCGCGCGAAAGATGGCCGGTTACACGCTGGGCGGCGCGGATAAGCTGCGGCGGGCCATGGGTAAGAAAATTCAGGCGGCGATGGATGAGGAAAAGCCGATCTTCATCCAAGGCGCGAAGGACAACGAGGTGCCTGCGGCCAAGGCGACCGAGGTTTGGAACCTCCTCGATAAATTCGCGAACTACGGCTTTAACAAATCCCACGCGGCGGCCTATGCGGTGGTCAGCTACCAAACCGCTTGGCTCAAGGCGAACCATCCGGTGGAATTCATGGCCGGTGTGATGAATTGCGACCTGCATCTGACCGACAAGCTGAACGTCTATAAACAAGAGGTCGACCGGCTCGAAATCGGGTTGATCCCCCCTTGCGTGAACCGTGCGGCGGCGATGTTCTCGGTAACCGATGGCAAAATCGCCTATGCCCTTGGCGCGCTGAAAAACGTCGGGGTTGAGGCGATGCGCCTGATCGAAGAGGCCCGCGAGGCTGGCCCGTTCTCGGATATTTTCGATTTTGCCCAGCGCGTCGATCTAAAGCGCGTGGGCAAGCGCCCGATGGAGATGCTGGCGCGCGCCGGTGCCTTTGACGAGCTGGACAGCAACCGCGCCAAGATGCTGCGCGCAGTGGATAAGCTGGTGGGATATTCAGCGGCCTGTCACGATGACAAATCCTCGGCGCAGGTCTCGCTCTTTGGCGAAGGCGGCGCTGATCTGCCGCCCCCGCGCATCGATGAGCCCGAGGATTGGCTGCCCACCGAACGCCTCGCGCAAGAGCATATGGCGGTCGGGTTTTACCTCTCGGGCCACCCGCTTGACGACTATCAAGGCGCGCTGAAACGCCAGCGGGTCATGACCCTCGACGAGTTGACCGCGCGGACGGCGCAGGGGGCTTGCGCGGCGAAACTTGCGGGCACTGTGACCAAAAAGCAGGAGCGCAAATCCGCGCGCGGCAACCGCTTTGCCTTTGTCGAGCTGTCCGATCCCACGGGGCTTTACGAGGTCACGGTGTTTTCCGACACCCTAGAGGCGGCGCGGGATTTGCTGGAGCCGGGCACCAATGTGGTCCTGAGCGTTGAGGCCACGATGGAAAGCGACCAGCTCAAGCTTTTGGCCCGCGCGGCGCAGCCCGTCGAGGCGGCGGTGGCAGGCGCGGCGCCTTCGGGGCTGAAAATCTACCTCAACGATCAAGCGGCGATTGCCTCGGTTTCAACACGGCTTGAGGCCTGCGCGCAAACTCGTGGCCGCATCCGCCCCGGACCGGTCAATCTGGTGCTGATCCACCCCGAATTGCCCGGTGAGGTCGAAATTGCCCTGCCCGAGCCTTATCCGGTCAGCCCCGAGGTACGCGGCGCGATCAAACACATCCCCGGCGTGTCCATGGTCGAAGAGTATTAGCGCCCTGTGACCAGCGCGCTCAAACCGCTTTATTCGCCACGCGCTTTGGTGCATCGTGGCGAAAAAGGGAATCTGTTGGGGACAACACGCACCCGTGTCCATTTTGCTTGATATCAAAAGCCTGACCAAAGCCTACCCCTCCGTGGTGGCCAATGACGCTGTGTCTTTCGTGGTGGATAAGGGCGAAATCCACGCATTGCTGGGGGAAAACGGCGCGGGCAAATCGACCCTCGTCAAGATGATCTATGGGTTGGTGAAGCCCGACGCCGGTGCCATGGTCTTGGACGGCGCGCTTTATCAGCCGCGTAATCCCTCGGACGCCCGCCGCGCTGGTGTCGCGATGGTCTTTCAGCATTTCTCGCTCTTTGAGCCCCTTAGTGTGGCCCAAAACATCGAGCTTGGCATGGACCGTCCCCCTGCCCGCGCGGCCCTGACACGGCAGATCGCCGAAGTGTCGCAAAATTACGGCCTGCCGATCGATCCAGAGCGGCGCGTGGGCGATCTTTCCGCCGGAGAGCGGCAGCGGGTCGAGATCATCCGCGCGCTTTTGCAAAATCCGCGCCTCTTGATCATGGATGAGCCGACCTCGGTGTTGACCCCGCGCGAGGCGGAGATGCTCTTTGATGCGCTGAACAAGCTGCGCGCCCAAGGCGTGAGCGTGCTTTACATCAGCCATAAACTCTCGGAAATCCAAGCGATCTGCGACCGCGCGACGATCCTGCGCGGCGGCAAATTGGTCGCCACCTGCACCCCCGCCAAAGAAACCCCGCGCAGCTTGGCCGAGATGATGATCGGTGCCAGCTTGCGGATGCCAGCGGTGCGCGCCAAGGTGCCGGGAAAAGCAGTGCTCGAAGTGCGCGGCCTCGCGATGCCTGCGGCCAGTCAGTTCGGCGTTGAGCTGAAAAACATCAATTTCGACGTGCGCGCCCATGAAATTCTCGGGATCGGCGGCGTGGCGGGCAACGGCCAAGAAGAGCTTTTGGCCGCCCTAAGCGGTGAGCGCGCCGCAAGCGGGATAATCTGGCTCAATGGCCGCGACGTGATCGATCTGGGGATCAACGCGCGCCGCGGATTGGGCCTTTTGGCCGGTCCCGAAGAGCGGCTCGGCCATGCTGCTGCCCCCGATATGTCGCTGGCGCAAAACGCCTTTTTGACCGCCCGCACGCGGCAGCGGCTGACCAGTCAGGGCTTTATCCGCCACGACAGCGCCACCCATTACGCAGGCGCGGTGATCCGCGAATTCGACGTGCGCACCTCGGGGCCGGATCAGGCCGCGCGGGCGCTCTCGGGGGGCAATCTCCAGAAATTTGTCATTGGCCGCGAGATTTTGCAAAAGCCCCGCCTTTTGGTGGTCAATCAGCCGACTTGGGGCGTGGACGCGGCGGCGGCGGCCCATATTCGCGACGCGCTGCGGGCTTTGGCGGATGCAGGCTCGGGGGTTGTGGTGATCTCGCAGGATCTGGATGAGTTGATGGAAATCTCGAACACAATCGCGATCCTCTCGGGGGGGCGTTTGTCGCAGCCGGCGCCATCAGGGCAGCTCTCTGTCGAGGCCATCGGGCGCAAAATGGAAGGCGAGATGGAGGCACAGCATGTTCAGGCTTGAACGACGCCCCGCCCCCTCGCCGCTGATGCGCGGCCTCACGCCAATCATCGCCGTGGTTCTGACCATGATCGTGGGCGGGGCTGTTTTCATGGCCCTTGGCAAAAACCCCTTCGAGGCGATCCGCGTGATTTTCCTCGACCCGCTGCTTGATCCTTATTCGCGCACGGAATTGCTGGTCAAAGCCGCGCCTTTGGTGCTGATCGCCATCGGCCTGTCCATCGGGTTTCGCGCAGGGGTCTGGAATATCGGCGCCGAGGGGCAATTCATCATCGGGGCCATCACCGGCAGCGCCGTCGGCCTCGCGTTTTATGGCGTGAACGGTGTCTGGCTTTTGCCCCTGATGACCCTGGCCGGTGCCTTGGGCGGCTTTGCTTGGGCGATGATCCCCGCGATCCTGCGCATCCGCTTCAACACCAACGAAATCCTCGTCAGCCTGATGCTGGTCTATGTCGCCACCTTCCTGCTGTCGGCGCTGGTCTCGGGGCCGTTGCGCGATCCGGACGGGTTCAACTTTCCCGAAAGCCGCCTGTTTCACGACAGCGCCGTGCTGCCGATCATCTGGCCCGGCAGCCGCGTTCACGTGGGGATCATCGTCGCGCTCGGCGCCGTCATCGCCGCCTATGTGATGATGGAGCGGCACGTCTTGGGGTTCCACATCAAGCTGATCGGCGACGCCCCAAGGGCCGCACGCTTTGCAGGGGTCAGCCCCAATGCCATCGTCGCAATTTGCCTCGGGATTTCGGGGGCGCTTGCGGGCATGGCGGGGCTTTTCGAGGCCTCGGGGCCTGTGGGCCAACTGGTGCCCTCCCTGCCCGTGGGCTACGGGTTCACCGCAATCATCGTCGCGTTTTTGGGGCGGCTGCATCCCATCGGCATTTTGCTGGCGGGGCTGCTGCTTGCGCTCACGTATAACGGCGGCGAGACCGCGCAATTCGCCATCGGCTTACCCGCCGCCGCGATCAGCGTCTTTCAAGGGCTCTTGCTGTTTTTCCTCTTGGGCGCGGATATGTTCGTGAACTACCGCATTGCGCCGCGGCGGAGGGCTTTTTGATGGATTTCACCCAGCTCTCACCCGCGCTACTCATCGCCTCGATCATGACCGCCGCCACCCCGCTCTTGCTGGCGGCGTTGGGTGAGTTGGTGGTGGAGCGCTCCGGCGTCCTGAACCTAGGCGTCGAGGGCATGATGATCATCGGGGCGATTTGCGGCTTTGCGGTTGCGGTTGAGACCGGCAATCCGTTTCTGGGCATTCTGGGCGGCGCGCTCGGAGGGGCCGCAATCAGCGTGATTTTCGGGTTTTTGACGCAGATCCTCTTGTCGAACCATGTGGCTACGGGCTTGGGGCTGACCATGTTCGGCCTCGGCCTCGCGGCGCTGATCGGTCAGGGCTATGCTGGGATCAAACCGCCGAAATTCCCGGCAATGGAAATCCCGTGGTTTTCGCAAACCCCTGTGACCATCGACTATATGATCCCCGTCTCGCTTGCGCTGGTGGCCGCTGTGGCGTGGTATCTCAAACGCACCAAGGGCGGGCTGGTGCTGCGCGCTGTGGGCGAGGATCACGACGCGGCCCATGCTTTGGGCTACAAGGTCATCCGCATTCGCATTCTCGCGATCATGTTTGGCGGCGCGATGGCGGGGGTTGGCGGCGCTTACCTGAGCCTGATCCGCGTGCCGCAATGGACCGAGGGCATGACCGCTGGGGCCGGTTGGATCGCTCTGGCCATCGTGGTTTTCGCCAGTTGGAAGCCGTGGCGCTTGCTCGTGGGTGCCTATCTTTTCGGCGGCCTGACGATTATGCAGCTCAATCTGCAAGCACTTGGGGTGCCGATCCAATCGCAGTATCTCTCGATGGTGCCCTTTCTGGTTACAATTCTGGTGCTGGTCATCATATCCTCTGACCGGCGCAAAGCTGTGGCCAACGCCCCCGCAAGTTTGGGCAAGATTTTTGAGAAGACCGGCTGAGCGATCCGCTTCGTTAAAGCGAAACAAGCCGGGATAGAAATTGACACGTAAAAGGAGAACAAGATGCAATTCAAACAAGCGATTGCCGCAGCAGCGGTGATGCTAGGCGGCGCAACCGGCGCAATGGCCCAGCAAGACACGGCCAAGGTCGGGTTCGTCTATGTCGGGCCCATCGGCGATTTTGGCTGGACCTATGAGCATAACATCGGCCGTGAAGCGGTTGAGGCGGCTTTTGGCGACGCGGTTGAGACCACCTTTGTGGAAAGCGTACCCGAGGGCCCTGACGCCGAGCGCGTGATCCGCCAGATGGCGCAATCGGGCCACGACCTGATCTTTACGACCTCGTTTGGCTATATGAACCCGACCAACAAAGTTGCGGCGCAGTTCCCCGATGTGAAGTTTGAGCACGCCACGGGCTATAAGCGCGGCACGGATAATGTCTCGACTTACTCGGCGCGGTTTTACGAAGGCCGGACCATCATTGGCCACATCGCGGGGCATATGACCGAAAGTAACCAAGTCGGCTATATCGCCTCATTCCCGATCCCCGAGGTGGTGCGCGGCATCAACTCGGCCTATCTGGCGGCCAAGGCGGTGAACCCCGATGTCGAGTTCAAGATCGTCTGGGTGAACACGTGGTTTGACCCCGGCAAAGAGGCGGATGCGGCCAGCGCGCTGATCGAGCAAGGCGTCGACGTGATCATGCAGCACACGGATAGCCCCGCAGCCATGACCATCGCGCAGGAAACTTGGGAAGACAGCGTTGAGGGCAACGAGGTTTACGCCTTTGGTCAGGCCTCGGATATGGCGCAATTCGGCCCCGACGCGCGGCTCTCCTCGATCATCGACGACTGGGCGCCTTACTATGTGGCGCGCACCCAAGCCGTGCTTGATGGCACATGGGAGCAGGTCGATGTTTGGGATGGGATCAAACCGGGCATGGTCGAAATCGGCAGCTTCTCGGATAAAATCCCCGCAGAGGTTCAGGCCTCGGCCATGGCGATCAAAGAGGGCATCATGGCAGGCGCGATCCACAGCTTTACTGGTCCTGTGAAAAAGCAAGACGGCTCGGATTGGCTGGGCGCGGGCGAGACGGCGGACGATGGTACGCTTTTGGGCATGGATTTCTATGTCGAAGGCATCACCGGCGAATTGCCGAAGTAATCTAGCATCTAAGATCTAGCGTCTACCCATGCAGCCCCCCTCCTTTTCGCGGGGGGCTGCACCTTCCAAGGCCTTCCCCCAAACACCTACAAGTTGAAAAACGACACCGCGCCATAGACCAATGGGCAACTTGCTATCGCTAAGCGAGAGTGCCATGCTCACAGGTATAAAATCGCGCGGGCTTCTAAGTAGCTTGGTGTTTTGCGGACAAAGATTTAAGACACGCCCCAGACCAACCAGCGCCACCCCGTGCAGATAATAACGCCAAAGGCGATCTAACTGGGAGGACTGACTGTGACGAAACTTTCGATAACGGTGAATGGTGCCGTTGCGACCCATGAGGTGTCTGATGAGACCTTGCTTGTGGAACATCTACGCGAAAATCTGCGGCTGACGGGCACCCATGTGGGCTGCGACACCAGCCAATGCGGCGCCTGCACGGTCCATGTGAACGGCAAGGCGGTGAAATCCTGCACCATGCTGGCGGTTGAAGCCGAGGGCGCGACCATCCAGACCATCGAGGGGATCGCCAATGGCGCGCTGCACCCGATGCAACAGGCCTTTAATGACAATCACGGTCTGCAATGCGGCTTTTGCACGCCGGGGATGATTATGGCGGGGATTGATATGGTCGAGCGCTACAAAGCCTCGAACAAGCCTCTGGATGAGGCGGCGATCCGGCGCGAGCTTGAGGGCAATATTTGCCGCTGCACCGGCTATCACAACATCGTCGCATCAATCGCTGACGCCAGCACAAAAATGTAAGCGGGAGAGACCAGATGACCGAAGGAATCGGAGCCCGCGTTAAGCGGAAGGAAGACAAGCGTTTCACCACCGGCAAGGGCCGCTACACCGACGATGTGCGCCACGAGAACCAAGCCTATGCCGTGTTCGTGCGCAGCCCCTATGCCCATGCGAAGGTGACCAAGATCGACAGCGCCGCCGCCGAGGCAATGGAGGGCGTTTTGGCGGTCCTGAACGGGGCCGAGCTAACCGGCGATGGGATCGGCAACCTGATTTGCGGCTGGGCGATTAACTCAAAGGACGGCTCGCCGATGAACATGGGCGCATGGTCTGCGCTGGCGACCGAGAAAACCCGCTATGTCGGCGATGCGGTTGCGGTTGTGATTGCCGATAGCGAAAAGGTGGCCCGCAATGCCGCCGAGGCGGTGGATGTCACCTACCAAGAGTTGCCCGCCGTTGTCGCCGCCGATCAGGCGCTTTCCGCAGGGGCCGCGCAGGTCCATGAAAACGCGCCAAGCAATCTGATTTTCGATTGGGAAATCGGCGATGGTGCCGCCACGGATGCGGGGATCAAGGCGGCAAAACACGTCACTTCGATTGAACTGAGCAATAACCGCCTCAGCCCCAACCCGATGGAGCCCCGCGCGGCTGTGGCCAGTTATGACGCCGCCGAGGATCACTACACGCTCTATACCACCTCGCAAAATCCCCATGTGGCGCGGCTGGTGCTTAGCGCGTTTTATCAGGTCGCCCCCGAGCATAAGCTGCGGGTCATCGCGCCGGATGTGGGCGGTGGCTTCGGCTCAAAAATTTATATCTATCCCGAAGAGATTGTCTGCCTCTGGGCCTCAATGAAAACCAAGCGCTCGGTGAAATGGACATCGACCCGCACCGAGGCTTTCCTGACCGATGCCCATGGCCGCGACCATGTGACCACGGCGCAGATCGGCTTTGACGAGGGCGGTAAAATCACCGGCTTTAAGGTCGATACCATCGCGAACCTTGGCGCTTACATGTCGCTGTTCTCCTCGGCGGTGCCGACCTATCTCTACGCCACGCTTCTGGCTGGGCAATACGACATGCCCGCGATCCACGCCAATGTGCGCGCGGTTTATACCAATACCGCGCCGGTGGATGCCTATCGCGGTGCGGGGCGGCCCGAGGCCTGTTTCCTGATCGAGCGGATCATGGAAAAGGCGGCGCGGGAAATGGGAATGGACCCCGGCGAATTGCGGCGGCGCAACTTTATCCAGAGCTTCCCGCACCAAACCCCCGTGATCATGAACTACGATTGCGGTGATTTTCCGGGTCATCTGGAACAGGCCAGCAAGGCGGCGGATGTGGCGGGCTTTGCGGCGCGGCGCGCGGCCTCTGAGGCCAAGGGCAAGCTGCGCGGGATCGGCTATTCCACCTACGTCGAGGCCTGCGGCATTGCCCCTTCGGCGGCGGTTGGCAGCCTTGGGGCCGGTGTGGGCCTGTGGGAATCCGCCGAAGTGCGGGTGAACCCTGTGGGCACCATCGAGGTTCTGACCGGTTCGCACAGCCACGGCCAAGGCCATGAGACGGCCTTTGCGCAGGTGGTGGCCGAGCGCTTTGATCTGCCGATTGATAACATCCAGATCGTCCACGGCGACACGGATAAGGTCCAGATGGGCATGGGCACCTATGGCTCGCGCTCGGGGCCCGTGGGGCTCTCGGCGATCTCGAAGGCCTGCGATAAGGTCGAGACCAAGGTCCGCAAAATCGTGGCCCATGTGCTAGAGGCAAGCGAGGCAGATGTTTACTGCGAAGGCGGTGAGGTCAAGATCAAGGGCACTAATAAAGCCATGGGCTGGCACGAGGTTGGGCTGGCCGCCTATACCGCCCACAACCTGCCCGAAGACATGGAGCCGGGGCTGAAGGAAGGCGCGTTTTACGACCCGTCGAACTTTTCTTTTCCGGCGGGGTGTCACATCGTCGAGGTCGAGGTCGACCCTGAAACGGGGGTCACGGAGATTTGCAAATTCACCGCTACCGATGATTTTGGCACGCTGATCAATCCGATGATCGTTGAGGGTCAGGTGCATGGCGGCATCGCCCAAGGTGTCGGGCAGGCCCTGCTTGAAAAGGCGATTTATGACGAGGACGGCCAGCTTTTGACCGCCTCGTTCATGGATTACTGCATGCCGCGCGCCGATGATCTGCCGAATTTTGATGTCAGTCATAATTCGGTGCCCAGCCCCTCGAACCCGCTTGGGGTCAAGGGCTGCGGCGAGGCGGGG